>JACZYA010000279.1 GCA_022571295.1 Acidobacteriota bacterium | reverse complement strand
GACCCTGCAGGGCAAGGCCAAGGACATCTCCAGTGAGTTTGAAAACTCCTACCGCGAAAGCCTGGGCGACCTGCTGGTGCGCCTCCGCGCTGACTTTGAGGAGCGCGCCTCCTCCGATTGGGAGCGCCTCCAAAAACAGGCCCAACAAGGATTGCAAGAGATTGCCCAGCAAGTTCGCCAGTCCGTAGACCAGGACCTGGAACGCCGCCGTCAAGACTCCACCGACGCAGAATCCAAGCTCCAGACCGTGCGGAAGCTCAGCGAAGAGGCAGAAGCACTCCTCTTCAGCGTCGGGAAGACCTTCCGTAAGCAGGTCGCCCAGGAGCGCGAGCTCTTGTTGGCCAACTCGCGCGAGCAACTCCAGACCGTGGTCGAGCAGACCCGCAAGCAGGTCCAGCAGGATTTGGCCCGGCGCGAAAAATCCACCACCGACCTCCAGGCCCACCTCGAAGAGGTGCGCCAAGCCCGCGACTACGTCGAGTCGCTCGTCCGCCTGCTTCCGCAAACCGTGGACGACCGCGTCAAGGAAGGAGTCAGCGGCACCCTGGAGCGCATCCGCGCCCTGATCGAAGAGGAGTTCTCCGCCCAGCGCGAAGCGCAGCGGGGGCAACTCGAGCAGCACCTGCTCGGCCTCACCGAAAATGTCGGCCAAGACCTGCGGCAGAAGCTACTCGAAGACTTCGACCGCAGCGAGCGCGAATTCCTCGACCGCATCAACGTGCGCCTGAAAGAAGCGCGCGCCATCGAAGGCAGCTTGCAGCAGTACGCCGGCCAGATGAACTCCCAGCTCACGCAGCAGGCCGAGGGGTTGCTGGCCCGGATGCAGGCTCAACTCAACGTGCTGCTCCAGCGCCGCCAGGACGAGCTGACCGCAAGCCTCGACCAGCGCAGCACCCAGCTCCAGCAGCAGTTGCACGACTGGCAACAGTCCGTGGACAAAACCCGGGAAACCCACCTGGATGGTTTGCAGACCGAGTCAGACCGACTCAACGCCCTGCTGGGAGAAGCGCAAGCGGCCGAGAAAAGCCTGCACCGTTATGCGCAGCAGGTCGGCTCCGACCTGGCTCAGCAGACCGACCAAATGCTGGCCGCCATGCGCACCCAGCTTGAGGGCCTGATAGAGCAAAGCCAGAGTGAGATCACTGCCCACCTCGAACAGCAAAACGCTCAGTTCAGCCGGCGGGCGGAAAAAGCCCTGCGCAGCCTGGGCGAGCAGGCATGGAATTCCGTCCAGCAGCGTCTGCAGACCGACTTCGGCCAGCGCCAGCAGGAGCTGAAGGAAACTTTGGAAAAAACCCAGGCCGAGGCCGCTCGCCTGGGAGAGCGCGCCGAAGCATTGGCGGCCCAACTGGACGAAGGACTAGAAGCACGGCTGGAAAAAGCTGCGACCGACACCGTCAACCACACCCGCGAACAGCTCGAACAAGCAGCCGAAACCGTGCGGCAAACCCACCTGCCACAGTTGCAAGAAGAGCTCGATCAGACGTTGGCTCCCCTAGTCAGCCGCAGCGAAGCCACCGCGGTTGACTTGCACGCTCTGCTCGAATCCCTCAAGAAAGAGGGTGGTCAGTTGGAAACCCAAGCGGGAGAATTCCACCAGGAGGCCGAGCAAGCGCGCGCTTGGCTGACGGATGAGACCAAGAATTTCCAGAAGCAGGTCCACGAAACCCTGGTCGAGGCCAGCGGCCAGATCAAAGGCCGCATCCACCTGGCCATCGAAATGGCCCAGGAGCCGATGGAGCGCCGCGCCCGCGAACTGCGCACGCAGTTGGAGGAGTTGAGCACCAACACCAGCCAGGATTTGGCGCAACAGTTGAACGAAGTCCACGAGCATCTGCGCGCCAGCCAGAGCAAAGTGGAAGCCTCGGCGGATTCCATGCTGGACGCCCGCTTGACCGAGACGCTCGACCGCTTCCGGCAACAAGCCGAAGAGATGGCGCAGGATTCCGCCGCTCAGGTGCAAGCCACTCTCAACGACACCCTGGAGTCCGTCTCCCGCCTGTTGCGCGAGAAGCTCGGCCCCAAGCGCTAGTCCCCGCCTCCTACTCGCGCAGCGCTTCCAGTACCTCGAAGAACCCCGGAAAGGAAATCTCCACGCACTCCGCGCCTCTTAGCGTCGTTTCCCCTTCCGCCACCAACCCCGCCACCGCCAGCGCCATCGCAATCCGGTGATCGCCGAAGCTGTCCACCACCGCCCCGTGCAG
>JACZYA010000117.1 GCA_022571295.1 Acidobacteriota bacterium | reverse complement strand
GGGTGCGCTTTGCTCATCCGGTTTGGGACCGGATTCCGCTCCTGCGGAGCTGGTTCTCGGTCGGGGGGGAACCTCAGTCGGGCGGGCGCTACACCGTCAAGCAGACCCGTCGCACCGCCGGGCCCTCGCAGCGGCTGGTGGTGGACTGGGCTGACCTGGACGCAACGCTGATGAACATCACCGTGGGGCAATCGGGCCACGTCGCCGGCCCGCACTACCAAGACCAGTACCGAGCCTGGCTGGAGGTGCGCAGCTTCCCCGCCCCCTTCACCGATCTGGCGGTCGAGCGCGCCGCCCGCCATACCCTCCACCTGCTGCCCCGCTGAACTCCGACTTAGCTCGCGCAGTGGGCCGCGCGTCTCCAGGGAAAGCCCTCGCCGATTGGGTGGGGCAGACCTGCCTGCGCCTGCCTGCGGCAGGCAGGGTAGGCAGGCATTCCTGTCTGCGGGTTTTTGAAAAGCCGACGAAGAAGCCGCTGCGCGGCTTCTTCGCCGCTACCATATTTCTCTGCTAAGTAGCGGGGCAGGCCTGACCCGCCATGCGGAGGTTATGCAACAACTTCTAGGCGGCTTTGGAAGTTTTCTTGGCGGTGGCGGCCAGGGCGGTGAAGAAGTCAGAGGTTTCTTCGCCGGTTCGCCAAGGAAGGCCGGCAGGGATTCCTACTCCTGCTGGCCGTACCAGAAGGCCACCCGCCCGATGACGCGGTCCTCCGGCCGGAGGGAATGCTTGGGGAAGTCTTCATTGGCCGGCGTCAACGCCCACTGCTCACCCAGGCGGTCGAGCCACCGGATTGTGATTGACCGGTCGATCTGCGCCACAACTATCTTCCCCTGGAGCTTGCGCGGGTCGTTCACGGCCGCATCCACCGCCACCAGGTAGCCTTCCCCAATCAGGGGCGCCATCGAGTTGTCGGCGACTCGCATCAGAGTGGTCGTTTCCGGGTGCGGAACCCAGGAGCGCGGAAAGACGAAGAAGTCCTCCACGTCGCGTTCTTCGACCAGCCGAGGCCGCCCGGTCGCCGCCGGGTCCATCAGCAGCGGCAGCATGACAAAGCCGGACTTGGGCTTGCCGGGGCCGCTGCCCTTGATGCGGGGCCCGGAGACGATGGTGATCTCCGGATAGCGGCCCGCCATGCGCAGGTCCAGCAGCCGCGCCTCCACCTCCGGCGCCGCGGCGAGCAACTCTTCTTCCGTCAGCCCCGCCCGCGCCCACCAGAACCAGCAGTCCGGGTGCCCGGCCAGTTTCCCCAGCTTGATGCAACTGGCGGCGTCGGGCTGCTTGCGGCCGGTCTCCCAATGGCTGACGGCCGATACAGTTACACTCAACTCTCTTGCCAAGCTGCTTTGTGACATCCGCCGCTCTTCCCGCAGCTTATGTAACCTCGCCGGCCAGTCCGCTCGCCTGCCAAAACTTTTCCCTTGACTACGGTTATGTGCCTTACTACCTTTGTGTGCCTTAGTATATGACTGGGGCATATGAGAGCGAAATTTAGCGCCGCTAAATCTCTGCGAAACAGTAGCCGCCCGCCGAGCCTGGGTCAACTGCTTCGCTGGAAGCGCCATTGGGGCCTCTACAGTCGGGTGGCGCGCCGCCTGAAGCTTTCCCCCCAGCACGTACAAAAAGTTGCCAGCGGCGAGCGGAGATCGCGGCGGGTTGAGCACGCTCTGGCCGAGGAATTGCGAAAACTCGGCACCGCATGAAACCACCGAAGGCTGAATTGAGCGCGACGACTACCCCAACACTGAGAGGTCTCGGCACCGGCGATTCACATGAAAGTGCACGGGCACCAGCCTCATTAAGGAAGCTACCAATGAAAAACTTAAAGAGCAAATCCATCCGCGTCACTGACCTGGATGTAACTATTGAAACCATCCTGAAACGGCAATACGACAGCTCCATGACAGTAACCGTCGCAGGTACATGCGGAAAATCCTCCTACGTTGGCACCATGATTGTTCCCCCCAACCCTAAAGCCACCCAGGAACAAATCGAAAAGGACGTAGATGACTTCTGCGAGAGCATCGCGCGCGAAACCGCCGGGCGGGAGAAGGTTCGCCAGTTAGCCGAAAAACTGGTCTGACAAGAAATCTCAGGCCGGCCCCTGTCGGTAGCCGCCACTTCCCTTTCCCTCTCCCGCGCTTTGTTTGGTGCTGGCGCAATCCAGCGCGGCCCCGGTTTGTTTGTGGAGGGGAGTTGCGTTAGAATCGCGCTTGGCAGGAGGGCGCGTGACCAAACCCGTTTTTGAATCCTCGTTGCACCGCCTGGAGCAGATCGTCAAGAAACTCGAAGCCGGCGACCTGGCCCTGGACGAAGCGCTGAAACTCTTCGAGGAAGGCATCGGCCTTTCGCGGCAGTGCCAGAAACAGCTCGAAGAGGCGGAAAACAAAGTCGAGATCCTGCTCAAGAAAGCCGACGGCAAGGTGGCCGCCCGCAAGTTCGCGCTCGAAGGCGACGAACCCGTGAAAGCCAAAAAAGACGGCTAGGCTGCGCCTGGAGCCGCCGACCCTGCTGCATTCCTGATGGTTCTAACTACTCGCCTCGCAAAACACCGCGCCCGGCTGAACCAGCACCTCCGCCGTCTGCTGCCCCCGGCGCAGGAGGTGCCGCTGACCCTCCATCGGGCGATGCGCTACTCCGTGCTGGGCGGGGGCAAGCGCATCCGGCCCATCCTCTGCCTGGAAGCAGCCGCCGTCTTCCGCCGCCCGCCGGCCGGAATCGCAGAGCTCGCGTGCGCCATCGAGTTCATCCACACCTATTCGCTCATCCACGACGACTTGCCGGCGCTTGACAACGACGACCTCCGCCGCGGCCGCCCCACCTGCCACAAAAAATTCGGCGAAGCCGCTGCCATCCTGGCCGGCGACGCTCTGCTGACGCTGGCCTTTGAAGTCCTGGCCCGGATGCGCCGCCCCGCGCCGAGCCCCCACGCGGCAATCATCCGCGAATTGGCTGCCGCCGTCGGAACCCGTGGGGGAATGATCGCGGGCCAGATGGCCGACCTGGAAGCGGAAGGCCGGCGAGTCTCAGCCCGCCAACTGGAAGCCATCCACCGGGGCAAGACCGGCGCGCTCATCCGCGCCAGCGTCCGCACCGGGGCGCTGTTTGCCGGCGCCGATGGGCCAAGCCTCCAGCGCCTGAGCCGCTTCGGCGCCAAGCTGGGCCTGGCGTTCCAGATCGTGGATGACGTTCTCGATGTGCGCAGCTCCACCCGCCGCCTCGGCAAAACTACTCACAAGGACGCCGCCCTCGGCAAGGCGACCTATCCTGCTGTCCACGGGCTGGAGAAATCGCAACGGATGGCAGGCAAACTGGTGCAGGAAGCCTGCGACGACTTGAAACCGTTTGGGCGGCGCGCCGACACCCTGCGAGAAATTGCCCGCTACCTCCTCACCCGCGCCGCCTAGCGTCCTGCAAACATAGAAAGTAACGCGTAAATTCGCGGAAGAGCGGGTGCGGAGCACCTCTTCCAAACTGTCTTGTTGGGCAAGTTAACTCCGCACCCTCCAGGCATCTTCCGCCTCACGTTCCTCAGGTGTCACCTATTTCAGTAATGCAACACTAGCTTGTACAATTCCACTGTGATGCGCACACGTCTGGACAAGCTGGTGCTGGAGCGCGGCCTGGCGCCCACGCGGGAGAAAGCCCAGGCGCTCATCCTGGCGGGGCAGATTCACCTCAACGGCCAGCGCGCCGACAAAGCCGGGATGCCGGTGCCCGCCGACGCTCGAGTCGAGCTGGTGGGCGAGCCGCCCCGCTACGTCAGCCGCGGCGGCATCAAGCTGGAAGGAGCGCTGGAAGATTTCAGCCTCGACCCGACCGGAAAAATCTGCCTCGACATCGGCAGCTCCACCGGCGGCTTCACCGACTGCCTGCTCCAGCACGGGGCGGCGCGCGTCTATGCGGTGGACGTAGGCAAGGGCCAGCTTGACTGGAAGCTCCGGCAAGATGCGCGCGTGGTGGTCCGCGAAGGCATCAACGCCCGCCACCTCACGCCGGAGGAGATCGGCGAGCCGGTGGATTGGGTCACGCTCGACGTGGCCTTCATCTCGGTCGCCAAGATTCTTCCCGCTGCTCTGGCCTGCGCCCGGCCCGGCGCCACGTTTCTGATTCTGGTCAAGCCGCAGTTTGAGCTCAGCCAGAAGCAGGTCGGCAAAGGCGGCATTGTCCGCGACCCGGCCCTGCACCGCGAGGCGGTGGAAAAAGTCACGCAGGCAGCGGTGGAGGTGGGTCTGGGCGAAATCCAAGTACGTGAGTCTCGACTGCCCGGCGCCGAGGGCAACCGTGAATTTTTTCTCTGCGCCCGCCGGCGCTAGTCGCGTAGTATTATCCGCGCCATGAAGCTCAGCACGGTCGGCATCATCTCCAAGCCCAAGAAGGAGGACGTGGCCGCGGTCGCGCCCGGCCTGCTGGACTGGTTCGCCCAGCGCAACATCAAAACCGTCTGCGACCAGGAGACCGTCGCCTGCCTGGACGGCAAGGATGGCACCGCGCGGGAGAAAATCCCCGCGCAGGCAGACCTGCTGGTGGTGCTGGGCGGCGATGGAACGCTGCTGGCTGCCGCCCGCCTGGTGCAGGAGCACGCCGTCCCCATCCTGGCGGTCAACCTGGGCAGCCTGGGCTTTCTGACTGAGATCACCCTGGACGGCGTCTATGGCGTGCTGGAGGACGTGCTGGCCGACCGCCACCTGCTCGACCGGCGCTCGATGCTCGACGCCCGGGTGGAGCGCAAGGGCCGGGCCATCGCCAGCTACCGCGCCCTGAACGACGTGGTGCTGCACAAAGCGGCGCTGGCCCGCATCGTGGACTTCGACGTCAGCATCGACGGCCGCTTTGTCTCCCGCATCCGCTCCGACGGGCTCATCCTGGCCAGCCCCACCGGATCCACCGCCTACTCGCTCTCAGCCGGCGGGCCGATTGTTCTGCCGAGCGTAGACTCCATGATCGTCACGCCCATCGCCCCGCACATGCTGACCAACCGCCCGTTGGTTATCCCCGGCGCCGCCCGCATCGAAGTGCATCTCCCCGACACCAGCGAGCCGGTCTACGTCACCGTGGACGGACAGGTGGGCGAGGAACTGCGCAGCGGCGACTGCGTCTCGGTGCAGAAGTCCGAGCGCGTGATTGAACTGGTGCAGTCGCGCAACCGCGACTACTTCCAGGTGCTGCGCAGCAAGCTGCGCTGGGGGGAACGGTGAGCCGCCGCCCGGGACTGACCTTTTACATCTTACTGGCGCTGGCGCTGGGAGCACTGGTGGGCTGGCTCTGGCCCGAGGTGGGCCGCCAACTCCAGGTGCTGGCCACCATCTTCATTCGCCTGGTGATGATGATCATCGCCCCGCTGATCTTCTCCACGCTGGTGGTGGGGATCGCGGGCTCAGGCGAGTTGAAAAAGCTCGGCGCGATGGCCGTCAAGACCGTCGCCTACTTCCTTATTCTCACCGCGGTGGCCCTGGCCCTGAGCTTTGCTATTGGCAACTGGCTCCAGCCGGGTCAAGGCATCGCACCCCCAACCGAGGCCGGCGCGGCTCCCAGCGCCCTGCCCGAAGGATCCTTCTGGGTGCGCCTGTTCCCGACAAGCGTGGTGGACGCGATGGCGCGCGGCGACGTCATACAAATCGTCCTGTTCTCAGTGGTCTTTGCTGTGGCCGTCAGCGCCAGCGGCGCGCGGGGCCGGCCGGTGTTGGAATTCTGCCGGTCGCTCGCCGACGTGATGTTCAAGTTTACCGACATGGTGATGTGGGCCGCGCCGGTGGGGGTGTTCGGCGCGGCGGCGGCCATGGTAGGCACACACGGGCTGAAGGTGGGCGAAGCCTTCCTGCGCCTGACCCTGGGTGTTTATCTGGGCCTGGCGCTTATGTTGTTTGTACTTTATGCGCTGCTTTGCCTGACCTTCCGCATCCCCCTATTGGCGTTCTACCAAGCTATCCGGGAGCCGTTTACGATTGCCTTCGCCACCACTTCCAGCGCCGCCGCCCTGCCCCGCGCCATGGAGGTGATGGAAAACTTCGGTGTGCACCGCCGCGTGGTGGCCTTTGTGCTCCCCACCGGGACTGCCTTCAACCTGGCGGGCAGCGCCTTCTTCATCGGGGTGGCGGGGCTGTTCGTGGTTCAGGCTTTCGGCATTCCGCTGGCGGCGGGAGATCAGTTGGTGCTCTTCGGCACGCTGTTCGTGGCGAGCAAAGGCGTCACCAACGTCCCCCGGAGTTCGCTGGTGGCCCTGGCCGCCGGGCTCAGCAGCTTCGGTGTCGCCCCGGAAGTGGTGGCCGCCAGCTTCGGCTTGCTGCTCGGCATTGACCCCATCCTGGACATGCCGCGCACCGGAGTCAACACCGCCGGCAACTGCCTGGCGGCGGCGCTGGTGGCCCGCTGGCAGGGGAGCTTCCGCCCGCAGCCGTCACAAAACTAGAAGCCATCTCACAAACGCCAAAGCCAGCCATTGCGTTTGCAGAGGCATTACCTCAGGGGCTAAAGCCCCTGTTTTACAGCACAACGTACGGCACGGCTAAAGCCGTGCCCTGACGAAGCCTCCACACACCGTTCACAAGATAACTTCTAGCGGGATTACCCGCCGCTCCCGGCCAACCCAAGCCGTGCAGACAGGAATGCCTGCCCTACTTCCCATCGACAAACAGCGAAACAGGTGGCGCAGACATTCTTGTCTGCGGAGTTTTCCTCTTTCTCTGCGGTTGGATTTGTTGAACCGCAGAGTTCGCAGAGGACGCAGAGAGGCTCAGCCAGACAGGAATGTCCGGCCTACTATTTGGTTTTGTTAAGTTCGGGTGGCGCAGGCATTTCTGTCTGCCGGGAATCGAAAAGACGGAGCTATTCGGTGACTTGCAGGACGACGACGGTGCGGTCGTCGGCCAGCTTGGAGTTGCGGGCGGCGTAGCGGTCGGTGGCGCGCATGAGCCCGTCGGCGATGGCGCGGGGAGAGCTGCCCTGTACCAGTCCGGCAATGATCTCTTCCAGCCGTCCCAGCCCTAATTGCTGCTGCTCCCTGTCCATGGCCTCGTGGATGCCGTCCGAGCAAAAGATGACGACATCACCCGGCTGCAGGACAATCTTCTCCTGCTCGTAGCGGCTCTCGGGCAGCAAGCCCAGCGGCACGCCCGCCACCGGAATCCGTTCCGCCTTGTCCCCCCGTACCAACCAGGGGTAGGGAAAGCCGGCATTGGCTACGGTGAGAGTCCGGCTGGGACTGTCATAGACGGCGAAGACCAGCGCGATATAGCGGTTGTCGATGCGAGGCTGGCGCAGGTGCTCGTTCACCTGCTCCAACATCTCAGCAGGCTCGCAGGGGTGCTGCACTACATGCCCGCGCACGATGCCCACCGCCAACGACCCGTAGAGCGCCGCCGGGGTGGCTTTCCCGGCCACGTCGCCGACAACAATTGCTATACGCCCTTCGCCGTAGGGGAGGAAGTCGTAGATGTCGCCGCCCAGTTGGCGGGCCGGTTCGTAGGCGAAGGCGATGTCCAGCCCCGGCACGCGCGGCGGAGCGTCGGGCAGCAGGCCTTTCTGAATCTCGCGCGCGGTGGCCAGGTCGCGCTCCAGGCGCTGCTCGTCCCGGCGCACGGCTTCGTAGAGCCGGGCGTTTTCGAGAGCGATGGCGATGTTAGAAGCCAGGGTAGAGAGCATTTGCTCGTGCTGCTCGGTGAAGGCGTTGTACTCGGTGCTTTCCAGGTCCAGCACGCCCACCAAGCGGTCTTTGAAAACAAGCGGTACCACCAGCTCCGAACGAACCTCTATCTCGTAACTGCAGCGGACGTAGCGCGGGTCCAAGTCCACGTTGGGGATGCGTAGCGGCTGGCGCAGCGCCGCCGCCGCCCCGCAGATGCCGTGGCCGAGGGGGATTCCGCCCTCCTGGTGAACGCGCTCGTCATGGCGCAGAGTGAAGGTGTGCTCCAGGAGCTGCGACTCCTCGTTCCAAAGCATGACCGAGAACAATTGGTAGTCGATCAGCCGCTTCACCAGCTCCGCCACTCGGGCGAGCAGCTCCTCGCGGTCGAGGATGGAGGACAGCTTGCGGCTGACCTCTTGCAACAAGGAGAGCGTGCGCGCCTGCTCGCGCAGGTTTTCGTAGAGGCGCGCGTTTTCAATTGTGTTCGCCAGGCGCCCGGCCAGCAGGGTCAGCAAACGCTGGTGGCTTTCAGTGAAGTAGTGGCATTGGCGGCTGCCGACGTCCAACACCCCGATGGTGCGGTTTTTGATCGTCAGCGGAATGGCCATCTCGGAGCAGACGTCTTCCGCCGCCTTGATGTAGCGGGAATCCGTCTTGACTTCACCCACCCGCAGCGGCTGCCCGGTCTTCGCTACCGTGCCCACCAGGCCCTGGCCCAGGCCGAAGCGGCTGGGGGAAAAAGACGCTCTTCATCTTCCTCCACCTTACGGAGATTCGGTGGCCCTAAGTAACTGATACCAGGCACAACCCCGGTGAATGAATTAAGGGTTGCGTTAGCTACATCCAAGTATGCGTCATCCAAAGTAATGGTAGCGAGCGTGACCAACGCCTCGGCCAGGAGTGCGTTTTCCAGCGTGGGCCTAACTCCGACTAACGGAGGTCCGCCCGATACAATCTTGGATGTCACATCGTAGAACCCACCGTCTGGAGCACTGAAAAGTTGGTTTATCGAGCTCAGAACCGCCTTCGCACGCTGAAGATGATCCGGGTTGCCTGTGGTCTGGTAGCAATTCAGGAAGGCGCTCAAGGCATGTACGTGGTCCGACAAGAATCGTGGCCGCCCGGCCGGTTCTTTAACGACGTGGGAGAGTCCTCGGTCGCCGTCAAATTCCGCCCACAGAGTATCGAGTACCAACAAAGCTTGCTTCAAGCAAGATTCATCGCGAAAG
>JACZYA010000116.1 GCA_022571295.1 Acidobacteriota bacterium | reverse complement strand
AGGACTGGGGCTACGGCGACTACCGCGACATCATGCGGGGAGTGGACCGGCTCGTCCGGCAGGGCGTGGCCGACCCGGAGCGCCTGGGAGTGATGGGTTGGAGCTACGGCGGCTACATGACCTCGTGGATTGTGAGCCAGACCGACCGCTTCCAGGCGGCCTCGATGGGCGCCGGCCTCAGCAACCTGGTCAGCATGTACGGCACCACCGACATCCCCGAATTTATGGCGTCCCACTTCGGGGGCAGGCCCTGGGAGGACATGCGGGAATATCTGCGCCATTCAGCCATAAATTTTGTCGGAAACGCCAAGACGCCTACCTTGATTCAGCACGGAGGGGAAGACCGCCGGGTGCCGCTCTCGCAGGGGAAAGAGTTCTACCGGGCGCTGAAGAAAGTGGGCGTGCCGGTGGAAATGGTGGTGTATCCGCGCCAGCCGCACGGCATCCGAGAGCCCAAGCTCCTCCAGGACGCTTTGGAGCGGAACCTCAATTGGTTTAACAAGTGGCTGCTGGGTATCGAGCCACCCGCGGAAACGAAGCAGGAAGAAGAATAAGGCTGGCCGAGCCGCAAGACGCCGCTCCCTGCCTGTCGCCGCCGCATCCTGCAACGCGGCCGGAGAGCTAGTTGATGGGCGCCCGGGCGGCGGTAGTCGCTAAGGTTTCTCCGGAACGCTTCCGTCTGCTGGCCAGGGTTGCATTCACGCTCTGGGCCTTTCTGACCCGGTCCATGAATTTGTCGCAGTCGGTCAGTCCCTTGATGCGCTTCTTGCGGAAGGAGTACAGGAGCTTCCAGTCCTTGCGGACTTTCTTCCCGAATAGGCTTATGTGCTCCGCCCAGAAAGTAACCGACCAGACTGATCTTCTTTTTCCACGGGGATCGGAGTGATCGATTTGCGTAATGGGACCTTGGACCGCACATCCGTAACGCACCAGGCCGTCCAGGGAGGGGAGTTTCTCGTCCAGGCCGCCGGCAGTCGCCGTGGGGGCGCCGGTGGCGAGGTAGGTCAGCAGCAGCGCGGTTGCTCCTGCGAGACGCTTGGTGCTCATGGCATCCTCCTTTCCCCAGCACTTGGGCTGGTGACGAGGAGCGAAGAGTGCGATCGGTGCAACGTAGGGCCGGACTCGAGTTTCCCTCTCTTCCTCCTCTTCGACTTCCCTACTAACTATTTCTTCGGCAAGTTTGCTGCCAACGTTAGCTAGATCACGCTGGGAAAACCTGCCAACACGTCCGGGCCGGAGAACTCTATCTGCTTGAACCGGCTGGGCGAACGAAGTCGGCGCGGAATTCGCTTCACCATCGGCGGAGCAAAATTCCGCCGACCGGAGAGAAATTTTATTTTTGGTCTAAGAGGTTTCTAAGCTTGGTGTAGTTGCGTTGCCACTTGCCGGCAGCGCTACGGAGTTTTGGCCCCCAACCCTGGCTCGCTTAACGGTTTTGCGGGCGGCCCGCCAGGATGTGTTTCCGGTCTGGGGATTCCTTCAATTCCATGCAGCCGGTCTGGGGATTCCTTCAATTCCATGCAGAAGGAGGCGGCCTATGGCCGCATTGCTCCTCCTTGTTTCCTCTTCCGGATTCGTGTCTGTCACCTCATTCGATGTGGATGCTGCCTGAGCCGGTGCGCATGTCCACCAGGTAGCCGCCGCCCCGTACCTTGCCGCGCAACTCCCGGCGCTTGATGGTGCCCTGCACGGTCAGGGGGTGATCGGTGGAGATGCTCCCGGAGTTGGTGTGGGCGTAAAGGTCAAAGGCCGCTTCCGAGGGCAGGCGGACGGTGATGCCGCCGGAGCCGGCGCGCAGTTTCCAGTCGCCGGTGGGCTGGCCGTCGGCGCGGATGCCGCCGCTGCCGGTGCTGGCGCGCAGTGCGCCGCGCACGCCGTTGAGCTCGATGGTGCCGGAACCGGTGGTGACTTCTACGTCGCCCGGGCCGGTCTGCTCCAGCCGGATACTGCCGCTGCCGGCGGTGGCGTCAAAGGCGCCGGCGACCCCGGTGGCGCGGATGCCGCCGCTGCCGGTGGTGGCACGGACGCTGCCTTGGATTGAGTCGAGTTGGATGCGCCCGGAGCCGGTGGTGGCCCTGACTTCATCGCCGATGTTCGATAGGGTGAGCCGCCCGGAGCCGGTGGCCGAGCGCAACTCGGTCTCGACCGGGACGACGATCTCATAGCTGATGGAGATGTTGCGGCGCAGGTCGCGGTCCTCGATGTGTCCGATGCGGATGGTGTTGCCGTCCTGCTCGATGGGCGGGTTCTGTTCCAGGGCGCGAACCCTCGCCTCCGCATCGCGGCTGCCTTCCAGCCATCCGCTGCGGGCCTTGATGGTGGCGCGGATGTGCACGGTGCCGGCCTCGCCGGTGCGGACGCGGATGCTGCCCGAGCCGGTCTTGACGTCCAGCTCCACCGGGCCGGTGACGGTTAAAGTGCGCTCAAAGGAACCCTCGACGGTAGCCGCCCACGCCGCAACGGAGCCTGCGGTTGCTAACACCACCACGGCCAGGGCTGCTGCCGGCCAACGTGTCCGAAATCTCATCTTGTCCTCCTTCGTCTCGACGGACTGCCTCTTAGCTTAAAGTACGGTGAATCTTCCTGTTAGGTTCAGACGAAAGCAGGAGAAAAAGGTTAGCAGGCATCTCTTTTATATGCATCGTTTACGGGAGCATCCCGGCCTGGGATGGCCGCATCTAGGTAGGAAGACCGGGGGGTGAAGGATGAGGCAAGTGGTAGTTGCGGCAACACTGTCGCTGGCGGCTCTGGTTTGGGTCGCGTCAGTGGGAGCGCAATCAGCATCTCCGCCGGCGGCTTCTGGGACCGCCTCCGCCGATGTGCTGACGGTTGCGGCGGGCGAACAACTGCTGCTGGAGCTCGAAACTTCCCTCCACACCCGCCATACCCAGCAAGGCGAGCACGTCTACTTCATCACCGTGGACGAAGTTTTGGTCGGCTATCGGGTCGCCATCCCGCGCGGCAGCGATGTGCGCGCCACCGTCACTAAAATCAAACGCCCCGGGCGGATCAAGGGGCGCGCTGAGATTCGTCTGCGCTTTGAGGAAGTCATCCTGCCCGATGGAACCACCCTGCCCCTCAACGCCAGTGTGATACGCGCCGGATTTACCCAGGTCAGCAAACCGAAGAAAGGTGAGCCGCGCCTGAAGGGGGAAGGCAGCAATGGCCGCGGCCTCATCGTTGTCGCCCAGGGAGGGGCGCAAGGCGCGCTTCTGGGTGCTGTGTTTGGAGGCGGGAAAGGTGCGGCTTATGGCAGCGCGGTTGGAGCCGGCATTGGATTGCTCAGCGTGCTCTTCAAGCGCGGCCCCGACCTGGACCTTCCGCGCGGGATGATGTTTGAAATTGAACTCGACCACACTCTCGATGTGCCCGCGGCAGCCGCGCAGCGCGCCACGCAGATAGCTCGCAGCAACCCGCCGCCCGCATCTTCAGCTATGGGCGGGTACCCGAGCGATACGTTGCCGCCGGAAGACGACCCCGAGCCAGTGCCTGACTTCAGCGAGGAGGCGAGCGCGGGAAGCGAGCCTGCGGAAACCGCAACCGCGACCACCGACCGCGAACCGCTGCCGCCGCCCGCCGCTCCCGAGCCGCCGCCTTCGGTGTGGGAAGACCCGAACCTGGGCGACCCGGACGGTTATAGGTTCAAGGTAGATGTCCGCTTGGTGATGCTGGATGCAGTTGTCCGCGGCCGTGGCGGGCGCCCGCTCGACAACCTGACCAAGGAAGACTTTCGCTTGTTCGAAGACGGCGAGGAGCAGAAGATTCGCCACTTCTCCCGCGATGAGCTGCCCCTGGCGGTTGCCCTGGTGGTGGACCGCAGCGGCAGCGTCGCCCCCTACATGCGCGAGCTGCGCCGGGCTGCCTACCAAACCCTCTCGCAGCTCAAGCCCGGCGACCAGGTGGCTTTGTTTGCCTTTGCCAGCGACGTGCGCCGGCTGGAAGACTTGACCACCGACCGGCAGCGCATCGCCGACCGTATCGCCCGCATCCGCGCCGGCGGCGGCACCAACATCACCGACGCGCTCTTCGACGCCACTTACTACCTGAGCACGGTTGCACCCGACCGCCGCAAGGCTATCATTCTTATTTCCGACAATCAGGCCACCACCAAGGGCCGCAGCAACCAGGGACAGTTGATTCGAATGGCGCTGGAGTCCGAGACCGTGGTGTACAGCATCAAGACCCCCGGTGAGAGCACGCCCCTGACCATGCGCCTGCCCACCTGGATGAGTGGAATGGGTTCGGTGCGCAAGGTGACGCGGGAGACGGGCGGAGAAGTCATCGACGTGCGGCGGGTGGGGTCGTTGCAGGCGGCGCTGGCGGCGGTGATTTCGCGGCTCAAGCTGCGCTACACGCTTGGCTACCACTCTACCAATAAGGTGCGCGACGGCGCCTTCCGCAAGATTGACGTGCGCCTGGTGGACCGCTTCGGTCGTGACGACCTGGACTACTCCGTCCACGCCCGCCGCGGCTACTACGCGCCCGCCGAAGTGGTAGCCAAAGCGAAGCAGTAAGAATCAGACCACGGCTACTGCCTACCCCCTAGAGCTCGTTGCATAACCTCATTTCAAGAGAAGCCTCAGGGGCTAAAGCCCCTGGTTTTTATGGCCTTTTTATGTCAGGGCTGAAGCCCTGACCCGCCAAGCAGAGGTTATGCAACTGCTTCTAGTCCCGCGCAGCGGAGCGTTTCGGGACACCCCGCCAAACAGGTCACTTCCCAGACCTCCGACACGCGCTGAAACTCCCTTTGTCTCTGAAGCAGGTTCGGAAGAGGTGCTCTGCACCCGCTCTCGACTCCGGTCGGCTTTTTCACGCCACAGATAATTGCTGAGTCGCCGGTATAATGCGCGCGTGCCCTGCATGGTGGCAGGAGCACGGCGGAGGTGGCGATGGGAAAAGCAAAGGGCCCAAGAGAAGGGGTTTATCCGTTTGTCCCGCTGGAGTTCGAGCGGCTGGCGGTGGAAGAGCAGCGGCGGCGGGCGGCTGAGTTCGAGGCGCGCCTGAAGTCCCGACGCACCACGCGCCACTTTTCTACTGATCCGGTTCCGCGGGAGTTGATCGAAGCCGCCGTTCGCATCGCGGGCCGCGCACCTTCCGGTGCCAACCGGCAGCCCTGGCACTTCGTGGTGGTTGCCGACCCTGGCATCAAGCGGAAGATACGCGAGGCGGCGGAAGCCGAAGAGCGCGAGAACTACCAGCATCGCTTCCCCGGCGACTGGCTGGAGGCGCTGGCGCCGCTGGGCACCGACTGGCACAAGCCGTTCCTGGAAGAGGCGCCCTACTTGATCGTGGTCTTCCGGCAGGATTACGGCCGGGAGCGGCAGGCGGACGGCAGCGAGCGCAAGGTCAAGCATTACTACGTGCAGGAGTCGGTGGGCATCGCTTGCGGCTTTCTGATTGCCGCGCTGCACTGGATGGGGCTGGTCTCGCTGACGCACACGCCCAGCCCGATGGGTTTTCTCAGCCGGATTCTGAAGCGCCCCGCCAACGAGAAGCCTTACCTGCTGATTCCCGTCGGCTACCCCGCAAGGAATGCGCAGGTCCCCGACATCCCCAAGAAGCCGCTGGCCGAAATCATGACCCTGCTCGGTTAGCTTCTTGCCACCGTTCAGTCCGGAGGCCGAAGAGGTTGGGCCGGGAGTAGTGCCTGTCCCGTGCTGGCTCTCTACCGGAGCGGGGGAGTGAAGCGCACCAGCACGTCTTCGACAAACTCGGTTTCCACCCGGCCATACGAGCCGTTCTCAAAGGTGCAGGCCAGCACTTGCAGGCTGCCCTCTCGCCGCTCTTCCATTTTGGACGGCCGCCCGAGCAGCTCCACCACTTCCTCCCACAAAAGGCCTTTCCGCAGGGCTGCCGGCGGTTCCTCATCCGGGCTGGGCTCAAAGGCTTCCGCAATGTCGATCTCCGGCTGCTCGGCCGCCTGTCGTTGCAAAGCTTCTTCGACCGCTTCCGGGGAGAAGTCCACGTACTCGGCCAGCACCGCCATGAAACCTTCTGGGGTGAGCGCATCGCGTGGTACCCGCTTGTTGAAGCGGAGGTTGAAGCGCGAGCCGGAGGCGAGGGCGATTTCGCGAACGCGCCGCTTTTCAGCCGCGTACTCCTCGGCGGCCACGGCCCGCAGGTGGGCATCTTCCTGCTCACGTTCGTAGTGCAAGTGCTCGAGAGTCTCCACGACCAGGTGCTGCGTCTCCGGGACGTCTTCCGGCAGTACCGCGAGTTCTTCCTCGAGGTGGAGTTCCTGTTCGGATTTGGGTGTGAGAGGGTAGGTCACGCGGCGAACGGACTGCGACCCGTAGCCGCCACCGCCCAACTGGAACTCGATGTGCTTTTTCTTTACCTTGATGAGGGTGATGCGGATGGGCCACCCTTGGTGGATGGAGGTGCCGTAGCGATTGAGCTTTTTCTCGTACTTCTTGCGGTCAATCCGCGGCAGCCGGTCGGCGCGCAGGTTTACGCCTTCCTTGGTCGCTGGCATGTCCATCTTCAGCACCACCTGCATGCCCTCGAAGTACTCCCGCAGGTGTCCTTCACTCTGCGCCCAGGCGGGCAACGCAGAAACGAGAAGAGAAAAGAAAACCGCGACCGCCATTCTTTGAATCATCGCCTCTACCTCCTACCGGCTTCATCGGCCAAGCTTCGATGACGGTTTACCCTGCTTTCCGGGTAAAGACAACTATTAATGTTGTGCCGCCGCAGAATCGCAGAAGCAATCAGCCCGCTTCCTTCAAATCGTACGTGAACGGAAGGCTTCTTGCCAGCATCGCTTTCGCGCTTTATACTCGCGGTACGCTGCGGACGACACGCCGTTGACCAAGGGGAGATGAGCTTCGATGGCGATCATTGCTGCTGAAAAAGAACTCCTGGTGTACGAGAACATGGGGGTGCGGTTCGACCGCGCGGCCTCCAAGCTGGGGTTGGACAAAGGCTTCCAACACGTCCTCCGCACCCCGACCAAAGAAATCACGATCTACATCCCAGTGGTAATGGACAACGGAGCGATCGAGGTTTTTGTCGGCTACCGGGTGCAGCACTCCCTCGTGCGCGGGCCGGGCAAGGGCGGCATCCGGTATTCGCCCGATGTGACGCTGGACGAAATCCGCGCCCTGGCCAGTTGGATGACCTGGAAGTGCGCGGTGGTCAACATCCCCTTTGGCGGCGCCAAGGGCGGCGTGATCTGCGACCCGGAGAAGCTCAGCCGACGCGAGCTCGAGGCCATTACCCGCCGCTACACCGCCGAGCTGCTGGCCGACCTGGGCCCGGAGCGCGACGTGCCCGCACCCGACCTGGGCACCGACGAGCAGGTGATGGCCTGGGTGATGGACACCTATTCCATGCACGTCCGCCAAGCCACCACCGCCGTCGTCACCGGCAAACCCATCGAGTTGGGCGGGTCGCGCGGGCGGCGCGAGGCCACCGGGCGCGGCTGCCTGATTGCCTGCGACCGCGCCTTGCGGAAGCTGGGCCGCAAGCGTACGCAGCAGCGCGTGGTCATTCAGGGCTTCGGCAACGTGGGGTCGGTGACCGCCAAGCTGATGCACGAGGCCGGCTACAAGATCGTCGGCGTCTCTGACGTACACGGCGGCCTTTACAATCCCAAGGGCATCGACGTGCCCAAGCTCCTGGAGCACGTGCAGCAGGCGCAGCAGGTGCCGGGCTTGGCCGGGTGCGACGCGGTGGGAGCGGACGAAGTTCTCTACCTCGAGTGCGACATTCTGGTGCCGGCAGCGGTCGAGAACGTAATCACCAGCCGGAACGCCGACCGCATCAAGGCTAAGATCATCGTCGAGGCCGCCAACGGCCCCACCACCGCGCTGGCGGATGAGATTTTGGAGGAGAAGAAAATTTTCGTGGTGCCGGACATCCTGGCCAACGCCGGCGGCGTGACGGTGAGCTACTTCGAGTGGGTGCAGGACCGCATGGGCTACTTCTGGACCGAAGCCATGGTCAACGAGCGCCTGGAGCAGATGATGGTGGCGAGCTTCGACGATGTTTGTAGTTACGCCGAGCGCCACGACGTCAGCCTGCGCATCGCCGCCTACATGCTGGCGATTGACCGCGTAGCCTTCGCCCTCAAGCTGCGCGGCCTCTACGCTTGACGGCATCGCCTGATTCGCCGTGGTAATGCGTCTTCATTTCTGTTGCCTGCTTTGGTTGATTTTCACCATTCCCACTCTAAGTGTGGCGCAGGAGCCGTTGGAAGTAGTAGAGCTGCGCTACGCGGCGCCGGTACTGCTGGTGCAGGTGCGCGTGAACGGATCGCGGCCGCTGCCGTTCGCCTTCGATACCGGCTCCACCACCAGCCTGATTGATGCGCGGGTGGCGCGCCGGCTGGGCATCGAAACCTCCGAGCGTCCAGGCGCGGGTGGGCCGGGTTTTGCGCGAGCGCGCACGCTGGCGGTGGGCAAGGCGGAAGCCAAGTCGAATAGTCGGCTCATCTCAGTGTGCATGGCGGACGTTCAGCCAGAGCGGATCAAGTGGCTGTGGTCGTGCCGTTACCCGCTCAGCAAGCTGTCAATCTTGGCGGGGATGCAGGGCCAGGGCAAGAGCTTTGTCACGCTCGATATGGCGGCACGAATCAGCACAGGAACAGCCTGGCCGGATGAACGCGATCTGCCGATCGAAGTCGGCAGCACGATCATTCTGTCGCTTGAAGATGGGCTTGGTGACACGATCCGGCCACGGCTCGATGCTGCGGGCGCTGACGTGCGGAAGATACATGCGATCCCGGGTGTGCATGAAGTTGACGACTCAGGCGAACGGACGTTCAACATCACCCGCGACGTGTTCCTGCTGGAAGAACTGATCGACAAACCCGGCGACGTGCGGCTTGGAGTCGTCGATCCGCTGACCGGCCA
>JACZYA010000278.1 GCA_022571295.1 Acidobacteriota bacterium | reverse complement strand
GTAGCGGGCCGGTTTTTGGGGCTTCGTAAGTGCTTGATTCTGCTATGCCGGTGTCCGGGTAAAGTCCGCTTTTTTGAGATTTCCCGAACATGGTGCAACGGTGGAATTTCTTGCGGCAACGGTCGGAGCAAAATCTAGCATCGCTGGGCTTTCCTTCGAGGGAGTGGTCACAGTTCAGGCAAGCGTGCCCGCGCTTTCCGACAAGCTCCCCGTACAACCGGGGGTGCTGGTGGGAAAGAAATTTCAGCAATCGCGTGCCGTCGCCGAACCTCACGCCCTGGGACTGTCTGTGGCAGTGGCCGGCACAAAACTTTTTGGCGGTCGATCCCAACGACGCGGCGCACCAGTGGCAGCGGCCGGGGCCAAAAAGTTCACACTCCACACACAGGATTGAGCAATAGATTCCCCTAAGCCCAGGAACTCTCAGCGCACCATCCGACCACAGGAAAATCCTGCAACTTTCGCAGGAACCTCTTGGTACTCCATACTGCCCCGGCAATTCTTGGCGTAGCGCAGACCAATCAATCACGCGGTGATTACTAGGCTTGTATTTGTTTTTGTTCGGGAAGATACTGGTCATGTAGTTGCTCCTTTGTTCGGAGGCCCGTTGCAACCCTGCTCGGTCAGCGGGCTTCCCTCTTCCTCTTAAATCCTCCGTCCCAACACTTCCGACCAGTGGCCGCCTCTCCTTGCAGGTTGTTCTGGGAACAGGCCTGCTTGTTTCCCCTGCGGCGGCAGAAGAGTGTACGAGGAATGAACCTCACCGTTGACGTGCTTCATGTCGCACCTGATGTTGTGGCCTTCAATGTGGCGCAGCTCCCACACTCGCGTCTGCCATTGCAATCCGCCCACTTGTGCGAGGACATATCCTGCCACTGGTCGCCCGTTAGCTTCCTGTAGGGCCTGCAAGACCCGCTGGCGCTGTGTGAGGCGCTTTGGCATCAGTTGGTTTTTCTTCGTTCCCGTGTTTTCTTCGAGTTGCGGCGCATGTCAAACCTCACGGTCTACTCTAGGTGTACCGTGAGAATTTCCCCTGGTACATTGAGTGGACAAAGGTAGTTCCTTTACAGGTAGTGTGAGAGCCTTCCGACGGAGGCGCTTTCGCTCCTCGGCTCGAAAAGCCCGATCAAGTTCGATTTCTACCCGTTGGCGGCGGTGGATTTCATTGACGAGGCCCAGAAACTTCGTGGAATCGAATGTGAGTCGGTAGCGGCTGACCGAACGAAAACCGTCGCTGCCGACACCGTGCTCGATCTCAAGCAAACCGATCCGCAAGAAATGCTGGAGCGCGCGCCTGACAGTAGTTTTAGTGCGAACCCCCGAATATCGCATGAGGCCGCGATACGAGATCATCGCTTGGCCGGTCTCGGCGTCGGTGTAGGTGTCGAGAACAACCAGGATCGAGCGGTGCGAAGCGGGCAGGTCTGCCCAAAGGCCAGCGCGGACGAGCCACTCAAAGGGAGAGCCGTTGGTGCCTACCCGATAAGTGGGATTCCACTGCCGCCGTTCAGCGATGTGCTTCCCTGGCCTTGCTGCCGGAACGGGGAACCGTTCGCACAGCCATGCAACCGCCGCAGGAAAGTCATAACCGAGCACCATCATCACCAGGTCCAAGTTCGACTGAGCGCGCTCATCGCAGACAAAGCAGCGCCACTTGTTGGTCTTTCCATGGAACCGAATGGACGGATCGCGGTCGCCGTTCCGATGGTTGTCGAATCGCCAGCAGTGAGCGCGATAGCGACCGCTCACTTTCAGACCAAGCTGACGGGCCACATCCTGAATCGGAACCTTCTGCTTGGTGAACTCAAGGTCAGGATAACCAGGAGGTATGCTATAATTTTCATGACGACCGATTGATTCCATTTTTCCAGTCCAAAGCCCCGGTGCTAGCCGGGGTGTGTTCAACTACATGATCAGGCTCGATGCCGTGCCAGACGGTATCCGGCGAACTCGGCCCTCCTGAATGATCCGCTCAACTTCCGACGCATGGATGCGGACTGCGCTCCCAACCTTGATGTAGTCAATCCTCCGCAGCAGGATCCAGCGGCGGATAGTTCCCTCTTTGAGGCCGAGCTGCCTAGCGACCTCGCCAACGCTGCGCAGCGTATCCATCGTCATCTGCTCCTATCTATAGGTGCAACGGTTGCAGGGTTGCCAGGTAACCCATTGAAATCAAAAGGGTAAAACGTCTTCAGAGCTGAAGGTAACCTTTGCCTGGGGTTGGGT
>JACZYA010000115.1 GCA_022571295.1 Acidobacteriota bacterium | reverse complement strand
GGAGGCTGAGCTTCTATCCAAAGCAGACAGATCTTTAATTATGCGTTATACAGACTTTTCCCGAGTACTAACGCATGAGATTGTGCGCCCTACCCTGGAAGCGCATGTTGACGAACTGATGCTTCTAGGTACGATCGGGCTACTAGCATTCTGGTTTCAACATGAAGACAGATACTCTAGTTTAAGCACGACCGAGCGCGCCGAGCTTGCAGGGCTAGTCTACACATACTATGACAAACTTCCTTCTACATCCAAACAGCTTTACACGACTTCGCTAAGTCCCTACGCAGGAAAGGTGTTGGCTGCCCTGAAGACCAGCGAGAAGACAATAGTCGATACCTACAACGCGATGATTAGCGTGTTCAAAAAAGAAAGAATTGAACCGACTAGTTGGGCAGAGAGCCATTCCGACGCGCGGAAAGCCAATCCGGTCGTAAGGCTACAGAGATTCTGGTCCCTGGCAAAGGCTATGGGAATAAAGAGCATCTGGGTCTTAGTAGATGGGGTTGACGAACACGCGTCAGTAAAGACAGACGAGGCAATTTTCACTTGTGTTGCTGAGCTGCTCCTAAACCAACAAATAATTGAGTTCCGAGATCAAGACAGGCAGGTTATGTGCTTCAAGGTGTTCCTGACACGACCCGAGGGAGTCGAACCGATGCTCGAAAAACACAAGTTTCGGAAAGACCGAATTCCAATTAAAAAAATTGAGTGGCGCAGAAGTGAACTGGATCTCGCCTTTAAGCGCAGACTTGCCTACTACAGCGCCGATTCCGTTCTAAGTTTCGATGATATTTGCGGACGTGACTTAAGAGGCACCCACGATAGGCTCCTCGACGAATGTGGTTTGCGGCCCCGGACGCTTTTCTATATGGCGTATGAGATACTTGCTTCTTTCCAGAGATTGGCGAAACCGGGTGAAAGCAAACTCGACAAAGAATCAATCGATGAGGGAATCAGATCCGGGAAAGCAGCGGCGATCTAGAAGTTCTGAGCAAAACACTACTATTTACTTCCATAATGCGTAATCTTGAACCCAAGGCTACTGAAGCGAACCTGACTAATAGAGCAATTACGCGGCCATGGATTAGCCACTACTCCATCCTGAAGAACGCCCCGAAGAAGCGGTAAAGCCACCCCAGGTCGGCCCACCGTGTCATTCTGAGCGCAGCGAAGAATCCCACCCCCTCGGGATGCTTCTCTTCGCCTGCCTGCCGCGGGCAGGCCGGCTTCGCTCAGCATGACAGCTTGCCGAGCGGGAGGGCACCCTTCGCTCTACTCAGGACAAGCTAGGCCCTCCCCTACCCCATTCCAGCAGCCGGGTAGGGGCGGGGCCTGTCCAGAGTTCGCCGAAGGGCCTGTCTCCGCCCGTCTTCTCCTACTCCATCGCGAAGAAGGCCCCGAAGAAGCGGTAGAGCCACCAGAGGTCGGCTTTGGAGGAAAGGCTCCAGGTCGAATGCATCGAGACCAGCGGCGCGCCGATGTCCACCACGTCCATGCCGTCGTCGCTCAGGAAGCGCCCCAGCGTCCCGCCCCTGGCGATGTCCACTTTGTAAGTCGAGGTCTGCCAGGGGATGCCGTTCGAGTCCAGCAGCGCCCGCACCTTCGCCAAGACCTCACTGGTGGGATCGGTGCCGCGCCCGTAGCGTTTCAGCACCACGCCCCCGCCCAGCCGCGCCGCGTTGGTCTTTTCCTGCACGCTGGCAAAAGTAGGATGCACGGCCGTAGGCGTGTCAGCCGAGACCGCATGGATGCTCCGCATCGCGCGCCGGTGCGCCGAGAACGTAACCTCCCCGCCCCCGGCCTTCTCCTGCAACGCCAGCACGGTGTCGGCCAGGAACGACGAACCCGCGCCCATGACGTTGTGGCTGCCTACCTCTTCGTTGGCGGCCAGATAGACCATCGCGGTCAGCTTGGGCCGGCGCACGTCCAGCAGCGCCCGCAGCGAAATAAACGAGCACAGGCGGTCGTCCTGCCCGTAGGCGCCGATCAGACTCGCGTCCAGGCCCACGTCGGCCGGCGGCAGCGCCGGCACCAGCGCCAGTTGCGCGCTGATAAAATCCTCCCGCCCGATGCCGTACTTCTTTTCCAGCACCGCCAGCACCGTCCCCATGACCGAGCCTTCGGCGTCGGGCCGCGTGCCCACAATCGGGTCGAGCTCCTCGCCCTTCAACACTTCCTGCTGCTTGCGGTCGCGGAAGGGCCGGTCCACGTGCGGCGCCAGGTCGGGAATCACCAGGTAAGGCTCGCCTTCGAGCCCGATGGCGATGTCGAGCGAGGTGCCGTCCTTCTTGCTCACGCGCCCCACCAGCGCCAGCGGGATGCTGGCCCACTGATACTTCTTGATGCCGCCGTGGTAGGTGGTCTGGAAAAGCACGAAGCCCTCCTTTTCATAAAGCGGGTTGGCCTTGAGCTCGATGCGCGGGCTGTCGATGTGCGCGGCGGAAAGCGTGGCGCCTTCGACCAGCGGCACGCTGCCCACCACCGCCAGAATCATGGCGCGGTCGCGGTTGATAACATAGACGCGGTCGCCTGCGCGCAGCCGCTCCATTTCTTCCAGCGGACGGAAGCCCTTCGCTTTCGCCAGCCGCTTGGCCTCGGCCACCGCCAACAGCTCGTGCCGCGCCCGCCGCAGGAAGTCCTTGTACTCCTGCGCCAGCGCTTCCACCCGGGCGGCGTCGCTTTCCGGGATGCGCGCCCAGGCGTCCTGCTGAAAGTTGGATTCCGCCTCCTGCGCCGGAGAAACAACCGCCCACAGCAATACGATGGCAATGCTCAGTAAGAACTTTCGCATGGCTCTCCTCTCTACTTCATTCATCGTTCAAGAATGAGTTGTTCCCGCATCAGCTCTGTCATTCTGAGCGAAGCCCCGCCATCGGCGGGGCGCAGCGAAGAATCCCACCCCCTCGAGATGCTTCGCTTCGCTCAGCATGACAGACCACCGAGAGGGCTGCTTCACAGTCCCCAGCACGAAACCGCTACTTTGGAACCCCAATCGGGCTGCCGGGGGGCGGCGGCGAGGGCCGCGAGTGCTCGGTGGCTGCGGCGCTACGGTTGAAGAAGCGCCGGATGTCGCGCTCCGCCAGTTGCCGCAGAGCTTCGCCCATGGGGTTGGGGTGTTCCTGGTCTTTGAGGTCGTCCAACAGGCCGTCCAGCGCCCACGCGGCCGCCGCCCGCACTTCCACCGTCGCCTCTTTGTCGGCGGCCAGCTCCAGCAGCCGATCCAGCACCACCCGCTCCGCCACCCGCACCAGCGCGGCGTGCTTGGGGTCGTCGGACCAGCGCTGCCCCCAGGTGGCGTCAACTAACTCCTCCATCACCTCGGTCAGTGCCGGGCCTTCCCCGCCGCGCGCCCGGAAGGCTACCAGCCGCGCTGCCCGCTCGCGGTTCAGCACACCTTCCACAATCATCGTGGCCAGCGTGCGCGCCGCGCCCAACTGGTCAAACGCCGGCCAGGTCTTCGACCCGAACTCCTCCCCGGTGGTGGCGCGCCCGTAGCCGTAGGGCTTGGGCGCCAGCTTCACCAAGAGCGAATTCGGCAGCGCCAGCGCCTCCGGCTTCATTGCCTCCAGCAACAACTGCAACGCTTCCCGTTGCCGGGCGGGCTCCACCAGCCGCGTGGCCTGCTGCCCGTCGCCCTTGACGGCATAGACGTACTCCATCCCGCCGATTAGCTTGGTCGCCGCTTCCAGCGCAAAGCGATGGTGGAAATAGACCGGCGCCAAACGCTCCTCCAACAACCCCAGCGGTTCACCCTCCGCCACCGCCCGTTCGCCGAACTGCTCCAGCAGCGCTTTCCGCACCGCCAGCGTGTTGCGGAGGTCCGCCAACGGGTCGGCGCGGTTGTCCCAGAGCTGGGCGCGCGCGTCCGACCCCGAAGCCGGGCGCGCGTCGCGGTCAGTCAGGAACAGCAGCCCGCCGCGCAGCGCCTGCTCCACCATGCGCTTCAGCCGCGCATCTTCTTCCGCGGGAGCAAAGACCGAATAGGCGTAGCGGATGGCGAAGCGGTCGTAGTCACCCGTTCCGGGCCGGTAGGCCTCAGACAGGTCCACGCGCCCGCCCACCAACCGCACCAGCGGCGCCGGGTAGTCCATCACCGACGCCCGCCCGTAGGTGCTGGCAGCGAAGTTGTGCGCCAGTCCCAGCGTGTGGCCCACTTCGTGCGCCGCCAACTGACGGATGCGCGCCAGCACGAACTCCTCCGGCGAGGTGGCCGGGTCGAGCTCCGCCACCCAGGCCGGCAGCCCCCAGGCCCCGGCGAAACACTGGTTCCAATCTCCTCCCGTCGCACCGGCAGTTCGCTTTGCCATTCCCGACCAGAGGTTGTAGTCGGTGCGCATGCGGTGCGAATCCATGAACACCACCGCTTTGAGAATTTCGCCCGTGCGCGGGTCGGTGATGGTGCTCCCCCAGGACCACCCGCGGTCGGCCCGGTGGCCCCACTGGATAATGGAGTAGCGCACGTCCATGGGGTCGGCGTCGGGCGGCAGGTCGCGCACCTGGAAGGCGTTGGCGAAGCCGGCCGCTTCGAACACCTGGCTCCACCACGACGCTCCCTCCCGCACCGCGCTGCGGATGGGCTCCGGCATGGCCGGGTCGAGGTAGTAAACAATCGGTTGCGCCGGCGGGCTCACGCGCGCCGCCGGGTCGGCTTTCTCCAGCCGCCAGCGCACAATCTGCCGCTGCTGCAAACGCCCGCTGAGCGGCTGGGCGTAATCATTGAAGAGCAGGGGACGAACGCCCACGCGCGGGTCGAACCGCCGCGCCCGGGCGGGCGTCTCCGGCAGCGCGACCAAGGAGTGATGCACGCGCACGGTCAGCGCCGTGGGGTCGGGCACCACCTGCCGCACCAGCGGCCCGGGCTTCTCGCTGCTGAAGGTGAGCAACGCTTCCACTTCCGTGTTGCGCGGGAAGGCTTTGGTGCGCGGCAGGTAGAGGACGCTGCGGTCGGCGCTGTCCAGGCGAAACTCGCCCTGGCCGGCTTGCTTGAGCTGCGCTCGGATGCCCAACGCATCGCGCAGGAAAAACTTGGTGGCGTCCACCAGCACGCGCCCGTCTTCCTCGGCTTCGACCTTCCAGCCGCGCAGCACCGAGGTGGGGAATTGGTCCTCCACTCCGCGCTGCAAAGCGGCACTGTCGGTCTGCGCCCGGTAGCGGGTGTTGATCCGCACCAGCAGGACGCGCGGGCCCACGCGCTCAAAGCGTACCAGCGCGGTGCGGGTCAAGCCCCGGTCGAGCTCAAGCGGATTCGAGCCCACGCCGGTGGCCAGCGAGGCCAGGTAGAGAAACTCCTCTCCCCAGCGCTCGACCTCCAGCAGCAGTTTGCCTTCCCGGGCGTCCCAGCAAATCGGAAAAAAGCCCGGCTGGCAGTCGAGCCCTTGCACCCGTCGGGCGATGGTCTGGGGAGTAAGGGTGGCAGCGTTCTCCGCGTTCTCTGCGTTCTCTGCCCTCGCCTCGCCCGGCGCGGCCAGCGCCGCGCTTGCACACAACAGCACCGCCAGGAAAAACTGCACTCCCGGAGTTCTCCTCATCGCATCCTCCACCAAATTGAAATTCCACAGGAAGGAAAACCGCGCTGCCAGCCTTCTCTCAACTCTCCCCCACAACAGCAGCGCCGCCGGGGACCCTGCCACCCCCGCTTAGAGTTGAAAGACCTCTTTCGCCCATTTTACCGAGCTGACATAGAGGTCGGGGCCGTCGTCCTCGTTCAGCTTGAGTTTGGCGGCTGACGCGGAAAAAGCCTCCCAATCGCCCTTCTCATAGGCCAACACCGCTTCGTACACATCCCGCAGCCGGTTCTTCCCCTGCAACAAGGCACTCTTGATGTCCTCGGAAATCGGAATCTCCGCCAGAATACTGGCCATTGGCCGGTCCAGGATGGCGTCCATCCGGGAAAACATTCCCATCAAGAACAGGTCGGCTTCTCGATTTTTCATCCCCACCTTGCCGCCAATCGACTCGCAAAACCTGGCCCGGATGAGGGCGCTGACCACCAATTCCGCCGGCTTGTCCTCCCCCATGCTCGCAGTGGCAATCAGCGAAACCCAGCGCTTGACCTCCCGCAAGCCCAGGTAAGTCAGCGCATGCCGGATGGACTTGACCTCGCTCCGCAAACCGAAGAAGGCCGAATTGAGATAGCGCAACAACTTGTAAGTCAGAGAAGCTTCCTGCTTGATAATAGTTTCAATTTTTCCTAAATCAACGTTGGGCTGGTTGATCGCGTCCACAATGCGCAGGTAATTGAGCTTGAAGGCGGGGACGTCCTTGCCAGGGATGATCTGCGGCATGCTGAAAAATGCTCCCTGGAAATACTTGTAGCCTTGCTTCACCGCCTGCTCGAACTCTTCCCGCGTCTCCACTTTCTCCGCCAGCATCTTGATGCCCTTGGGCGAGAACCAGTCCACCAAACCCTTTCTCTCCTCGGGCGAAGGGGTGGCCAGGAAATCAACCTTAATGATGTCTGCTAGGTCGGTGAGAGGTTTGATCTTGTTGGTATAAACAAAATCATCCAGCGCAATCATGTAGCCCGCTTTCTTCAGTTCTTGACAGGCAGCAATGACCTCCGCGTCCGGCTCCACTCCCTCCAAAATCTCCACCACCGCCTGCTCCGGCGGCAGGAGAGCGATGTAGCCCTTGACCAAGGTATCCCGGGTCGCACTGAGAAAGGCCCGTTTCCCCCCGGTCAGGAGCTCTATCCCAATCGAGAAAAAACTGTCAACAATCACACTCGACGATGCTTGGTCGAGATCGTCGTGACTGAAGAAATCCTCCAGTGCGGAGCGAAACAGCAGCTCGTAGGCAAAGACGTTTTGCTTGACGTCGAAGATCGGCTGTCTGACTACGAATTTCTTCACCGCCGGATCCCTTCCCGCTGCGAATCAAAACCTTAGATTGCCCTTGCGTCCGACTCCTTTATCAGATTCGTCGAGGGTTTCTCCGCGGCGACCCTTCCAGGGCGGCCACCGCCGTGCTCGCCCGCATCAGTCCCCCAGATACAAGAAGACTTTCCCTTCCTCTTCGTCGCAATCCCCCCTATGCTTAGAAGCAAAAAAGGGCGGGGAAACAATTCAATTGGGCGCCGGCGATTTAGTTCTGAAAAATCTGCTTAGTCCATTCCACTGACTTCAGATAAATCTCGGGGACGACGGCTTCGTGCAACTTGAGCCTCCCTGCCAGTCGGCTGAATTTCCCCCAATCGCCCTTTTCATAGGCCACAACTGTTTCCAGGACCTGCCGGAAGCTGTTGTCTTTCCCCAGCAGGGCAACTTTGACATCTTCGGCGATTGGCATCTCCGCCAGGATGCTGGACATGGAACGCTCCAGGATGGCGTCCATCAGGGAAAACATCCCCAGGAAGAATAGGTCCGTTTCTCGTCCTTGCATCCTGAGCTTTGGGGCCAGTGCCTCGCAAAACACAGCCCGGATAATGGTGTTGATAACCAACTCCGGGGGTTTGTCCTCGCCCATGCTGGCCATGGCAACCAGGGAGGTCCACTTCTTGATCTCTTCCTGCCCCAGGAGAGCCAGCGCATGTTTGATGGACTTGATCTGGGTCCGGAAGCCAAAAAAGGCCGAATTGAGGTAGCGCAAGAGCTTGTAGGTGAGAGAAACGTCCTGCTTTATGACGTTCTCAATTTCTCGTAAGTTGACTTCCGGGCGGTTGACCGCTTGCAGGACCCGGAGGTAGTTGAGCTTGTAGCCGGGAACGTCTTGGCCGGAAAGGATCTGGGGCCGGCTGAAAAAGTATCCCTGGAAGTAGTCATAGCCCATCTCCACTGCCTGCTCAAATTCTTGCTTGCTTTCCACTTTCTCAGCCAGCAGCTTGACCCCCCGGGGGGCCATCCGTTCAACCAGGGACTTTCTTCCGGCCGCCTCTGTCGCCTGGAAATCGACCTTGATGATGTCCGCCAGCTCGAGCAGTGGTTCATACTTGTCCTCGTAAACGAAGTCGTCCAACGCGAGCAAATAGCCCGCCCGCTTCAACCGCAGGCAAGCGCCTATAATCTCCTCATCTGGTTCGACAGTCTCCAGAATTTCCACTACCACCTGTTCCTTAGGGAGAAGAGCCATGTAGCCCTTGACCAGCATTTCTCGCGTGCAATTGATGAACGCTTTCTGCCCGCCGGTGAGTGTTTCGAGGCCGAAAAGCAGAAAGCTGTCAACGATCACACTGGAAGCGGCTTGGTCAGAATCGTCGAAGTTGAAAAAATCTTCCATCCCGGTTCGAAACAACAGCTCGTAGGCAAAGACGTTTTGCTCGGCGTCAAAGATTGGTTGCCTGGCTACGAACTTTTTCATCCCCGATTTCCTTGTTGGCGTAAGATGGCGGTTTGACGGCCCTGCGGTCGCATTCTTCCCTTACCCTGTAGTCGCCCCCCCGGCGCTCGAAGGGAATAAGGATAGGGATGTTCGTCTAACCCGTCAACGTGCAGTAAGCCCGCGGCCCCGACCAGCCGAGGCCCACTCTACCACATGGGCTCTCGCCCTTTCCTTGAATCTTCCCACTCCTGCTTCGCGCCACCGAGGTCGGAGTCTACCCGCATCCATATTGGCAGGAACAGCAGTTGACGGCTCGACGCCCCCAACCTAGCATGGCCTGATCCCCTTGGATGGTTGCGGGGAAGTCGAATGGCTCGACCCAAAACCTGGCTGTCCTGGAGCACCGGAAAAGACAGCGCCTGGGCCCTGCACCAAGTGCGGGAGCAGGGCGAAGTCGAAGTGGCCGCGCTGCTCACCACCCTCACCACCACTTACGGCCGCGTTTCCATGCACGCGGTGCGCGAAAGTCTGCTCGACGCCCAGGCGGAAGCCGTCGGCCTGCCGCTGGTCAAGGTCCCCATCCCGGCGCCGTGCTCGAACGCAATCTACGAGCAGGCGATGGCCGAGGCCAT
>JACZYA010000277.1 GCA_022571295.1 Acidobacteriota bacterium | reverse complement strand
AATTCCGGCTGCAAGAGGGTCAGGATGTCCTAGAGCACTCCGCCGCGGCTCGTGGTGGACTACTGACCGGAGCAACGTCAGAAGCCCTCACGCGCTATGGGCAGGACTATGCTTCGGGTGAGTACAGCAACGTCTATAACCGGGCGCTGACGGAATACCAGCAAGCCTACAACATCTTCCAGCAGAACCAGGCTAATCAGTTCAACCGACTGGCTTCAATGTCTGGAATGGGCCAGACGGCAGCAGGCCAACTCTCTTCGGCAGGGCAATCTGCGGCTGGGAACGTGAGTAACATTCTGTTGGGTTCCGCCGCCCAGCGGGGCCAGAGCATCCAGAACGCAGCGGCGGCAAGGGCCAGTGGCTACTACGACAGCGCGAATGCTTGGAACAATGCCTTACAGGGCGGGGTTGGGAATTTGAGCCAGCTTTTAATGATGCAAGCGGGTAGAAGGCAGCAAGCCCCCAGCCCTTCCGATGTGTACGGCTTTTTCAATTAGGAGCAGATATGGGAACTTCAAGACTTTATCTTCCTAAGTTCGAGGGACCGCTTGACTTGTCCAGGAAGGCGGTTCAACTCAAGACCTTGCTGGGACGCCAGCAACTCAACCAGCAGTTCTTACAGAGCAACCAACTGAAACTCCAGCAAGCGCAGCGTGGGCAGCAGGAGCAGCAGCAGGTCGATCAGATAATTGCCAAACACAAAGGCGACCTGCGTGCGGCCTTGCCGGAGATTATGAAGGTGTCTCCGCGAAGTGGCAGGGAGTTGCAGACTTGGTTGACCAACTGGGACAGGCAGGACACCCAAAAAAAACTAGAAGTTTTGAATTTGAGTATCAAGAAAACGCAGCGTAAGGCGCAACTAGCTTCAGGGGTTAGAGACCAGGCTTCCTACGAGGCCGCCGTCAACAAAGGGCTGCAAGAACAGTTGTACGATCAACCCACTGCACAGCAGATGCTCGCCGTTCCTTATGATCCCAAGAACGTCAGGGCCATTCAGCGGCAGGCGCTTACCTCGCAACAGTGGTTCTCGCTGGAACAAAACCGGCTTCAGTCTGAGCAGCAGCAGCAACAGGACGCACTGAACGCTCCCGAAAAGGTCCATGACTTTTTGGCTCGGACAATGGGGCCAGTCCAAAATCAAAAGATGTGGACTGCCCACCGAAACTTTGCTCAAGCAAGACTCAAGAAAATGGGAGTGTCGGAGGACTACTTGGATTTGATTCCAGAGCAATACTCTCCCCAGGCCGCACAGCAGATGAAAGAGCTTGGAATCAAGCCGGCGGCTGAAAAAACTGCAAAGCCATCGGCACGGGATTTGTCGGGACGAGAGGCAACGCTGGTTGAGGACGAAGCCGTGCGTGCGCTCCAGGAGGCGGGCGACGATGCCGACCGCGCTATCGAGATGGTGAACCAGTCCGCAAACATTCCCGCTCGGCTGAAAGCGAAGATTCGCCAGCGCATTCGGGAAAGGGTACGACCGGGCGCAGGAGCGCCAAGCGACATTGACGAGCTGAGGGGTTTGCTGACCGGCGCTGGAGCAACAGGTAGGGCGAACACGAGGCAAGAATCGGCAGAAGGTCGGACGGCTATTAACCCTGAGACGGGAGAAAAAGTAGTTTATCGAGGAGGGAAATGGGTTCCCGTTCCCAAGTAGTACCACCACCGCCGCCCCCTGGGTTCGTGCTGGAAACAGTTCTTCCGCCTCCGCCACCCGGGTTCGTGCTGTCTCCACCGCCGGGCTTTGTGCTGGAAGGCCAACTAGAGCCTATAAAGGAACCACCCAAGCCGACTGCGACCCCTTGGCGACCTCTTGGGCCAGTGGGTAGAGCTCGCGCCCTTGCGCCGACCCCCGAAGAAGCACCTGCACTAGAGGAAGCTGGCCGCGCCTTTCTTGAAAGGCCCCTACTTCCTTTGACCAAGTTACTTCCCGAAGGGCCACCAACTGCTACCGTAAGTCTGCCGCGCCGTCCTAGCCGTTTCGGTCCGCGTGTGGCACTACCAGGGCAAGGAGTTCGCGCTGACGAAACGGTGGACTTTCCTATCGGCGGTGTAGCGCGTGGCGCAGTTGAGTTTGCCGAAGGTCTGACAACCCCCGCCAACATCGCACTAATCGCAAGCATTGGTTTGACTGCGGGCGCGTTCCCCATAGTGGCTAGGCTCATCTCGGCCGGCTTCTCGATTGACTTGATCCGTGGCGCAGTCCAGCAATATCCCGAACTCCGTGAGGCGATGAACGCAGGCGATGAGCAGCGGGTGGCCCAGGTTGCTACCA
>JACZYA010000016.1 GCA_022571295.1 Acidobacteriota bacterium | reverse complement strand
GGCATCTACACCTTCAGCATCCCGGCGTTTTTGGAACTGGGCAAGGTGTTGCCCTACGAGTGGCAATTCTGGATTTTCTGGGCTTTCTTCATCGGCTTCGCTATCAAAGTCCCGATGGTTCCTTTCCACACTTGGCTGCCTGACGCCCACGTGGATGCGCCCACCGCCGGCTCGGTCATCCTGGCCGGCGTTTTGCTGAAGATGGGCACCTATGGCTTGATGCGCTTCTCGTTGCCGATGTTTCCCGAAGCCGCGCGCGCGGCCGTCCCGGTGGTGGTTACGTTGTCCATCATTGCCATCATCTACGGCGCCCTGGTCTGCATGATGCAGACGGACATGAAGCGGCTGATCGCCTACTCATCGGTCTCGCACCTGGGTTTCTGCACGCTGGGTATCTTCACGCTCAACCACTTGGGGTTGACCGGCAGTTTGATCCAGCAAGTGAACCACGGCATCTCGACCGGCGCGCTCTTCTTGATTGTGGGATACCTTTACGAGCGCCGGCACACGCGCGAGATCAGCGAGTTCGGCGGGCTGTCCACGCCCATGCCGGTCTTCGCCGCTATCTTTTTGATTATCAGCCTGGCCTCGCTGGGGATGCCGTTGCTCAACGGGTTCATCGGCGAATTTACCATCCTGCTCGGAGCTTGGCAGGTCAACATGTGGTGGGCGGGCTTTGCGGTGGCGGGAATTGTCCTGGGCGCTGCCTATTTGCTCTGGCTCTACCAGCGGGTGATGTTCGGCGAGGTGACCAAGCCCGCCAACAAGTCGCTCCCTGATCTAAACCTGCGCGAGCTGGTCACGCTGGTGCCGCTGGTCATCTGGTGCTTCTGGATCGGAATTTATCCCAAGCCGTACTTCGAGGTGTTGGAGAAGCCCATAGCCCGCATCGTCGAGCGCCTCCAGGTTGAGGAGGAGGCGCCGCCCGTGACGGCCGCTGTGCCCGAGATCCCCAGCGAAGAAACCCCCTCGGAGCCGGCTGAACGCTGATGTGGACTGATTTTTTCCAGCCGGAAGACTTCGTTGCGATTGTCCCGCACCTTGAGTTGACCATCTTCGCCTGCGGCATCCTGCTGTTGGACTTCCTGCTCGACGCGCGCTACAAGTTTGTCAGCGCCATCACCGCCCTTCTGGGCGTGGCGTTCAGCGGGTTTCAGATCTGGCGCCTGCATGACCGCACCATGCTGGCCTTTCGCGGAACCGACGGCGGCGGCCTGATTGTGGTGGACTCCTTTTTCATTTATTTCAGTTTTATTTTTCTTCTCGCCACCGCCTTGGTCATCCTGATGTCCATCCGCTACCTGGAGATCGAAAAGGAAAACGAGGGCGAGTACTACTCGCTCATCCTCTTCGCCACTGTCGGCATGATGCTGCTGGCCGGCGGCATCGACCTCATCACTCTCTTCATTGGCTTGGAGCTGATGGCCATCTCCTTCTACCTGCTCACCGGCTTTCTCCGCCGCGACCGCCGCTCGAACGAAGCCGCCATCAAATACTTCCTCCTGGGCGTGTTTTCCTCCGGCATCCTGGCGTATGGGTTCTCGTTGCTTTATGGCATCAGCGGGTCCACCAACATCTATCGGATAGCGGAGGCAGTTCGGCAACGGGGCCCGGACGATCCCATCGTTTTTCTGGCGACCATCACGATTGCCGCCGCCCTCTTTTTCAAGGTGGCGGCGGTTCCGTTCCACCAGTGGGCGCCAGACGTCTATGAAGGCGCGCCCACGCCCATCACCGCCTACATATCGGTCGCCTCCAAGGCCGCCTCCTTCGCTTTGCTGCTGCGCTTGTTCCTGATTCCGCTGGGCCCGGTGCGGACCAACTGGGAGGACATACTCGCCGTGGTGGCCGTGGCCACCATGGTCATTGGCAATCTGGCCGCGCTCAACCAGGACAACATCAAGCGCCTGCTGGCCTACTCCTCCATCGGGCACGTCGGCTACATGCTGCTGGGCTTGGTGGCGGGCAACGAGACCGGCCGCACCGGCATTGCCGTCTATATTTTTGTGTACGCCATGATGACCCTGGGAGCCTTTGCCGTCGTCACCGGCATGCGGCGCTCGAATCTGATCGGCGACCGCATCGAGGACATGCGCGGCCTGTTCTTCAAGAACCCCGTGCCCGCCACCCTGATGATTATTTTTCTGCTCTCTCTCACCGGCATCCCTCCCACCGGCGGCTTTGTGGCCAAGTATTTCATCTTCCTCGCGCTCATCCAGACCGGGCATTACTACCTGGCCATCATCGCTGCGCTCTACGTGGCCGTCGCTCTCTACTACTATTTCCGCATCGTGGTGGCGATGTTCATGGACAAACCGCGCGAGCCCGGCAAGATGGAGTTGGCGCCGGGGCTGGTGGCCACTCTGGCGATTACGGTGGTCTTGACGCTGGCGTCTGGTATTTATCCTGAGCCTCTCATTCGCTTCGCCCAGTTCTCCATGATTCCTTTCCGCTAAGGCACACGCCATGTCGCCCCAGCCCAACGACGCCAGCCCCTGGCGGCAACTGGGCTTTGTCCTCAGCATCGCTTTCACTTTTCCGGTTGCTGCGGCGGTGGGGTACTTCATCGGAGCCTGGCTGGACGGCAAGTTCGGAACCAGCCCCCTGTTGAGCCTTGTGTTCCTGGGCTTTGGATTCGTCGCCGCCTTGCTGGAGCTATTCCGCGAACTGAAGAGGCTGAACCGGCGGTGAGCGAGCTTCCGCAGGCCGAACGCGAGTTGCTGGCTCGCGCCGAGCGCCGGCTGGGTTGGTTTATCTTGGGACTGACGCCTGTGGGCACGGTGGTGGCGGCCTGGAATTGGAGCGCAGGGGTGGGACTGGCGTTCGCTTTCGGGGGCGGACTCGCGTACCTGAACTACCGCTGGATCGTAGCCTTGGTTGACTCGCTGGTGCGCGCCCAGCAGGTTCGCCCCACTACGCGAACCTACCTGAAGCTGTTTGTGCCGGTCGTCTTGCTTGCCCTGCTGCTGTATGTTATCTTTTCGCGTTCGCTGCTGTCCCTGGCGGGCGTGGTAGGCGGCTTGTTGCTTCTGGTCGCCGCAGTTTTCCTGGAAGCTATATTTCAAGTGGTGCTGGCTGTGCGGAAACAAGAGGCGAGACACTAACAAATGGAACATCATCCCACGTTGATCGGCGACATAGTCAACCGCCTCTTCGGCTGGTTGGCGCTGCCGCTGCTGGAAGGCCTGGGCTTCCATCCGCACGACCCCACCCGGCCCATTCCCGACCACATCGCCACCGAGCTGTTCATCGTCTTTTTGTGCGTCCTCTTCTTTCTCTGGTTTCGCAAGCGCTTGTCAGCCGAGAACCCCGGCGGTTTGCAAATCTGTTTTGAGACGCTGCTTTCAAACCCCTTTCAGGTGGGCATTTACGATCTACTGGATGAGATCGTCGGGCATGGCGGACGTAAACACCTGGCCGCGATCGGCAGCGTGGGGCTGTTTGTTTTATTCTGCAACGTCATCAGTTTGGTTCCCGGGTTTGTTTCCCCCACCGCGCACCATACGGTGCCGCTCGGTTGCGCGCTGGTTGTTTTTGCTTACTACAACTTTGCCGGCATCCAGGCCCATGGCGTGCTGAAGTACGGCAAGCAGTTCCTGGGACCCATCCTGCCCATGGCCCCGCTGATGCTGCCGATTGAAATCGTCAGCCATGCGGCGCGGCTACTTTCACTCACGGTTCGACTGTGGGTGAACATGGTGGTGAGCGAGCTGCTCTACCTGACCTTTCTGGGCTTGGGTGTATCCATGATGACGTGGCTGGCGGGCGTGAACATGGTTCTGGGTGGCATGGGCGCAATTGCGCCGGTGATTATCCCGCTGGCATTTGTTCTGTTGCATGTGTTCGTAGCTTTCTTGCAGGCATTCGTCTTTACGCTGCTCCCGATCGTGTACGTGGGTGGGGCGGTAGCGGAAGAGCATTAATACTGGACTGATGTCCGTTCAGCGTGAGCCTCGGCCGTACGAGGGTGGCCGGGGAACCACCTCCTGCGGACTATTTCATACCGAAAGGAGAACCACCGTGAAGAAAACAGTTGTGCTGTTAGGACTCACTCTGCTGCTGTTTACTTTTGCTTTGCCCGCAGCCGCGCAGGCTGAGGGCGCCGACGGAAAGCCGCCGGCTCAAGTGGCCATGTGGATCGCCATCACTTCGGGCTTTGCCATGGCGATTGCCGCGGCTGGTTGTGCCATCGCGCAGGCCAAGGCTACCTCGGCTGCTTGCGAAGGCATGGCACGGAATCCGGGCGCCGCTCCCGCGATTCGATTTGTGCTGATTCTGGCCCTGGTGCTGATTGAATCGCTGGCGCTCTACACCTTTGCCATCGTCTTTTTGAAAGTCACCTACTAGACGCTGGCAGTAGACAAAATTAGGGGAAACCCGCTGGGGTTTCCCCTTTTTTCTTTTCGGCACACTTTCAGCCGCGTGCACCTCTGGAATCAGAGAGTCTACTTGGTTGCCTCGTCAGGGCAGGGGCAGAACCGACTGTTGAGCAAATTGCAAGATGGGGGAAGGGAAGACACCCAGGCCGATGGTTCCCAGGACGGTAAGGGTGAGCACAAAAACCAGGGAGGCCGGCACCGGTACTACCGCCAGATTTCCTTGCGGCTCGCTCATGTACATTACTTTCACCACGCGCAGATAATAGGCCGCCGAGAGTGCGCTGTTCACGACTCCGACAATCACCAGACCCATCAAGTTGGCATCAATCCCGGCGGTGAAGATATAGAGCTTGCCAAAGAAGCCCCCGGTGAGGGGAATTCCGATCAGCGAAAGTAGAAAAACTGTCAAGCAAGCGGCCAGCAGCGGGTGCCGGGCGTGCAGGCCGGCGTAGTCGTCAATGGATTGGTGGGCCTCGCCGGCGGAGACGTGCGAGACAATGGAAAACGCTCCCAGCTTCATCAACGCGTAGGCGACCAGGTAGAAGAGCACGGCGGCTATGCCCAGTTCGGAATGGGCGGCGAAGGCGATCAGAATGTAGCCGGCGTGGGCAATGGAGGAATAGGCCAGCATGCGCTTGATGTTGTCTTGCATCAGCGCGCCCAGGTTGCCGATGCACATGGTCAGGATGGCGGTGGCCCAGATGACCCAGACCCAGGAGCCGCTGAGCGGTTCCAGCGCGGTGAAGAAAATTCGCAAGAAAGCTGCCAGGACGGCGGCCTTGGGGCCGGCGGAGAGAAAGGCGGTCACCGGCGTGGGCGCGCCTTCATAAACATCCGGTACCCATGCTTGGAAGGGCACCAGGGCGAGCTTGAATCCCAAACCCACGAACAGCAGCCCCATGCCCATTAGCGCCAGAGTTCTCATGCCGCCGCCTTCCGCCAGCTGACGGGCGATGTCGGGGAGGAACGTGGTTCCGGTGGCGCCGAATAGCAGCGCGATCCCATAGAGCATGAAGGCGGTGGCGAACGAGCCCAGCAGAAAATACTTCATGGCCGCTTCATTGGAGCGCACTTCCGTGCGGCGAAAACCTACTAAGACATAGGTAGCGATGGAAACAGTTTCCAGCCCGAGGAACACCAGCACCAGTTCATTACCTGACGCCATCAAACCCATCCCGATAGTGGCAAAGAGGAGCAAGGCATAGAACTCGCCCTGGGGCAGGCCTTCGCGCTCCAGGTAGCGGAAAGACGCCACAATGGTGAGCGTGGTAATCATCAGCAGCAGGAAGTGAAAAAAGATGCTGAACCCGTCCACAAGCACCAGGCCGTTGAAAGCCGGGCCGGGGTACATTGCCGGCGCCAAAGTGGACAGAAGAGCGAGTAGGGCTCCGATCAGCGCGATGTACCCGGTCAAAGACTTTTGCGTTCGGCGCAAAAAGGGTTCCACCAGCACGATCAGCGTGCCGAAGACCGCGAGCACCAACTCGGGCAGAATGCGCAACAAATCGGTGACCGGGACGCTCATTCCTTCGCCTCAAGAGTATCGACGGATTCAGCCAGTTGGTAATGGGGCGATTGCGCTTGAAAGAGAATTCTCTTGGTGGTGCTCTCCATGCGGCGCGTGAACATGGGCGAGAACACGCCCATCCACACCACCAAAACCGCCAGCGGAATCAGAATAGCCAATTCACGGCGACTGACATCCGGAAGAGTCTTGTTCACATCGCTTACCTGACCGAATGCCACGCGCTGGTACATCCAGAGCAGGTACACAGCCGCCAGCACCACTCCGAAGGTGGCCAAGGCAGCGTGGACAACATTGGCCTCGAATACGCCCAGCAGGATCAGGAATTCCCCCACAAAGCCGTTCAGCAACGGCAACCCCAATGAAGACAGGCAGGCCAACAATAAAAAGCTCGACAGCACCGGCATAGGTGTGGCCAAGCCGCCGAATTCGCTAATCAAGTGGGTGTGGCGCCGGTCGTAGAGCATGCCCGCCAGCAGGAAGAGCATGGCGGTGGAGATGCCGTGGCTCAGCATCTGGTAGATGGCGCCTTGCACCGAGATCACGTTCATGGCCATGATTCCCAGCACGATGAATCCCATGTGAGCGATGGAGGAAAAAGCGATCAGCTTTTTCATATCCGGCTGCACCAGCGCCACCAGTGCGCCATAGAGGATGCCGATAATCGCCAGCGCTGAGATGGCGGGAGCGAACTCGCGTGTGGCGTTGGGGAAGAGCGGCAGGCAAAAGCGCAGCAAGCCGTACGCTCCCATCTTCAGCAGGACACCCGCCAGCAGCACTGAGCCGGCGGTGGGCGCTTCCACGTGAGCGTCGGGCAACCAAGTGTGAAATGGGAAGAGCGGAATCTTGATGGCGAAGGCGAGAAAGAAAGCCAGGAACAGCCAGCGTTCCGCGCCCAGCGAGAGCAGGCCGGGCATCTCATACCGAAGGCTATAGAGGGCGAGAAGGTCAAAAGTTCCTGTCTGGATGTAGAGCCAGATAATGGCCACCAGCATCAACAGCGAGCCGGCCAGAGTGTAAAGAATGAACTTGATGGCGGCGTAGAAGCGCCGTTGGTGGCCCCAGATGCCGATCAACAAGTACATCGGGATCAACATCACTTCCCAGAACACGTAAAACAAAAATAGATCGAGGGCCACGAACACGCCCAACATACCTGCCTCCAGCACCAGCAGCAGGACGAAGAACTCTTTGACCCGGTGTGTGATGGGCCAGGAAGCCAGCACTGCCAGGGGCGTGAGGAAAGTGGTGAGGAGGATGAGGAAGAGACTCAGCCCGTCCACGCCCACCTGATAGTGGATGGGCGGGTTGCTGATCCAGACGTAGCGCTCCAAGAACTGCATGCCGGAACGGTTGGCGTCAAACCAGAAGAACAACGGCAGCGACAGTCCGAACTCTACCAGTGCCACCACCAGCGCGGCCCGGCGGATCTTCTCCGCCGCTTCCCGTGGGAAAAGCAGCAACACCAACGCGCCCAGCAGGGGAAAGAAGGTGATGAGTGTTAGCCAATAGTGCTGCATCGTTCCGGTCTAGGAAAAAACGAAATACGAGAGAATGACGACCGCGCCCACAACCACCCAGGCGGCATAGCTGCGCGCATTGCCGGATTGCAAGCGTCGCGCCCATCGGCCCAGGTCCCGTGCCCGCGACGCGGTGGCGTTGACCGCTCCATCCACAATCCGCACATCCACGGCTTGCCAAAAGACGCGCTCCGAAAGCCAATGCAGGGGACGCACCACCGCGGCAAAATACAGCTCATCCACGTAGTACTTGCGCACCAAGACTTGATACGGCCGGCGGAGGGTTTGCGCGAGATTGTTGGCCAACTCAGGATTGAGAATATAGAAAGCATAGGCGACGCCCATGCCTGTAGCGGCCAGCAACGCCGTCAAGCCCATCAAAGCCAACTCCCACTCATGCGAATGAAGAATGGTCTGCCCCTGCGCTTGCACGAGCGCATGAGAGGAGGCAAAAACGGGTTCGAGGAAGCGTGCCAGGCGATTCGCACCGCCCAGAGCCGCAGGGATTCCCACCCAGCCGCCCGCGAGGGCAAGCACTGCCAGCGCAACCAGCGGCCAGGTCATCACGCGCGGCGATTCGCGGATTTGGCGCGCGGTTTCCGGCGTATAGCGAGCTTGTCCGTGGAAGACAAGGAACACCAGGCGGAACATGTAGAACGAGGTCAACGCTGCTGCGACCAGGGCAAGCAGCCACAGGACTTGGTTGCCGGTCTCGAACGTTCGCCACAGAATTTCGTCCTTGCTGAAAAAACCCGAGAAACCCGGCACGCCGACAATAGCCAGGGTGGCGATGAGGAATGTCCAATAGGTATAGGGAATTTTTCGGCGGAGCGCGCCCATCTTGCCTATGTCTTGCTGCCCGTTCATGGCGTGGATCACACTGCCCGCCGCCAGAAACAGCAGGGCTTTGAAAAACGCGTGGGTCATCAGATGGAAAATACCGGCCGTAAAAGCACCCACGCCCAACCCCAAGAACATGTAACCGAGCTGGCTGACGGTGGAGTAGGCCAGAACTTTCTTGATGTCAGTCTGCACCAAACCGATGGTGGCGGCATAGAAAGCGGTCAGGCAACCGATGGTCGCCACCGCCGCCAGCGCGAGGGGCGCGTGGGCGAAGAGGATGTGAGAGCGGGCGATCATGTAGATGCCGGCGGTGACCATGGTGGCAGCGTGGATGAGCGCACTGACAGGCGTGGGGCCTTCCATCGCGTCCGGCAACCAGACGTAGAGAGGCAGTTGCGCCGACTTGCCGATCGCGCCCACCAACAATAGGAGAGCAATAGCCGTCAACACGCCGGCCTGGCCGGGGGAGAAAGACTCCGCTGGCAGCACAGCAGCACGGCCGAAGACAATATCGAAATCCAGACTGCCGAAGGTCCGGAAGAGAAGGAACAACGCCAGCAGGAAACCGAAATCGCCCAGCCGGTTGACGATGAAAGCTTTCTTGCCTGCATCGCTGGCTGAGTCGCGGAGGAAGTAGAAGCCGATGAGCAGGTAGGAGCAAAGCCCAACGCCTTCCCATCCCACAAAGAGCAAGGCGTAGTCGCCCGCCAGCACCAAGAGAAGCATGAAGAAGGTGAAGAGGTTCATGTAGGCGAAGAAGCGATAGGTGCCGCCTTCGTGGGCCATGTAGCCAATCGAGTAGATGTGGATCAGCCAACCCACTCCCGTGACCACCAGCACCATCAGCAGCGACAACTGGTCCAGGTAGAACCCAACTTCTACCTGGAAGTTGCCGGCAGCCAACCAGGTGAAATAGGAAGAACGAATCGGGATTTGCTCGGGCGCGAGTTGAAAGAAAGCCCACGCCATTCCCAGAGAGGCCGCGAACGAAAGCCCTACCGATCCGACGCCCAGAGTGCAGATCGCTCGCTTCGACAGGCGCCAGCCCACAACGCCCAGGACAAAAGCGCTGAGCAGGGGAAGGGCCGGAATCAACCAGAGGAAATCAAGCATGGCAGTGTTAGAGCTTCATCAAGTTTATCCGCTCGATGTTGAGCGAAGCGCGGTTGCGGAAAATCATAATGATGATCGCCAAGCCGACGGCCGCTTCGGCGGCTGCAACCACAATCACGAAGAAAACAAAAATCTGGCCGCTGATCTGTTGCCAGGCGTAGGAGAACGCAACGAAAGAAAGGTTTACAGCGTTTAGCATGAGCTCAAGCGACATGAAGATGGCAATGATGTTGCGTTTGAGCAGAAACCCCAGCACGCCCAAGCCGAAAAGGATTGCGCTCAGGATGAGATAGTAGGAAAGAGGGACGTGCATGGTTAAGGCTCCTTCTGGGCGAGAACAACGGCTCCCACCAGAGCAATCAGGATGAGAATCGCGGTCAACTCAAACGGCAGCAGGAATTCCCCGTAGAGCGCCTTGCCGATGGCTTCGGTTCGGCCCAGGAAACGCTCGGGCACTACCATCTGCTCGCTCGGCCACGCTCGGTAGAGAACGTAGCACACCTCGACCAGGAAGACCGCCGCCAGCGGTAGGCCCACGAATTTCGCCACGCGACTCAGGCTGGTGCGTTCTTCCTCGCCCGCATTCAGCACCATAATGACAAACACGAATAACACCATGATGGCGCCGGCATAGACGATGATTTGGATGGCGGCAATAAACTCGGCTCCTAAGAGCAGGTAGAGCACCGCCAGCGAAGCCATGACCAAGATCAGCGACAACGCGCTGTGGATAGGATGGCGCTGGAGAATCAGGTTCAGCGCCCCCAGGACGGCCACGCCGGCGAAGAAAAAGAACAGCCAGTGCTCAGCGCTCATTAATCCGCCCGCCATGCCACCACAAAACTGGTGACGAACACATTGAGTACCGCCAGCGGAACCAGCAGCTTCCAGCCGAAGGCCATGAGCTGGTCATAGCGGAACCGCGGCAGCGTTGCCCGTGTCCAGACGAACACAAACAGAAACATCCCCGTCTTGGCCAGTAACCAAAACGGGCCCTGGGCCAGAACGAGCGCTGTCGGGTGCAGCAACAGGAACGCCAGGCCCGCGAGGCCCATACAAATAAGAAAAGTCAGGACACGATGGTACTGGTTCGTCAATCGAAAAGCGTCGCGGAAGAACAGCAGGGCCAGCACCGCCGTCAGCACGCTAGGCAGGAAGCGCGTGAAATTCCAGGCGGCGGTATCGGGGAAGGGAGAGAGCCAGCCGCCGAAGAAGAGAATCGTAACCAAAAGAGAAGTGGTAATGATGTGGGCGTACTCGGCCATGAAAAACATGGCGAATTTCAAGCTGCTGTACTCGGTGTGGAAGCCCGCCACCAACTCGGACTCGGCTTCGGGGAGATCGAAGGGCGTCCGGTTGGTCTCGGCGACGCCGGCCACAAAAAAACAAACAAAAGCCACAAACTGGGGAAAGACGTGCCAGCGGGGGAGGAAGCCAGCCCAGGTGCCGCTTTGCCCGTCGACGATTTCGCGCAGCGAGAGAGTCCCGGCCAACAACAGCACACCGACTACGGCAAAAGTCAAAGCCAGCTCGTAGCTGATCATTTGGGCGGCACTGCGCAAGCCGCCCAAGAGAGGATACTTGCTATTGGAAGACCAACCGGCCAGGACAACCCCATACACGCCCAGTGAGGTGACAGCCAACACGAAGAGCAACCCAACGTTGATGTCGGCAACGTAGAGGCCGGTGCGAGTGCCCAACAGCTCAAATTCTTCCGGCCCGAATGGAATCACGGCCACCGCCAGCAGCGCCAATGCGAGCGAGAGAAAAGGCGCGAACAGGTAAACGAAGCGGCTGGTGACGTTGGTCAGGATGATGTCTTCTTTGAACAAAAACTTGAGCCCATCGGCCAGCGGTTGCAACAACCCGTGCGGGCCCACGCGGTAGGGGCCCCAGCGGGACTGAATGTGTGCAATCAACTTGCGTTCAAACCAGACCATATAAGCAACTGCGGTCAACAGGACAAAGATCAAGACCCCGGCCTTCAGGCCTGCGACCAGCAACTCGGGATGGCGACTAATCCATTCGCTCATAGGCGTGACCGCGGCAGATCGCGCTCCGAAACTGAATTCAACGCCGCGCTGTATCGGCCCAGGGTTCCGGAGGTGAACAACGAGTCGTCCGCAGAGAACACCAGGCCCGGCGGGGTGTCCGCCGCGGCATGCCCACTGGTGGGAGCACAACGAACCGCCTGCCCGGCTACGAGTTGGGCCTGGGAGACCCTGTAGCCGCGGACGTGCTGGCGAATCTCTTCAAAGGCGGCTTCCGATGACCGCAACGGGAGGGGCGTACCCCAGGCGTAAGACAACAAGCGGATGATCTCAAAATCGGTACGGACGGCGCCCGGATCCAGCGCCCGCTTCAGGCGCTGCACCTCGCCGCAGGTGTTTGTGAAGGTGCCATCTTTTTCATAGGCGGAAGCGGCGGGCAGCACCACGTCGGCCAGCCGCGCGGTTTCCGTCAAGAACAGTTCGTGCACCACCAGCAGTTCGAGCTCGCCCAGCGCCTCGCGCGTTTGCGGCAACCCGAAAGTCCTAACCGGGTTCGACCCGATTACGTAGAGGGCACGCAATTGGTTGCCGCCGAGCATCTGTTTTGCATGCAAGCCTGGCTCTGAAGGCAGGGCTGCACCCCAGACCTGCTCCCACTTCTTCCGCGTCAGCGCATCTTTGAGCGAAGCATAGCCGGGCAGCCGGTCAGGCAAAAGGCCCATATCGGCAGCACCACGAGAGTTGGCGTAGTCGCCCAAAGCGATGTAGCGGGTCACGCCGGGGAGTTGGCGGCTGAATTCAACCAGGCGGCTGACCGCCGAGCCGAAAACTTCCGCGCCGAACAAGACGATGACGTCAGATTCCTTCTCCAGCGCCGCCCGCAGCGTCGCAAGCTCCTGTTGGGTGGCAGCCGAGATGTCAGTGGGGGCGCCATGCAGAGCCTCAATGGCGGCAGCTTCCTTGCCCGAGGGAATCTCCACCAGTTGACGGGCCTGCCGGCGCAGTTTGATCCGTCTGGAATTGATGATGTAGAGGTGCGCGCCGTGCTGGCGGACGGCGGAACGGATGTTCCACGCGAGCAGCGGGTGGTTATGGGTGGGGTCGTTCCCTACCAGCAGGATGGCGGAGGCCCGACTGAGGTCGCCGGAGGCAGCGTAGCGAACCGGCTCACCATGGAGGGCGCCGGCCAGGGCGGCGAAGTCAGCCGTGCGGTGGTGGTCGAGATTATTGGTTCCCACCACGGTGCGCGCGAAGCGAGCCAACAAATAGTTTTCCTCGTTGGTGGTACGGTTGGAGCCGAGGAATCCTACCGTTCGGGGGCCGGAACGCTTGGTAATTTCCTTCAGGTGCTGGGCCACGAACCCCAGCGCTTCCTCCCAACTGGCGGGTTGCAACTGGCCGTTGCGGCGCAGCAAAGGTTGCCGGAGACGCTCGGGATGGTGCGTGAAGTCGCCGGCGTAGCGGCCCTTGATGCAGAGGAATTCGCCGTTGATTCCCGTCATGTCACGGTTGTTGCCGCGCAGGATTTGGTTATTGCGGACGTTCAAGGTGGTCTTGCAGCCATCGCCGCAGTGCGCGCAGGGCGTGCCGACGTAGTTCATTTCCCACGGGCGCGTCTTGTACCGATACTGGTGGCTGGTGAGCGCCCCCACCGGGCAGATGTCAATGCACATGCCGCACTCTTCGCATTCGAGCGTCCCGTCGGGGCGGTTGGGGATGATGAGGGTGCGGACGCCGCGCTGCCCGATGCCGAGCGCCTTGACGTCCATGGCTTCGTCGCACACGCGCACGCAGCGGAAGCAGAGGATGCAGCGGGGATAGTCAAAATAGACGATGGGGGAAAACTGCTGCTCGGGCTGGTGCTCTTTTTCTTCGACAAAGCGGCTTTCGGCGGCGCCGTAGCGAAACACCATGTCCTGGAGCTCGCATTCCCCACCTTTGTCGCACACCGGGCAGTCGAGCGGGTGGTTGGTGAGGAGGAATTCCAGCATGTTCTTGCGGGCCTCGGCCACCTGCGGCGTCTCGGTGCGAACGATCATTCCGGGCTGGACCACGACCGTGCAGGCGGTTTGGAGCTTGGGCGTCTTTTCGATTTCCACCAAGCACATCCGACAGGCGGCCTGCAACGAAAGCCCCGGATAGTAGCAAAACGACGGAACTTCGTGGCCGGTGGACTTGCAAGCTTCGATCAGCAGGGTGCCGGAAGGGACGTCGATGGCGCGTCCGTCAACCGTGAGCTGAACCGAATTTTGGGTTTCACTCATAGTGGTGTGGCGACCGCGGCGGCGTCGCGGGAGAACGGGCATTCCCCCGTGCGCAGGTGCTCCTCAAACTCGTGGCGGAACTTGTCCACGAAGCTGATGATGGGCATGGCCGCCGCATCTCCCAACGGGCAGAAGGTCTTGCCCAGCATATTCTGGGCCAGCTCTTTCAGCAGCGGGATGTCCTGGGTGCGGCCGCCGCCGGAGTGGAAGCGGTCAAGCACTTTGCGCAGCCAGGCCGTTCCTTCGCGGCAGGGAATGCACCAGCCGCAGGACTCATGGGCGTAGAACTGCGCGATTCGCTGGGCCACTTCCACCATGCAGGTGTCTTCGTCCATCACGATTACGGCACCGGAGCCGAGCATGGAGCCGGCCTTGGCGACGGAGTCGAAGTCCATCGGGGTGTCGAGTTGGTCGGCAGTCAGCACAGGCACGGAAGAGCCGCCGGGGATGACCGCCTTGCACTTCTTGCCGTCACGCATGCCGCCGGCCACTTCTTCAATCATTCGCCGCAAGGGGAATCCCATCGGCAGCTCGTACAAGCCGGGACGGTTGACGTGGCCGGAGATACAGAACAGGCGCGTGCCGCCGTTGCGCTCGCTGCCCAGGTCTGCGTACCACTCCCCGCCTTTCAGAATGATGGCCGGCACCGAGCTCAAGGTTTCGACGTTGTTGATTACGGTCGGGCAGCCGTAGAGGCCGACCACGGCCGGGAAGGGCGGGCGGATGCGGGGGTAGCCGCGCTTGCCCTCCAGCGATTCCATCAGGGCGCTTTCCTCACCGCATTCGTAGGCGCCCGCGCCAGTGTGGGTGCAGAGGTCGAAATCAAAACCGCTACCGAGGATGTTCTTACCCAGGTAGTTGCGCTCATAGGCTTCGGCAATGGCACGGTCGAGGATTTCCATCACGTAGCGGTACTCGCCCCGGATGTAGATGTAACCCTGGTGAGCGTTGACGACGCGGGCGGCAATCACTAAACCCTCGATCAACTGGTGCGGGTCATGCTCCATCAGGGCGCGGTCTTTGCAGGTGCCGGGCTCGCTTTCATCGGCGTTGGCGATGATGTACTTGGGCTTGTCGGTGTCCTTGGGAACGAAGCCCCACTTCATGCCGGCCGGAAAGCCGGCGCCGCCCCGGCCGCGCAGGTTGGAGCGCTTGACCTCTTCCAGGATTTGCTCCGGTGTCATTTCCTTCAGCGCTTTTTCCAACCCCTGGTAGCCATCATGCTTCAGATAAGTAGTGAGCGCGGCCGAGTTGCGCAGGCCGAAGCGGCGGCCGACAACGCGCACTTCGGCTGAATGCGGTTTTTGTTGCTTGAGGAAGTCGGTGGTTTGGCGGGTCGGAGAGGGAGTGTTTCCTAGTTGCAGCTGGTCAAGCAGTTCGTTCAAGGACTGCGGAGTCAGGTTCTCATAGTAGTCGTAGTTCACCTGCATCGCCGGCGCGCCGGTACAGGCGCCGATGCACTCGACCTCTTCGTAGGAAAACAGTCCGTCATCCGTTGCGGTTTTGGGCGGAACCCCGCAGTGGCGCTGCACCTGGTCGAGAATTTGCTTGCCGCCGCGCAGCAGGCAAGAAACGTTGGTGCAGACTTGCAGGTGGTAGCGACCGGCGGGCCGGCGCCGCAACATGGAGTAGTAAGAGATGACTTCCTCCACTTCCATGCGGCGAAGATCGAGATCGTCGGCCAAATAGTCCACCAGCTGGTCGGGCACGCAACCGAGCTCGTCCTGAGCGAAGAGCAGCATGGGAATCAAGGCCGAGCGCTGCCGCGGGTACCGCTGCTTGAGGCTCTCAAACTTCTTGCGGAGTTCGGGCGAGAGTTGCAGGGCCATCAGCGGTCCACCTCGCCCAGGACAAAATCCACGCTGGCGGTAATGGCGACGGCGTCGGCCAGCAGGTGGCCGGGCAAGAGCTTGGCGAGCAGTTGCACGTTGAACAACGAGGGACCGCGCCAGCGCATGCGCCAGGGGCGGGGGCCGCCGTCGCTGACCAGGTAGCAACCCAACTCGCCTTTGGGCGACTCAATGGGAAAATAGACTTCTCCCGCCGGCGGGGCAAATCCATCCACCACCAGCTTGAAGTGGTAGATCAGAGCTTCCATCTCGGCCTTCATTTTGTCACGGTCCGGCAGCACAACGCCGGGGGCGTCAGCCTGGATGGGGCCCTCTGGGAGTCCGTCAAGCGCCTGGCGGACAATGCGCAGACTTTGCCGCAGTTCCTCGATGCGAACTGAGTAGCGGGCGTAGCAGTCTCCCTCCGAGCGCGAGGGTACGTCGAAAGTAAAATTTTCGTAGCCTGAGTAGGGACACTCCTTCCGCAAATCGTAGGCCAGGCCCGAGGCCCGCAAGTTGGGGCCGGTTATGCTGTACGCCAGGGCATCGTCCAGGGAAAGAACGCCAACACCTTTGGTGCGGCCGAGCCAGATTCTGTTTTCCGTGAGAAGGTCTTCGTAGTCATCGATGCGCGCGGGCATCATTTTCAGGAAGCCGTCCACGCGAGAGTAGAAATCCAGCGGCGGCTCCACCGCCAGCCCGCCGATGCGGAAGTAGCTGCACATCATGCGCTGCCCGGAGCAGAGCTCGAAGATTTTGAGAACTTCCTCTCGCTCACGGAAGCAGTAGAGAAACACCGACATGGCGCCGATTTCGAGCGCGGTGGTGCCCAGCCAGACCAAGTGGTTGTTGATGCGGCTCAGCTCGGTGAGCAGAACCCGAATCCACTGGGCGCGGGGCGGGATTTGCAGTTTGAGGAGTTTTTCCACCGCGAGGCAAAAGACCAGGTTATTGGAGAGCGGCGCCAAGTAGTCGATGCGGTCGGTCAAGGGGATGACCTGGGAGTAGTAGAGCTTTTCGGCGTTTTTCTCGATGCCGGTGTGCAGGAAGCCGATGTCGGGCGTGGCGCGCAGGATAGTCTCGCCGTCAAGTTCCAGGATGAGCCGCAGGACGCCGTGGGTAGAGGGGTGCTGGGGCCCCATGTTGAGGGTCATGGTCTCAGCGGAAACGGGCGGGGGAGCGATGGGCTCAACCACTAGCGGTAGCCCTCCACCGGGTAGTCTTTGCGCAGGGGATGTCCTTCCCAGTCTTCCGGCATCATCAAACGGCGCAGGTTGGGGTGGCCGGCGAAGTGGACGCCGAAGAGGTCAAACACTTCGCGTTCCAGCATATTGGCAGCGGGCCAGAGGAAGGTGATGGAATCGATGCGGGGGTCGTCGCCGGGCAGGCGGGCTTTCAACCGCAAGCGCTCGCCGCGCTTCAAGGCGAGCAATTGATAAACAATCTCAAAACGCGGCTCGAGCGGGTAGCGGTCGACCGCCGTGAGGTCGCTCAAAACATTGAAGCGCAACTCGGGGTCGTTCTTGAGGAATTCGAGCGCGGCGCGGCTGTGAGCCGGCTCAACCCGCACGGTCAGCTCGCTGCGGAACTCGACGGCTTCCACGATAGCGTCGGGAAGAGCTGCGGTGAGCCGTTGCACCGGCGACCGGGTCGCCAATTCCTGCGGGATGCCCACCGTTATCCTCTCCGGCTTTGGCGTGGAGCCCAATCCAACACGCCCTTTTTCCATTCGTACACGAACCCGACCATGAGCAGGAAGAGGAAGATCGACATGATGATGAACCCGTACATGCCAAGCTGCCGGAGGACGACAGCCCAGACAATCAGAAACATAGCTTCCACGTCGAAAAGGATAAAGAGGATCGCGACCAGATAGAACTTGACCGAAAAAGGCTCGCGCGCGTCACCCGTGGGCAACATGCCGCATTCGTAGGGCGACAGCTTGGTGGGCGTGGGTTTGCGCGGGCCGATCAGCCAGGACAGCAGCATGATGGCGCCGGCCACACCCATAGCCAATAGAAAGTAGATGAGGATAGGAACGTAACTGGATAGATAGTTCTGATTCATCTCGTTGCCGGGAAGGTCTGACTCGATGTTATAATGACCCGACCCGCCGGGAATGCTGAGAAATTGACTATAGGGTTGGGCGCGCGGCGTTGTCAAGCTGAGGAAAGCAGCTCGCCAAGCTAGGCGGCGGGCGGGAGCAGAGGAAATGGTTTTCGGTTTCAACACGGACATCCGCGTGGGGGAGACCGTGTTCCACGTGCAAACCGAAGACCGGGGAAAGAAAAATCCGATGCTTGATACCACCGTTTATTTGAAAGGCCGGGTGGTGGCGCGGCGCAACACCGACTACCGCGATTTCCTGGCGTCACCCGATTTTAGCGACTCTGAGCTGCATGCCATGTTGGAGCAGCAGCACAAAGAGATGATCGAAGCGGCCCGCCGGGGACAGCTGGAAGGGCTGGAACAGTTTCAAACTCAGTCCTCCCAAGAGGGTATCAGCGTGCAACTGCTCAACCCGGCTACCTTCTTGAAAGGCACCACGGCGCACGTGCAGATAGCGGTGACGAAGACTCTGGGCGGGGAGCCGGTGAGCGAGGCCAGCGTGCGGCTGTGGCTCCATCTCGGCGGTGATGAACCACTGGAATTTGTTGGCACTTCAGATGCTACCGGCAAAGCCGAAGTGCAATTCCCGATGCCGCGCCTGGGGCCGGGCGGGGCTGAGCTGAGGATAGAAGCTTCCAGCGCAGAGCATCGGGACGAGATCAAGTATAACCTCCGGCCCAAGCCCAAGCCCGAACAGTGATTCCTGTCACCATCAATGGTGAAGCGCGTGACCTGCCCGATGAGCTCACGCTGGACGAGTTGCTTCAGTTCCTGGAGTTGACGGAGAACCGTGTGGCGATTGAGCACAATCGTGAGATTGTGAAGCGCGACCGCTGGACACGGGTGCGGGTGGCGGCGGGAGACCGGCTGGAAATCGTCCACTTCGTTGGCGGCGGCTAAACTGCCAGCAGGTGTCCGAGCTTCTTCTTCTTGACCCGCAAGTAGGTGCGGCTGGCTCGATGGGTCGCTGGCTCGCAAGGGATACGTTCTTCTATTTTGATACCGTAGCGTTCCAGGCCGGCGATCTTGTCGGGATTATTTGACAGCAGGCGGATTTTTGTTACGCCCAGAAACCGGAGGGACTGGGCGGCGAAGGCATAGTTGCGCCGGTCGGCTGGAAAGCCGAGGCGGCGGTTGGCTTCGACCGTATCCAATCCGTTGTCCTGCAATTCGTAGGCGCGCAATTTGTTGATGAGTCCAATGCCGCGCCCTTCCTGGGGTTCATAGAGCAGAAGCCCTGCGCCCGCGCGCGCGATGGCTTCCAGCGCGAGCTCAAGTTGGGCGCGACAGTCACAGCGCAGCGAGGTGAAGACGTCGCCCGTCAAACACTGGGAGTGAATGCGGACGAGCGGAGCACGTACACGGCTCAGCCTGCCCTTGATGAGGGCGACAATCCATTGTCGGCGGGCATTTTCCAGGCCCACGATTCGGAAGGTTCCGAAACGGGTGGGGAGCCGCGCTTCCGCCGCTTTGCGAATCCTCGGACGAGAGTTCCTTTTCCGCTTCACAGAACCATTATAGGTGCGGACGGGATAGTGAGCAATGCGAGCGAGTCCCTCAGCCGCCGCAAACGCTTCCAGCAGATACCGGCATACCAGCAACACGGGGTAGCGCGCACAGAGCGGCGGCTTTACAAGTGGGTGCCCGTGCGCTACCGTAGCGCGGATACACTAGGAATCACATGGGACAAGCACTTTCCCTCCAGGACGCTGTTTTCACGCTGCTGTTCCGCTTAGTCGCGGCTTCTTCCATCGCAGCACTAATTGTTCGTTGGCCCATTTTTCAGCGGGTGCTGAGGGAGGAGGAGCGGGAGCTGGACGAGCGGCTTCTGTTCGTTCTGCTCTACGGCCCCCCGGTCGCACTGGGCGTGATGACTCGCATCCTGCTCGGCTATCAAGCCACGGATGTGAGTTTGGAAGGAGCCCTGGTGGCCGGCCTGGTGGGCGGGCGCACGGCCGGGATGATTGTCGGCACGCTGGTGGCGCTGCCAGCTTTTTTCAACCATGAACTGCTTTCGCTTCCGTTCGGAATGTTATGCGGCGCTGTGGGCGGCATCCTGCGGGAACTGTGCGCGAATAAAGAGCAGGTGTGGCGATTCGGTCCGTTCTTTTTCCTGACGGTGCCGCGTCGGTTGTGGCGCATGGTGACGCGCGGGGAAGGGAACTGGCAAATCCTGCCGCTGGCAGCCTGCATCGGGCTGGCGCTGCTTCGCAACGGCCTGGGCCGAATGTTTCCCGGCGCGCTTTATTTTTTGAATACGGAAGAGGGCTGGCAGACACTCTTCCCCGTCTTCAGCACACTGTTCGCGGTCACGCTTACGCTCACGACTTGGAACAACACTCGCATGCAAATCAAGCTCCAGGATCAAGAACAGTCTCTGCTGGAAGCGCGCATGGCGGCTCTGGCAAGCCAGATCAATCCGCACTTCCTATTCAATACCTTGAATACGATTGGCTCCCTGACCCGGATCAACCCCGAGGCGGCGCGCGGTCTGCTGGTCAAGCTCTCCACTATCCTGCGCCGGTTGTTGCGCAAGCAGGAAAACTTTGTGCGGTTGCGGGAGGAATTGGAATTTATCGACAACTACCTGGACATTGAGATGGTGCGTTTCGGCTCGGAAAAACTCACCTTTTCCAAAGAGGTGGACGAGGAGACCCTGGATGCCATGGTGCCCAGCATGTTGTTGCAGCCCATCATAGAAAATTCCATTCGCCATGGTTTAGCGCCGCGCATCGAAGGCGGCCAGATCCGGTTGCGCACCACCCGCTCCGATGGCCGCGTGATAATCGAAGTCGCCGACAACGGCGTGGGGATTCCCGATGAGCGAATCCCCGAGATTTTCCGCAGTGGGATCGGCATCAGCAACGTCAACGAGCGACTGAAGGTTCTCTACGGCAAAGATTACGTCTTCAAGATTGAAAGCTCACCCGGGCTCGGCACTTCCGTTCGGATTGAGATTCCGGAATTGCACACGTCTTAAGTTCTGCCTGCTTTGGAACACGGTAGCGCAGACATTCTTGTCCACGCAGCACGGGTGAGACCTACCTGCGGTAGGCAGGCAGACAGGAATGTCTGCCCCACCAAATCAGGCGAGGACGCTTCACCATTGGCAGGTGCCCGTACGGGTAAACTCCACCTCTTCCGGACTTGTAGTGGCGTGGACAGGGGCAGCGGGGGCGCAGGGCGGGCCATATTCGCGCCGGGATTTGGTTGTCAGCAGGCGTCGAGGACTTGTTGATAGAACGCTTCGTAGCGGGGAACGATAAGGGAAGAGCAGAAACGCTTGAGCGTGGTTTGACGGGCTCGCCGGCCCATGGCGCGCGCCTGTTCCGGGACCTCCAGGAGCTGGAGGGCGCAGCGCGCCATCCCTTCTACATCACCGGGTTCAAGCAAGTAGCCATCCTCGCCGGAGCGAATCACCTCCGGCAGACCCCCGACGTTAGTGGCAATCACGGGCACTTCGCACGCCATGGCTTCCAGCGCCGCCAAGCCGAAGGACTCCAACTGGCTGGGAAGAAGAAAGAGGTCGCAGACGCCGAGCTTTTCATAGACGGCATCCTGTTTCCCCAAGAAACAGACGTACTGGTCGAGGCCTTTTTCCCGCACCAGATACTCGATATTGGCGCGTTCCGGGCCGTCGCCCATGAGCAATAGGCGGGCGGGCAGCTTGCTCCGCACCCGCGCAAAGACTTCAATTACATCGGGGATGCGTTTGACCGGGCGAAAGTTTGAAAGGTGGACGAGCAGCCGTTCTCCGTGGGGAGCAAATTGCTCGCGCAAAGAAGGATTTTCGCAGCGCTGATACTGGTGGCAGTTGACAAAATTGGGAATCACTTCGATCGGTCGGCGAACTTTAAAAACTTCCCGCGTCACCTGCTGTAGGTGCTGCGAGACTGCGGTGACGGCGGTTGACTTTTCAATGGCAAAGCGCGTGATGGGCAGGAAGGACCGATCCTGACCTACCAGGGTGACATCGGTGCCGTGGAGTGTGGTCACAAAGGGCAGGTGGCGCGGCGCCAACATGGCCTGGGCAAGGTAGGCGCTGATGGAGTGCGGCAGGGCGTAGTGGACGTGCAGCAGGTCGAGCGAATAATGCTCGGCTACCTCCGCCATCTTGGTTGCCAGGGCCAGGGAGTAAGGCGGGTGGTCGAATAGCGGATAGGTCGGCACTTCCACTTCGTGGTAGGTGATGCGGCGCGCTGCCTCCGGCTGGTCCTCCAAGCCGGTCAGGCGGATGGGCTGGGCGTAGCTGATGAAGTGGACCTCGTGCCCCCGCGCAGCTAGTTCCATGCCCAATTCGGTGGCGACGATGCCGCTGCCTCCGTAAGTGGGATAGCATGTGATGCCGATTTTCATTGTACTGGGCACTCTAACCGGCGGAATTCAACTCTTGCAAGAACGGGAGCCCAAATAGACTTGGATGCGCGCACATGCTAAAGTGGCTCACTTTTCTTTTTCCTCGAAGCGTGAGACTGTCGAGCTGGGCTGAAGCAACATGGTGAGCCGGAAGCGCCATTACGCGGAAATTCGCAAGCGATTCAGCCGGGTAGGCGCGGTGCGGCTGTTGGGACTGAAACTGGCTCAACTGAGGCCGGGCCGAGCCGCCCTGACCCTCGATGCAAGTCCCCGCCACTCTCATCCCCAAGGCATTCACGGCGGCGTGCTGGCAACGCTGGCGGATACGGCGCTGGCGATGGCTATTTTCACTCGCCTGCCCGAGCAGACGCGGATTTCGACGGTGGAGATGAAAATCAACTACTTCTTGCCGCACAAGCGCGGGCGGTTGCGAGCCGAGGCGCGGGTCTTGCATCAGGGTAAGCGCCTGGCGATGGGGGAGGTGGAAATCCGCAACCCGACGGGAAAACTGGTGGCCAAAAGTTTGCTAACCTTCAGTCTTCACTTCCAAGCAGAAAACGACTAGGAAGAAAAGGCTTCCTGTAGCGTCAGTTGGAAAGCAAAGGAGTTAGTCGTTCTCCTTGCTTACGTGCGCTAACTCCGGTTCTTGCGGCTCGTCGGTGGCGTCGGCAGCGTCTTCGTCCTTGTAGACGTACTTGATGCTGGTTTTGTACACGAGCAAGTTTGGGGCGCCGGTGCGCGTAATTTTAATGCAGTCTTTGTCGTACCACTCGATGGTTCCGCGCAGAACTTCTCCGTCGGTTAAAATCACCACGATCGGCGTCCGGGCCTGCATCTGCTTGACGTAGTAGTAGGACTCGGCGTGGGTCTGCTCGGGCGGCACGGGTTTGCGGCGGGCGCCCGGCGGCTGTTTCTGGGTTGCTTGTTCTCTGATGTCGGACAGGCTGGGACGAATCAGTCGGCGATTCACGTCCTTTCTCCTCTTGCTAGACTCGCTGGTACAACTATCTAAACGCTTATATGTTGACTTTCTAGGCGCCTTTTCTTGGACGCTTCTCGCGCACATGCGCCCCGGGACATTCTCGCTAGCTACTAGCTATGATGCAGAGAGGAGGCAGGATGTTTCACGTTTTTCGCCGTTCCTACAATACCCGCGTAGGAGCAAGTGCAACCGCGTCTAAGGCCAATTGCCGGTTGATATTTTGGCGCTGCCAACCTTCAATCCGATCCAGCTTCTTGACCAGCCGGTTCAGCCCTTCTCCCTCAACAGAACCCGCTGCTCTCTCTAGCTCACCTTGTATGTCCGGGTTCCGTAGTCTTAACTCTGAAGCCCCAGACCTGAGGTAGAGAACGTCGTTGATGAGACCATACACGACTTCAAGCACAAAATCAAATCTTTCTCGCTTGCTGCCGCTGTCCTCCGTTTCGCGAGTTTCTGCGCTCCCTTTGCCGGCTAGTTGGGCGGTAGCCGCGAAGAGGCGCTCCGGGTCAAACTCGCCGCGGAGGGAGGCTCGGAGCAATTCAAGGGCAGAACGGCGGACTTGGCGGTAGAGGTCGAGGTCGAGGGTGAGGGCCGTGGCTAAACTCCCCGCAGCCGCAGCCGCCGCCAGTTCACGCTCTGTTTTCTTCCATTTAGGGCGCTGCTGCTGCAAATGGGACTCAATTTGGGCAGACGAAAGGGGTGCGAAGTGCACCGGGATGCAGCGCGACCGAATGGTGGGCCGCAATTGGAAAGGCTCCGAAGTGACCAGGATCACAGTGGTGCGGTCCGGAGGCTCCTCCAGAACTTTCAGCAGGACATCGGCGAAATCAAAGCGAAGCCGCTCAGCTTGGTCAATCAGGAAGACGGCCCGGCCCCCGCCGGTGGGAACGTTGTAAGACTGGCGAACCACATAGCGCATCTGGCTGACCCGGATAAACGCACCGTCAGGCACCAGGACGGTGACGTTGGGGTGGGGACGAAGAATAAGCGGAACCGCCTCCGGATTGGCGCTGCCGCGGGCGTCCAGGGCAGCCTTGCGGAGTCCGGGCAGATCATCGAGCGCCTCCAAGGTTTGACAACTCTGGCAGCGTCCGCAACTATCCTTCCCCTTTTGCTCGCAGTTGGCCGCGCGGGCGAACAGGGTGGCGAGGGTGAACTTGCCTACCCCCTTTTGTCCGGCAAAAAGCAACGCTGGGGGGACGCGGCCGCTGGAGAGCATGCGCTGCAGCACGCCCACCACGCGGCTATTGCCTACAAAATCAGCCCAGGTCATCGCTTGCCTCTCCGTTGGGCGGCGGCGATCAAGCGGCGGGCCTGAAACAGGATTTTCTGGTGGACGTTTTCGATCGTGTCCTCGCCCGGGATCATGCGCACCCGGCGGGGCTCCTGCCGGGCCAGGGCGTGGTAACCGCGGCGGACACGCTGGTAGAACTCCAGGCTTTCCTGCTCGAAGCGGCTTTCGTCGCGGCTGGCTTCCGTGTTGCGTTGCAAAGCCCGGCGGACGCTGGTGTGGGGATCGATGTCGATGACGAAGGTCAGGTCGGGGTTGAGGCCCTGGCAGGCAAATTTGTGCAGGCGGCGGATCAGGCGCAAGTCGAGGCCGCGCCCGTAGCCTTGGTAGGCGATGGTGGCATCGGTGAAGCGGTCGCACAGAACGAAACGCCCCTGGGCGAGCGCCGGGCGGATGATGCGGGCGACGTTCTCCGCGCGAGCGGCAAAGTAGAGCAGCAACTCTGCGGCAGCCTCCATGCCGGTGCTCTCGCAGCTCAGCAACACCTCACGGATACGCTCGCTGGTTTCCGAGCCGCCGGGCTCGCGCGTCACTACGAACGGGAGCCGCAGGCGCTTGAGGTGCTCGGCCAACTGCTTGAGTTGCGTAGTCTTGCCGCAGCCGTCAATGCCTTCAAAAGTAAGAAAACGTCCGCGCCGTGGGCGAGGGGACATCTTAGGAGAGCTTGGGCCAGCTTTCGGACCGGCTGGGCAAAAGTAAAGTTTTCATTGTACTCTCTGACTATAGCACGAACGCCGGAACGAGCAGGAGGGTGGTAGAATTTGCGGCGACCCACAAACGGAATGGTGAGCGTTGCCCAAAACCTTGAGCGCATTCACGAGCGCATCAATGCTGCCCTGAAGCGTGCCGACCGGCGCGACGCGGTGACGCTGGTGGTGGTGACCAAGACAATCGCCGCCGACCGGATTGCCGAAGCCTGCCGTTGCGGGGTGCGGCATTTCGGGGAGAACCGCGTGCAAGAGTTCAAGGAAAAGCGCCCGCTGCTGGCGTTGCCATCGGTGCACTGGCATCTGGTCGGACACCTGCAAACCAACAAGGCCAGGCAGGCGGTGGAATTGTTTGACCGGGTGGATTCGGTGGACAGCGTGCGGCTGGCCGAGAAGTTGGCCCACGCGGTCGGCGGGCAGGGAAGCAAGCTCCCGGTGCTGATTCAGGTCCACCTGGGTGAGGAGCCCAGCAAGCACGGGGTGGCGCCCGGTGAGGTGGAAGCCCTGGTCAAACAGGTGGCAGAGTTGGAGACCTTGCAGGTGGAAGGGTTGATGACCATCCCGCCTTTCTCTGACGATCCTGAAGAGACCCGTCCCTATTTCCGCCAGTTGCGTGCGCTGGCGGAGCAGATTGAGCGCAGCCGCATCCCAGGTGTGTCAATGCGCGAGCTTTCGATGGGAATGACCAACGACTTTGAAGTCGCCATCGAGGAGGGAGCCACCCAGGTTCGTTTGGGAACCGCAATCTTCGGGCCGCGTCCCGCCCCCCGCGAGCCGAAACCATGAGCCTGGTGCTGGAAGAGCGGGCCCGCGGCGTGCGTTTCCGAGTCAAAGTGCAGGCGCGCGCCCGGCGGGAAGGAATTGTCGGCGTCCACGATGGCAGGTTGCGCTTGCGGGTACTTGCGCCACCCATTGATGGCCGGGCGAACCAAGCCGTGGTGGCGCTGCTGGCCGAGTGTTTGCATGTGCCACGGGCTTTGGTTAAGATAACCGCCGGCCAGTTGGCTTCGCTCAAGGTGGTGGAGGTAGCGGGGCTGACCGCGGCCATGGTGTTGGAACGCCTCCAGCTCGGACCTGCCCACTCCGGCTCCAGCGCAGGCGAGTCGGAGTAATTTTTTTCCCGCCCAGGGGGGCGAAACCCGCACAGAACAGGAGCGCGAATGTTGTACGCAGTTGTGCTGATCGGCATGATGGCCATCTTGCTGGCGGTCAGCATTGAGCGCAGTCTGCGGGTTAAAAGCAAGGCAGACTTTGTGCTGGCCGGGCGGAAGCTGGCCTGGCCGATTCTGGTATTCACCTTGCTTTCGAGCTGGATCGGGTCGGGAAGTCTTTTCGGCGGCGCAGAAAACGCTTTCAAGAATGGTTTTGCCGCTCTCTGGCAGCCCGCCGGAGGCTGGGTGGGGCTGCTGGTTATCTACCTGATCGCGGCCCGCGCGCGCCGGTTCGCCCAGTACACTGTCCCGGACCTGCTGGAAGCCCGCTACGATCGCTTTGCGCGGCTGTTCGGAACCCTCGCGATTGTCATCTCCTATGTGGGCATTACCAGTTACCAGTTTATCGGGGGCGGGGACATACTCAGTTTGATTTTCCCGGAGACGATTGACCCTATGACAGGCCGGTACATCATTGCCGGTTTCGTCATTTTGTTTACTGCGCTGGCGGGAATGAAGTCTGTGGCGTATCTCGATGTGATCATCGGTGTGCTGGCCACCCTCACAACGGTTATTGCGGTGCCGTTTTTGATTAGCGCCGCTGGAGGGTGGAGCGGCGTGCGAGCAGCGCTGCCGGATAGTCACTTTACCGTCTTCGGACCCTTCAAGTGGTACCAGACGTTGAATTATTTTCTGCCGACGTTGCTTTTGCTGCTGGGCAATCAGACCATGTACCAGAAGTTCTTCTCCGCCCGCAGTGAGCGGGACGCGAAGATTTCCGTTACCGGCTGGCTGATCGGAACCTTGATACTTGAAACCGTCATCATTGTGCTGGCCGTGGTTGGCAGCGCGATTTACCAGGGCATTGAGCCGCGCACCGTCATCCCGGTGGCGGCGCGGCAGGGGCTACCCGCCATACTGGGGGCGTTGCTGTTGGGCGGGATATTCGGCCAGGTCCTCTCCACCGCCAACAACTTCTTGTTTTCACCCGCCAGCAACTTGATCCACGACGTGTACCACCGCTTTATTAATCCACAGGCCAGCGAGCGGCGGATTCTGTTGTGGTCGCGCGGCATTGTGATTGTGCTGGGCGGAGTGGCGCTTGCGCTGGCAGTATTTACCGAGTCGGTTCTCAAGATGATGCTCTATGCCTACACGGTCTATGGCGCGGGCGTGACACCGGTGGTGCTGGCGGCCTTCTTTTGGAAACGAGCCAATCGACACGGAGCGCTGGCCTCGATTGTGAGCGGGACGGCGGTTAGCATCGGGTGGAACTTGGTCGCGGGCATGGAATCCACTTCGGCGTTCATCGCCTTCACGCAGGAGGTGGACGCGGTGATCCCCGCGCTGCTGCTTTCGACCTTGTTGCTGGTGGGGGTGAGCCTGGCGACGGCGCCGCCGCCGGAAGAGAAGTGGCGTGCCGTGATGGCGGTGGAGTCGTGAGCTTCGATCTGAGCAAGATTCAGGCCGAGCTCCAAAGCCAAGGACTGGACGGCTGGCTCTTCTATGATTTTCATGGGCGCGACCCGATTGCCTACCGGGTGCTGGGCCTGCAAGCGGAGATGGTCACCCGCCGCTGGTACTACTTTGTTCCCGCGCAGGGCACGCCCCAGAAGCTGGTCCACCGCATCGAGGCCAACCGCCTGGACAAGCTGCCGGGCCAAAAGCACGAATACGTCGCCTGGAACGAGCAGCGCGAAAAACTAGCGAGCGTCCTGGGTTCGGCCAAGCGCGTCGCCATGCAATACTCGCCGCAAAACGCCATCCCGTATGTGTCGCTGGTGGACGGAGGGACGATCGAATTGGTGCGCAGCTTCGGCCCGGAAGTGGTTACCTCGGCGGACTTGGTGCAACAGTTTGAAGCGCGTTGGTCGCGTGCACAGGTGGAGAGCCACCGGGCGGCCGGGAAGCTGGTTGACGGGATTATGGCGGCGGCCTTCAGGCAAATTACAGACCAAATCCAAGCCGGGAAGAAATTGACCGAGTACGACTTGCAGCAATGGATTCTGCAACAGTTCGCAGCTCAGGGCTTGGTGACCGACGATGGCCCCATCGTGGCGGTCAACGAGAACAGCGGCAACCCGCACTACGAGCCGCCGGCTGCCAGCTCCCAGCAGATTCGCGTCGGCGATTGGGTGCTGCTGGATGTGTGGGCCAAGCTGAACCAGCCCGAGGCGGTGTACTATGACATCACCTGGGTGGGCTACGTCGGGGACGAGGCGCCGGCCAGCCAGCGGAAAATCTTCACTGTGGTGCGTGAGGCCCGCGACGCGGCGGTGGAGTTTGTAAGCCGAGCGGTCAGCCGGGGTGAAACCATCCGCGGCTACCAGGTGGATGACGCGGCTCGCGGGGTGATTTGCCGGCACGGATACGGCGACCGCTTTGTGCATCGCACCGGCCATTCCATTGGGGAAGAGGTACACTCCACCGGAGCCAACATGGACAACCTGGAGACGCACGACGAGCGCGAGATTATCACGGGCACGTGTTTCTCGGTGGAGCCGGGGATCTACCTGCCCGAATTCGGCGTGCGCTTGGAGGTGGACGTCTACGTGGACGAGCGCAGCGCAGGCCCAACCGGCGCGGTGCAGAACGAGATTGTATGTGTGGGGAAGGGGAAAGCATGACTAACACTGCGACGCCTAGACCGGCGGAAGCGCAGCGTCGAGCAGGGCGCACCGGCCCGGCGGCCTGGCCGTATGTGGTTGGTTTCTTGGGTTGGCTGCTGCCGGGCCTGGGGCATCTGGTGCAACGAAAATATGATCGGGCGGGCATATTCTTTGTGTCGGTGGCAGCGATGGCGGGCCTGGGAATAGCGATGGGCGCCAAACTGTATGTCCTGCCCTTTGGCGAGGGGCAAGGGATGTTCGTCGGGCTGCTGCACGTCCTGGCGTTCCTCGGCGATCTGGGCGCTGGCTTGCTCTTCTTCCTGGGCTGGATGGCCGGGTTCGGGCGCGACTACCTGGCGCGCGCCAGCGGCGACTACGGCACAGTATTTTTCCTGTGCGCGGGCTTGCTGAATTTGCTCACCGTGCTCGACGCTTACGACATCGCCGTCGGGAAGAAGGATTAACCCATGCACTTGCTCGCCCAACCTTTGGTCCTCAGCCATTTCCAAGCGCTGGCGCTGTTTGCTTTTTTTACCTCGGCGGTGTTCGCCGTCATCAGTCACAGAACCTGGCGGGAGCGCGCCAAAGAATTCCTCTGGACTTTCCTGCTCTTCGTGGTAGTTGGCGTGGGTTTGGGGTGGGTGATGTACCTCTTCTCGCGCTAGGCTGTTTGCCTTGCCGGTATGCAGGTGGGGCTTAGTTCAGAGAACAGGAGCCGGGCCCGCGCGGGTCGCCGCAGGTTCCGCAAGCGCCGGCCGGTTCGCGCGCAGCCAAGCCGACACCCTTACCCCCTACCGCGAAGACCGAGAGCTGTTTCTCCAGCTCCTTGCTTGCGCAGGTGGGGCACTCCGGCAGCGCCGCTCCCTGGACAATCGCCTCAAAGTGATGCTGGCATTGCTTGCAGACATATTCGAAAATCGGCACAGTTTCTCTCCTTCCAGCAGAGCATTCATTCTATCCGCGTAGCGGCGACCGGGCAAGCCTCCCACGCGTTCGCTAAGGGCCCCGGCGATGGGGATGGAACCGGCTGCTTGCTGCAAGTATGTCCGGCAGGTTCCACCAACCGATGGAGCTATTTTTCGAGAGGAAACCTTTGGCGTTGATTCAGCATCCAGATTAGAAGAGGGAGGAGGTGGCTTATGAGACGGCTTTACAAGTTGTTGCTCTTGCTCGCTGTTTTCGTAGGAACGGGCTTCACCCCCTTACGGGCGGACCACAATACCCGCAACCGCGACCGGGACGCACGCGCCGATGTCCGGTACGACCGCTACGATGACCGAGACTACGATCGAGACGATCATCGTTACCAACGCCGGGATCGCCACTACAGGTCCGACCATTATCGCCGCCACCGCCGGGCTCGTTACTACGGCCACGACCATCATCGTCACTACCGCCAGTCTCAGGGTTACGCCTACGGTTATGACCATTCTCGCGGCCACGGCTATGGGCATGGCTACGGGCATGGGCGCGGTCACGGTGGGGGTCACCACCGCCGGGGACGCATTCACATCGGCATCGGCATAAGCATCCCGTTCTAGCTGCGCGCACGGGAGGCTAGTGCACAGACACTCACCTTCGGAGTTGCCTCCGGCGGAGGGGAATTGAACCCCACCGCCGGAGGCAACACTTCCATTACGGTCTCGCATCGGCGACAAGAAACAAGAATCCCTACAAGTAGAAATCGTGCAGAGCCGGTGGTTTGAGGTAGTCCGTTCGACGACGCAGGAAAACTTGCCGTAGGTCGAGCGCCGTGGCACCAGGCTACTCACTCAGAAGAGGGATGGCACCCAGCAATCCGGCGTCGTTGCCGAGTTCCGCGGCACGCACCTGAACTTTCCCCCAGGGAGTCCAGGCATGCTTGCTCACATGCTCCTGAATGAAGGGCAGAATCACATCGGCGCTTTTCATTACGCCCCCGCCGAAAACGACTACTTCCGGATCAAACGCGTGCACCATGCCCACGGCCGCTGCCGCCCAGACGTGCAGGCATCGGTCGCGAACCTCGCCCGAGACGCGGTCGCCTTGTCCCGCCAAGCGGAAAAGCGCTTCGAAGTTGACCTGAGCCTCTTTCGCCAGCGCGCTCTGTTCAAACCCCGGCCACTCCCGGGCGATCAGCGGAAGCGACCAGCCGCCGGCCTCCGCCTCGGCACAACCAATGCCGCCGCAGGTACACGCTCTGCCGGTAAACAGCACGGGTTGATGCCCTCCGAGGTTGCCCGCCTGAGAGTGTTTCCCGCGCAAGAGGCGTCCCCCAATCATGGCCGCGCCGCCGATACCCGTGCCCAGGGTGAGCATGGCCACGTCCTCGAACCCTCTTGCCGCCCCCGCGTACCATTCGCCCAGCAGGGCCATGCGCGCATCGTTTTCGAGTCTTAAGGGGAGAGAGAATTCCTGCCGGCACCACTCCGGCAAGTCCAGACTGGGCGCGTCGTCCCACTTCTGATTCGTGGAGAGGAAGCGCCCGGTGGATGAATCGACGATGCCGCACGAGCCAAAAGAGAGGCCCGCACAATCCTTGGCCGAGAGACCGCATTCGCTCAGCAGCTCCCGCAAGGTGCCGGCCAAGAGCGGAAGGGCTGTGTTGAGCCCCTGCGCGCTGTCGAGATCAAGATGTCGCGCTGCTTGAACCTTCCGATCTTCCACCACGGCGCACTTTGCGTGCGTTCCGCCCAAGTCTATAGCCAGTGCCCGCATCAGTCCTCCGAGTGTACACCAGCAGCTTCAGCCCAGCCCTGAAGATCTCGTCGAAACGCCGCAGCGAGTCCCAGAGTAGTAGCCCACCCGCGAGGCGGCGTGCCGAGAGACGGTGGGACAACTTGTTGTGGAACAGGTAGAAGTTGGAGCCGGCGGTCAGAATTGAACTGACGACCTGCCGTTGTCGCTCCAAACACTATCTTGTTGGTTCGTCTAGCTTCTTCCTGCGTCTTACATCACCGTATAGCACGGTATTCGGGGCTTATTGTTCCCAAGTTGTTCCCAAATTTTCTCTCCCGGTGGCAGCGTAATGGCGACCCCTACCCAAACCGGCTCTCGCTCGATGGCGCGCTGGGAAAGGACTGGCCCCCTTTCTACGACTCTCTCTACCGGGTGCTGAGGCACGACCAATTGAAATCCTGCGAGATTTGTCTGCCTCTTGTCCGCCTCATCTACACCGATGCCTCTAGGGGGCGAGGTGCGGTGTCAAGGATGATAGTTTCAGGCACGCTGTGGGCACACACGATTGCTTGGAGTGACACCCCCTGGGGGGTGTTGGAGACCCAGGATTCCTAAGGTAATTTCGTTTCCATTTCACCAGAAATTCTCGCTGGGGTGAATCTAGCCTTTTGGCGAGCCGCGACGAGATGCGGGCCTCGAGCCTACTCCGGGAAGTTCATGCGGCGGAGGAGGGATTGGAAGCGGGTGTTAGCGTGGAATTTAGCTAGTCATTGCCGACGGGCACAATGTAGAGGTTGCCCCCAAAGCGGGGAAACAGCTCTCTCTATCCGCGACGAGCTGACTCAACCACCTTGCGAATGGCCTCCGCCACCAGTTGGGGCTGGTCGAGCTGAATCCAATGGCCACTGTGGGGCGCAATGACGTGTTCGCCCTTGGTAGAAAGCCGCGCCGCCTCTTCCTGTCGCTGAATCCGGGTTGCATCCGGGTTGCCGGCCGACATGACGACTAACGGCATCTCTCCGAACCCACCGGCCGCCGCCACCTGCTCCGCGCTTTCCGGGAGGGATTCTATTTGGCCGGCCATGGCCTCGTAGGCCTTGGGCTGCAGCCAGAATGACCTGACGACGGGTCGCCACTGGGCGGGGAGCTTGCCGCCCGGCGCGACCATCTGTTCCTGCCGCCGGATGACCCCGACCGTCATTATCCGCACAACCCCGCGCGCCAATCTTGCCGCGCCCACACTGCCCAGAAAGGCGACCAGCCGCGCGATGCCCAGCCGCGCGAGCAGAGCGCCGTAGCGGGACATCCTCGCTCCACCCACCAGTTTTCTTCTTGCTTCCTCGGCCAGCGGCAACCACTCCTGTGGGTGGATGGGATCGACTAACACCATCCCGACAACTTCCTCCGGGTACTGGCTGGCAAAGAGGCGGGCGGTAAACCCGCCGAACGAATGCCCCACCAGCACATACGGTCCTTCGATGCCAGCGTGGTTTAGCAGGGTGCGAAGTTCTGCGACGATTTGACGGCTGGTGCGGGGCCTCGGACCGGCCTCACTCCAACCCAGTCCGGCTCGTTCGTAGCTGCACACGCGCGTGAAGCTGGCGACTTCCGGTTGCACCCACCGCCAACTGAGTGAAGTCCCGGGAAGCCCGGAATCCAGCACCACTGTGGGATTGCCTTCGCCCGTGCAGTAGAGATGTAAGCGATGGCCTCCCACGTCCACCATCCGCCCGGGCGGTGGATAGCGCCGAGCGTCTCGGGCGCTGCCGATCGCCTGGTAGGCCATGCCCGCAAGTAGCAGCAGCAGAAACAGAGCGACCAAACCCAGCAGCAGTGTAGTGACACCCATTTGCGTGTCCTTCTGAAGACCTAGTTTACGCGGTTTTTGATCATCCGCTTCTCGCTCTTGTCAGGCAAGTGCGACTCGATTACTGGTTCAGACTGGCTCCCATCGCAGCCCGGCTCCCAGGCAAGTCAACGCGCAGAGGATTAGTTGACACCATAGCCAAACGGTAGGATAAGTCTCTCAGTAGCGGCTCATGTTGCCTGGGGAAACTGCATCGCCAAACACGCTAGTTTTTCCCATCAATGACGGCATGGGTCGCCACGCTCTCATGTCGGGAGTAGACAAGCCAACCCACACCCATACCTGCGACATCTGCCAGGGTGAGTTTCCCTGTTGGGAACAGGACTGTCCCATCGCAGAGAGATTC
>JACZYA010000276.1 GCA_022571295.1 Acidobacteriota bacterium | reverse complement strand
GGGAATATCAGTAAAAGTCGTTAGGGAACATGCAAAGTCAACGCCACCTGGCAATATCAGTCTTGAGGAAGCCAGAGAACTCCTGGGGATTCCCAACCTGACTGACGAACAAGTTGAAGAAATCAAGGAGCAGGTGCGGTTGCTCGTAGAGGTCATTTACGAGAAATGGCTTCAGGACCGAAGCCAAAACAATGGAAGGGAGTGACTCGTCCATTACTACAAGAGATCACTTTTCTGCTGTCCCACTCATAGAGGAACCAGCTACTAAGCTCCCTCATCGTGGGCAGCAGGCATCTTATGAACACTGCAAACGCTATTATCTACGTTCGCGTCTCAGACCCGAACCAGGTCGCAGGCACAAGCCTTGAGTTTCAGGAGCAAGAGTGCAGCAAATACTGTGAGCGGAACGGCATGGAGGTCGCGGCTGTCTTCCGAGAAGAGGGTGAGTCTGCCAAGGACCTGAGCCTGAATAACCGTCAGGAGTTTCTCAGGGCGCTAGAGTTCTGCCGGAAGAACAAGGGCAAGGTGGGCCACTTTGTCGTTTTGCGCGTGGACCGCTTTGCTCGCAGCACAGAGGACCACTTTGCGGTGCGCAAACTCCTTCTGGACAGCGGCGTCACGCTCCACTCGGTCACCGAGACCATCGGGAATACTCCTACTGAGAAATTCATTGAGACGGTGTTGGCCGGGGCCGCCGAATACGACAATGCAATTCGCAAACGGCGTTGTATTGACGGCATGATGAGTAAGATCCGCCAAGGACTGTATCCTTGGATGGCACCTCTCGGGTATGAGTGTGCTCATTTCAAGAAACGGGGTGAAAAGAAAACAGGTCCTGACAGGCCGGATGCACGGGTATTCCCTATTATTCAACGTGCTCTGAGAGAGTATGCCAAGGGTCTGTGTTCGCAACACGAACTGGCTCGAAGGCTGGATGCTTGGGGATTGGGAGAGATTCGAGGAACGAAAACCCGCCCTCAGCTCGTGGATAGGCTGTTGGGCCAGTATCTCAAGTTTTACGCTGGGGTTCTGGTCAATCCCTGGACTGGAGAAGAACACCAGGGCGTCCATACACCCATGATTACCCAGGAAGAGTACCGGCAGATTCTTTTAGTCAGATCGGGGAAGGCTTTCACGATAAAGCGAAATATACACAACCCAGAATTCCCCTTGCGTCGGCTGGTATTGTGTGGCACTTGCTCCCAGCCTTTCACTGGCAGCGTTTCTCGAGGTAATGGCGGCAAGTACGCCTATTATCACTGCATGCGGCGGGAATGTGTTTTCTATGGGAAAGTAATTCCTAAGGCTCTATTGGAAGAGGAGTTCATGCGGTATTTGAGGAAGATCACTCCTGGAAAGAGGTTTTGGGCTCTGTTCGAGGCCACGGTAGTAAGGATGTGGAATGACCGACAGGGAGAAACTGAAGCTTCGCTCAAGAGGTGGAAGGCAGCTGTGAATTCCTTGGAGGAACGAAGGGATCGGGTGTTTGAAATGCGCGAGGATGGGAGCTACACCAAGGAAGAGTTTCAGCAGCGACGGGATGGCATTGAAGCCGCATTGGCAGACGCAAAGAGCTGCCTGGCCACTCGTCAAGTAGATGGCTTCGACCCAGTAGTCGCCCTCAAATACGCTGCGGACTTCATCACCGCTTGGGGGAGCCAGTGGCTAGAACTTGTACCAGAATGGCGTTCAAGGTTCCAACACTTGGTCTTTCCCGATAGAATTCCGTATGACCGAGATTCAGGATTTGGAACCGCCAAGCTTGGCTCTATTTACGAGCTAAATCGGCGTTTTGTCGCCACAAATTCAAAAGGTGTGGACCCCTGGGGATTTAGTTGGAACCAACTCCTCGATGAACTACGGGAGTTTCAAAAGCTGAAGAAAGACTCCGAGTGGTCGTTAGCTGCATAGATTTGGCCGCAGTCTCAGTGTAGCAAGCCAAAAGGGGTGTCAAAAACGGATCTTTATGTCTAGTCTACCCGATGGCAACCCGCTAATCCCCCCTTGCAACAACATTGGGAACCCCTGTATATGAGAATATATGATCGCCCAAGTACAACGAATTCAAAAGGATTGATATGCAAGAGCAAGAAACTGCCCCTCCCGCAATAACCTACTTGGTTGGGCCAAATGGAACCGGGAAAACTCGGTATCTAAAAGATACCATCACAACAAGGGAGAAAGCCCTATTTGTGCCCAAGAACAGGCAAGAACGCGGACTGTCCACAGAATTTCCGGACGAAATAGAGTTCAGTCGCTATCGTCAGCAGTTCGAAAATTCTCCTGAACAGATGGCTTTTCGTC
>JACZYA010000114.1 GCA_022571295.1 Acidobacteriota bacterium | reverse complement strand
ACAATAAGGGAACAATAACTAACCGAGAGCTGCGTGCCATCTCGGCGATTAGCTACGACCAAGCAATCTATTTCTTTGGGAAAATGCGCCGGCGGCGTATTCTTAGGCGAAGAGGAACAACAGCAGGTACATACTATGTTTTGAAGTGAAGAAGATGAAAAAGCTGGGCACAAATGGGACAAATCGGGTGGGTCAAAACCACATGTTTTTGGCACGAAATCGGGTATGGAGCCTACTCCGGGAAGTTCAGGCGGTGGAGGAGGGGTTGGAAGCGGGGGTCGGCGCGGACGGATCGTCGAGCCATCCAGTTCACTGGAGCTGTGCCAGGCACTGGAGCACCGGCGGCCGGGTCTGAGAACGGGCCTTCCGTTGCCTACCACAGGCAAAACAGAAGGCCCGAAGTTTCTTGCCGCTGCTGCGGTGCGCTTAGAACTCGTACCGCAGACTGACCTGCATGCGACGCGGAGCACCCATGACAGCGGTGTAGTTGCCGAAGCTCGCCGTCGCCCGCTGGCTAAGATTCAACGAGACAGCGTCAAAGTAGACCGAGTTGGTCAGGTTGAACATCTCCCAGCGGAACTTGAAGGAGTGGCCTTCCCACGGCATCGGGAATGCCTTGGCGATGGCGAGGTCGAGGTTGATGTAGTTATCCGCCCGGATGGCGTTGCGGTTCCCGCTGTCTCCCGGCAGCGTCTGCCGGACGAACTCGAGGGCAAGGTCGGGGTCGGCAAACAAGTTGGGCCCGCGATCCCCGGCAGCATTCTTGACGTTCTGGGTGGTGGGGCAGGCACCGTACTGGACGCCAAAATTGTCGGCGCCCTGCCCACTGCAGGTGGCGCGGCCGCTGAGGTTCCAGTTGGTGGGCCAGACCCGGCCGTTGGCAACACTGGCGGGCAACCCGCTGTTGCTGCGGAAGATGCCGGATACCTGCCAGCCGCCAATGATCTGGTTGGCCCAGCCCGGCATGCCGCCGCCCAGCGCCTTGCCGTGGCCGAAGGGAATCTCCACGTACCAGTTGGAGTTGATCTGGTGGCGCATATCGAAGTCGGAGCTGGCGTACTCATTTTCGAGCTGCCAGGAGTTGAGGGTGGTCCCGGAGCCGCCGCCGTTGAAGAAGCCGAAAAGGTCCTGTCGCTCAGGCGTGGAACTGTGGTCGAGGGAGTGCGAGAGCGAGTAGTTGAAGGTGAAGCCGATGCCCCGGCTCAGGCGCCGCCGCACCGTAAGCTGAAAGGCGTGGTACTCGGAGCGGGCGATTGAACTCCAGGCGTTGAGAGTGGCGAACTGGTCGTCGAAGAAGGCGAACGGGCAATCCAAGAATGCATCGCCGTCAATGTCCGTACCACCGGCGCAGTTCAGGTGGCCCGGGTTGAAGCCGCCAGGCGTGAATCCGTCGATTACCCAGGCGGCGAAGGTAGTGTCGGGATGCAAGCAGTTGATGAAGTCGTAGGCGACCTGGGTGGCGGAGAAACCGCCGGCGCCGCCCACTCCAAAAATGTCACAGGCAAGCTCACCACTGTTGGCACCGGTGGGACCCCAGCCCGGGAACAGGTTCTCCCAGAAGGGGATGGTTCCCATCGTGACGATGTCTTGCCCCTGCTCGGCCATGCCTATCAACTGCACGTTGGCCTCGAACCAGGACATGCCGGAGGCTTGGTCAACCAAGTCGGCTTGCATGGCCAGGTCGCGCGCGATCAGCAGCTTGCGCGCTCGGCGTCCGACGTAGGCAACCTCGACGGTGAAGTTGCCGGGCAGATCACGCGCGATGGAGACGTTCATCACGTGCGCGTAGGGGGTCACGATACTGCTATCGAGCGCCGTCGAGATGTCCCTGACTGGCGGCGGAACCGCCGGGAAGCCGCCCGCCGGCGCTGCCGGCAGACTGGCGGCCTTGGCCGCAGCCGTGTCAAGTATGCCGGTGTAACGCGGGCAGGAACCGTTGACAGCAGCGAGGGGGCCGGTGAGGCCTTCATCGCAGCCACCAAAGGTGCTGGCGATGTCAGTGGCCATGCCGAAGGAACCGCCCCGGTCGAAGCTGGAGACCAAGCCGTTGCCCACGCGGTCATAGACCAGTGAGTAACCGCCGCGAATCACCAGCTTTCCGTTGCCGGAGAACCAGTTATTCATCCGCGGCGCCCAGGCCAGGGCCACCCGCGGCGACCAGTTGTTCCAGTCCCAGGCATAGTAGTCTTTGCCGTTATTGGCCGGGCCTCCCAGGTCGAAGCCTATATCCGGAGCGTTGTTGGTGGGCAGGCCGTTCAGCATGAGTGTGCGGCGGGCCGCGAACCAGTCGCCCAGGTTGGGGGTGGGGGTGACTTGCAGCCCGTTGGTCTCCCAGGGCGGCGAGGTGACGAAGAAGCGGGTGCCATAAGTGAGGGTCAGGGTCGGAGTCATGCGCCACTGGTCCTGTATGTAGATCTCGTACTCGTCCACGGCAAAACGCCGCCGGACGGCCTCCCCTGAAGCCAGGATGCCGCCGTCGGCTGCCAAGTTGAAGCGCCCGTTGACCTGGCTGATAATGCCCAGCAGGTTGGGGGCGGTGTCGTTCCAAGACGAGGTGAACCCGCCAGCCACTGCCGGGACGTCGGTACAACCGGTGCTGGTGTTGAAAGGTGCGTTGGCAGCTTGTTGAAAACAATCAAATTCGCCGGGTTGGGTTTGCCGCCCCACGTTGGGCAGCCAGGAAGGGTTGACGACGAAGCCGTGGAACGAATTGGCGTTGGTGGAGCGGTTGTTGCGGGTGAAGCGAAAGTCGGCGCCGAAGCTCATGGTGTGGCTGCCCCGCGTAATGCTCATGTCATTCCGGAAGTGCTGCGTGTCCAAAAAGCGGGTGCGGGTGCTGGCGGTGCCATCAAAGCCGTTCAACTCGGAAATAAACCGCAGGCCGACATATTCCGAGTTCCGCACACCGGAAAACTCTTCCCCGATGCGGGTGTAGCCGTAGCGCAGGGTGTTGATGACGGTGGGGCTCAGCACCGCCTTGTAGCCGAACGCCAAGCCGCGGCTGTTGCCAAGCAGGAGTTGGTTGGGCGAGTTGCCCGGGAAGAACGGCCCGGCAGAAATGACAGCGTCGTCCTGTAAGGTCCCGCGGGCATAGAAGGTGTGGTTGCCGGCCGCATCAATGTTGTAGTCCGCGCGGGCGATGTAGGTCTTGAATTCGTTCTGAACCGGGGAATTGAAGCGGAAGCCGCCGATGTTGATATTGTCGCGGGAGCCAGTGGAGTTGACTGACGGGAACTGGGTGAGGTAGGCGATGACGGCCGGATTGGGCCCGATGCCGAGCGGGTCAATGGCCGCAAATTCCAACGGGGTCAGGCCGTAGAAACCAGCAGGAACTGTGTGGGAACCGGTCAGGCCGTTGACCGTACCCCCCGGGCAAAGCGCCGGGTCATCGCACTCATAGATTATGACGCCGTCGCGGAAGGAATCGGTCGGAATGTTCCGCAGGCTGCTGGATCCTTCCGCGTGTTCCATTTTTTCGAAGTTGCCGAAGAGGAAGAGTCGGTCTTTCTTGATCGGCCCCCCCAGGGCCACGCCATAGACATGGCGGCGCAGCTTACCCTTGTCCACCCCGTCCCGGTTGTTAAAGAAGTCGGTGGCGCCGAACGCCTCGTTGCGGTGGGTCCAGTACACCATACCGTGGGGGGTGTTGGTGCCGCTCTTGGTCACCAGTTGTACCTGGGCGGCGGAAGAACGGCCCTGGTCAGCATTGTAGTTGGTGGTGGTGACACGGAATTCCTGCAAGGAAGCTTGGGTGGCGCGGATGGCGCTGGTGAAGGCGAAGCCGTTCTCGGCGTCGTTGACGTCCACGCCGTCGAGGGTGATGTTGGTCTGGTCGCTGCGGGCGCCGTTGACGCTGCCACCGCGGCCGTCAAAGTTCATAATGCCGCTGTAGCCGCCCGGATTGTCCACCCCGCCCGGTACGTAGGTCACCCCCGCCTGCAAACTGAGCAGACCGGCCGGGTCAAGGTCGGCGGAAGGAAGGTTGAGAATCTCGGTGCCGGAAATTGGAGTCCCCATGCTGGCATCCACGGTGTTAATGCCGGCGACTCCCTCTTCCACCACCACCTGCTCGGTCACCGCGCCGATTTCCAGCGCGACATTCAGCGTGGAAGTGATGCCCACCGGCAAGGTAACAGGGTCGCGCACGCCGGTCTTGAATCCCTGCGTGCTGATTTCCAGCCGATATCGACCGGGCTCTAATTGATTAAAAAGATACCCGCCGTTGGCTCCGCTGGTCGTGGTTCGGGTCGCTCCGGTTCCCTTGTGTGTCAGGGTAACCTCAGCGCCCGGGATCACGGCACCGGTCGGGTCGCTGACCGTGCCGGTCAACGCGGCTTGCTGCGCTACCGCGGGCAAGCTAACTACCATAGCGATTGTCATCAACAACGCAAAGTTCCGTACATACTTAGTCATCGAGCCCTCTCCTTGAAGGAAATTTCCACTCCGGCGGGGATACACGCCTGCTGCTTCTCCCATTCGAATTCTACACGTCACCGTTAGCTCTCTAGCAAGTAGCCAGCCAAAACACAAAGTGCATGGGGCACAAGCTATATCTATTTTGTTATCTTTGCAATAGTAAAAAGTGCGCCGTCATTGTGGCAACTTACTCTGCCTTTTTCCTACCGTTTTACGTATGTTTTAGCACGCTTCTACAACTTTCCGTAGGGAGAAATACAGCGTGCCCGGCAAGCGTGACTCCGGCTGGAAGCATTGGGCGGCGATTGCCACAGTCAACACAGTCAAGCGAGGAATGTGCGCAAGGGAGGAATCCTACGCCCGGTGCAGCCTCCTCGGCCCCCGCGCCGGGCACAGGAAGCAACCCCACGGTCGGTTGCGAAGTCTCCCTCAAGAGCGGCGTCTGGCGTTATAATTTAGGATGCTAGGTTGGAGCGGGGGAGGCCCTGATTTTTCCCCAAACTTTTTCGCGGCTTGGCTCGTATATCTTGACAGCGGCCCGTTTCGCTCAGGAGGGGTAGGAAAATCTGATCATGGCTTTGAAACGCTCTCGGAAAATCGCGCTCGGCGTAGCGGCTGGACTGGTGCTGCTGGTGGTGGTGTCGGTGGTCTGGAAGCGCCGACAGGCCGGCATTGTGGCGGTCCAAGCCGAAGCGGTGCAGCGCCAGGACCTGGAATCCATCGTCACCGCCTCGGGCGAGATTCGCCCCCGCCACTACGTCAACATCAACTCGCAAGCCTTCGGCAAGATTATCGATATCCGCGTCCAAGAAGGTCAGCGGGTAAAGAAGGGCCAGGTGCTGCTGCGGCAGGAGTCTGTCCAGCCCGGCGCCGAGGTGGAAGCGCAAAAGGCGCTGGTGCACTCCTCGGAAGCGGCGGTGGAGGCCGCCCAGGCCAGCACCAAGACCGCCCAGGCCGAGCTGCAGCGCAGCCGCGCCGATTTCCAGCGCTCCCGGTTGAATTGGGAGCGCGCGCAGAACCTTTTCCAGGAAAAGCTGATCTCCCAGCAGCAGTTCGACACCAGCAAGGCCGAGTTTGAAAGCGCCACGGCGGCGGTAGACCTGGCCCAGGCGCGCATCTTGCAGTCCCTGGCGGAGTTCAACCGCTCGCGCTCCAACCTCCGCCAGGTGCGGGCTACGCTCACGCGCGCCGCCGACGTGCTGCGCAAGACCATCTACACCTCCCCCATTGACGGCGTCATCATCAACCTCCCCGTGCACGTAGGCGAGCAGATGGTGCCCGGCGTCCAGAACTCCCCCGGCAGCTTCCTGATGACGGTGGCCGACATGGAGGAGGTGACCGCCGAGGTCAAGGTGGACGAGACCGACATCGTCAACGTCCAGCTCGGGCAGTTGGCTGAAGTCACCATCGACGCCTTCCCCGACCAGACCTTCCACGGCCGCATCACCGAAATCGGCACCACCGCCATCGTCCGCTCCACCGGGCAGAGCACCGCCCAACTCCAGACCGGCACCCAGGAAGCCAAAGACTTCAAGGTGGTTGTGACCCTCGACGACCCGCCCGCCAGCATCCGCCCGGGGCTTTCCACCACCGCCCGCATCAGCACCGCCACCCGCGAAAACGCCCTCAGCATTCCCATCCAGGCCCTGACCATCCGGCGCAAGTCAGACATTGAAAAAGCCGAGCGCCGCGCCCGGGGCGAGAGCACCGCCCAGGCCGCCAGCCCCACTGTCTCGACTTCTGGCCGGAAGGGCAAGGATGACGAATTGCAAGGCGTCTTCGTGATTCAGGACAACCAGGCCCACTTCCGCCAGGTCAAAACCGGCATCACCGGCGTGACCGACATTGAGATTCTCGACGGCCTCAAGGAAAACGACCGCATCATCACCGGCAGCTACAAAGTCCTGCGCGAGCTGAAACATTTGGCCCGCGTGCGCGTCAAAACGGACGAAGAGATGGAAGAAGAGGAAGACTAGCAGTAGGGCCATGACCCCCGACAACCACATCCTGATCAAGACCGAGGACCTCCACAAAACCTATGAGATGGGGAAGGTGGCGGCGGTGCAGGCGCTGCGGGGCGTGACGCTGGAAATCCCCCGCAATCAATACGTGGCCATCATGGGCCCCTCCGGCTCCGGCAAGTCCACCCTGATGAACCTGATCGGCTGTCTCGATTCCCCCAGCTCCGGCCGCTACTGGCTGAACCAGCAACTGGTGAGCGAGTTGGACGATGACCAACTCGCCTACATCCGCAACAAGGAGATCGGGTTCGTCTTCCAGACCTTCAACCTGCTGCCGCGCGCCACCGCCCTGCACAACGTCGAGCTGCCGCTCATCTACAACGGCACGCCCCCCGCCGAGCGCCGCCAGCGCGCCGCCGAAACCCTGGCCGCGGTGGACATGGCCGCCCGCACCCACCACCGGCCCAATGAGCTCTCCGGCGGCGAACGTCAGCGGGTGGCCATCGCCCGCGCCCTGGTCAACAATCCTTCCCTCATCCTGGCAGACGAGCCCACCGGCAACCTCGACACCCAGACCTCGAGGGAAATCATGGCCCTGTTCGACCGGCTGGTGGACCAAGGCCACACCATCGTGCTGATCACCCACGAGCGCGACATCGCCGCCCACGCCAACCGCATCATCCACTTCCGCGACGGCCAAATCGAATCCGACCAGCACTTCCGCTAAACCGAGGCGTAGAACGAGGAAACTCTTGGGCCTCTTTCTTCGTTCTAACTGAGAGAGGAGACTGCGCTTTGAGCAAACGTCGCTTGTCCTTGCGCGAGCCGGTGGTGATTGCGTTCCAGAGTCTGCGGGCGCACAAGCTGCGCTCCTTCCTCACCCTGCTGGGCGTAATCATCGCCGTCACCGCTCTGATCGGGGTGGTGTCAATCGTGGAAGGCATGAACACCTACGTCGCCGAGCGTGTGGCCAACTTCGGCGCCAACACCTTCTACATCCAGCGCTACGGCCTCATCACCAATGCCAAGGACTTCCTGGAAGCTCGCCGCCGCAACAAGAAATTTACCATGGAGGACTACAACTACTTGCGCGAGCGCCTGTCCCTGGCCGAACAGGTAGGCGCGATTGATGGCCGCCTCAAGGACGTGCGGGCTGGACGCGAGAGCCTGGAGGACGTGAGTGTGCGCGGCGTCACCCCCAACCTGGTTGACATCTTCCGCGAGAAAGTGGCCACCGGCCGCTACATTACTGACGGCGACTACAACCGCCGGGCCCTGGTGGCCTTCCTGGGCACCGACGTGGTGGACCGCCTCTTCCCCCAGGTGGACCCGTTGGGCAAGTCGGTCTGGATTGACGGGTTGCCCTTCGAGGTCATCGGCGTGGCCGAAAAGCTGGGCTCCGCTTTCGGCCGGAGCCAGGACAACTTTGTCAACGTGCCGCTCACCACTTTCTACAAAATCTGGGGCGTGGGCCCGCCCAACGACGGCGGGCTGACGGTAGGGGTGAAATACCTCTCTCCCGGGGTGCGGGAACAAGCCAAAGACCAAGCGCGGGTGTTGCTGCGGGTGCGCCGCCACCAAAAATACGACGAAAAAGACGCCTTCGGCATCCTTGAAACCGAGGGTGTCACTAAACTCTGGAACCAGCTCACCGGCGGGCTGGCCGCTGCCATGATCGGCATCGTGTCGGTTTTCCTGCTGGTGGGTGGTGTCGTCATTATGAACATCATGCTGGCCTCGGTCACCGAGCGCACCCGCGAGATCGGCATTCGCAAGGCCATCGGCGCCCGCCGGAGCGACATCCTCTTGCAGTTTCTGGTGGAGGCCTCGGTTCTCTCCACCACCGGAGGAGTGATCGGCGTGCTGCTGGCCCTGGCGCTTACAGAACTGGTAGCGGCCACCACGCCCCTGCCCATGCGCACCCCGCTGGGCGCTATCGTGCTGGCCGTCAGTGTCTCGACCGCGGTGGGCATGTTCTTCGGCATCTACCCGGCGCGGAAAGCGGCCCGCTTCGATCCGGTGGTGGCGTTGCGGGCGGAGTGAGGAAGAGACTTTATGACCTTCACAGAAAAATTCTCCCGGCGCTGGCGGCGCGACTTCGGCGAAAACCTCTGGATGGCCCTCCAGACCCTGCGCGACCACAAGGCGCGCTCGGCCCTGACCATGCTGGGCGTGATCATCGCCGTCATCACCCTGGTCTCGGTGGTGGCCATCTTGATGGGCTTCGACCGCAACGTCCAGCAGAACATCCAGAGCTACGGCACCAACACCGCTTTCTTCAACCATCGCAACCCCGGCGTCCACTTCGGCCGGCCCAGCAAGGAAGAGCGTATGCGCAAGCCGCTCAGCTACGACGATTTCCTGGCCGTCAAAGAAGCCTGCACCGCCTGCGCCAACGCCACCGTCTCACTCTATAGCGACGGCCTGGACCGGGCCCGCTACAAGGGCGAGGAGGTCATCGGACTGGACTTCCGCGGCGCCACCGAGGAGTTCTTTTCCGTGTACGCCAATGCGGTGGTCAAGGAAGGACGCCCCTTCACTCGGGCGGAGAACCTCCACCGGGTCGAGGTCGCCGTCATCGGCGCGGATATAGCCACGGGACTCTTCGGGCAACTGGACCCGCTGGATAAGGAAATCATCGTCAACGGCCACAGCTTCCGCGTCATCGGCGTGATGGAAAAACCCAAGGGTTCGGGCGGTGGCCCGGGGGGCGGCGGTGACGACCGCCGGGTGACGCTGCCCTACTGGACCTTCCACAAGGTGTATCCGACCGCCAAGAACCACGGCATCCGCATCGAAGCCTTTT
>JACZYA010000275.1 GCA_022571295.1 Acidobacteriota bacterium | reverse complement strand
ACCGGGGATTCTGCGCTCGCTGAGGGAGTGGAGTCAAGTAGGAACAGGATTCTTGGATGCCGTGGCAAGGGCCTACTCCGAGAAGTTCATACGGCGGAGGAGGGATTGGAAGCGGGGGTCGGCGGAGCTACAGTGCTTCGTTGACCTCGCGCGCGGCGCGAGTGATGTTGCCCAAGCAACACTTACCCGAGGGGTTCTTGACTTCGCAGGCGCAGTTGCCGGCTTGCACTTCGGCCTTGATGCGCTCGGCTACAGTGGATTTTCCTGTCTGCTGGATTTCGTCCGCGATGTCCCTGCGAGTGATTCCAAAGCAGTAGCAGACCAAGCCGGCGTCGTCGCTCTCTTTGGCGCCCACCGGCACCAGTAGGTCGCCTCGACGAAAGGTGGGCACTTCGGGGTTGGAGGGAAAATAGACCACGTCGCAGCCGGTCGCCTCGCAAAAGTAGTACTGCGCCGACGCCATTTCAAAAAGCAGATAGCGAACTAGGCTCTTGACGGTGAGGCTCTCGACTTGCTTCGACCGGCTTCTGCACTCCGGGCAAGACGCTACAGCCGGAGCCGCAGCCGGTGTCTCCTTCACCGAACACGTTTCGTTGACCGAACAACAGTCAGACATGGCTGAATTCCTGCACTCCCGTTTTCGGCGGCTAACGAGTTATTTGTCCTTCGGCTTGGGCAGCTCGGCCCGGAAACCCGGATTTTTCTTGTTGAAGGCAGCGACAATTTTCTTCGGCGTAGTCGTCTTTTCGTCGTACTTCACCTTCACGTCGCCGCTCTTCCAGTCCACCTTGGCGTCCTGGACACCTCTGACCTTCCGCAGGCCCTGCTCGACCATACCCGCACACCCGCCGCAGGTCATCCCGCTGACCTTGAACGCACACTGGGTCAACTGCAAAGCGGTGGAAGCCGAGGTTTCCTTGGCATCCTCGCCCCTCTCCTGGCTGAGTACCGGGCTGGCTGCGACCAGCAAGAGTGCGCCTAGCACTGACAAAATCAATTTCTTCATCGGCTATCCTCCTCCTGTGATTTGTGGCCTTCAGTCTCTTACGCTGGAACCAGCGATTTCTGCCCTGTAGCCGGTGGCGTTGACGGCTTCCACCAGCTTGGCGGTGTCGGTCTGCGTCGGGTCGTATTTCACCGTGGCCCAGCCCGAGGGATAGTCCACCTCGGCTTCAGCCACCCCCGGCGTCTCGTAGAGCGTGTACTTCACCACCCCGGCGCACGCCTCGCAGGTCATCCCCCCGATGCGCAGTTTGACGGTTTCCAGTTGGGCGGACTGCGCCGTCGCTGCATCCACCGGCGGCGTTCTTACTAGCTTGGCCCCATACGAGGGGAAGAAAGCCAGCGCCAGCACGGCCAGGGTCGCCAGCCAGAGCAGCGGCTTGGTGGCGCGGCGCGCCCGGCTGTCAGGAGCACAGACTTCGCCCTCGCAGGCTTGCGTCGCTTTCGGCTTGCGATAGACAAAATAGAAGCCCAGAGCCAGCAGCACACCGCTGACAGCCAGAAAGTACGGCCGCAGTGGAGTAAACGTGGCTACCAGCACGCCGCCCAAGCCCAGACCACCCAGCACCAGTGGCCCCAGGCAACAGAGCGAGGCCAGGAAAGCGGCCCCAGTCGATCCAAGAGCTAGGAATTTTTCGTTCATGGTTTTTCTCCGTCAGAGATTCTTCACCACCTGCGCCAGAGCACCTTTGAGCTGACGCAGGGCTTTTTCGCCCTGGCCGGCGCGGACGCACTCGGCCACGCAGGTCTCCAGGTGGTTTTCCAGCAGGCGCGCGCTGGCTTTGTTGACGGCGGCGCGCACGGCCGAGAGTTGAATCAGCAGGTCTTCACAGGAGGCGTGCTCGGAGAGCATGCGCTTGATGCCGCGCACGTGGCCTTCAATCCGGCTGAGCCGGTTCTGCAATTTTTCCTCGACCTCTGGATCGAGGTAAATGTCCTTCGGTACGGCAGCAGCCTGTCTCATCCTATCCCATCCCAGGGGATAGGATGCCATATCCTTTGAGGAGGATGCAAGGAAAATCTTCAGCGGAGGCCAAACGGATTGCCCGCAGCTTGTCTGTAGTATCCCTACCAGGGGGATCTGTACGGGCACGGGGGAAGTTCATTCGGCGGAGGAGAAGAGACACAGCAAAAAAGAATAGGGCCGCCCGGCGGAGCGGCCCTGTGTGTGGTTGTCTAGCTGGTTTACAGGCGCACGACGTTGGCGGCTTGCAGACCCTTGGGGCCCTTCACCACCTCGAACTCCACCGCTACGCCATCTTCCAGGCTCCGGTACCCCTCCCCCTCGATGGCCGAGAAGTGGACAAACACGTCCTCC
>JACZYA010000113.1 GCA_022571295.1 Acidobacteriota bacterium | reverse complement strand
CCGGCAACCAACCGCGGCTCAACCTGTCCAAGGAAGAGAAGGCCGCCGACGCCCAAGTCCCCGAGTGGGCGGTGACGCTGGCGGAAGACCTGGACGGCGCCGACGTTCCCCGCAGCGTAGGCGGCCTGCACGGCCACTACTCCTTCGAGGTCCGCAACCTGATCAATGGGCAGCGTTCCACTCTCGAAATCTACCGCATCGTCCGTGCGGCCGCGCTCTCGGCTGGCGAGTGGTACTACGGCCCGGTCGAGTTCTCAAAGGTGAAGGAATTGCTGGAGCGCATGAAAAAAGCCGGCGCTATTCGCTTTCAGTAGTGCTGGCCACAAGCAACATCTCTTGCACGCTGCGCACGGAGGGGCAGCGCACGAACGCGCACCACCGTCCCAGTCGCGGAGAACGAGTCAGGACCCGGTGACAGGCATTGCTTAACCGGATTTCTTTTTCCTCCCGAACCGGATGTTCTTGACTCGGCCAGTATTTATCACGAAGCCGGAGACTGCGTTCCCTTTGTCGCGTAGAAACTCAATGTTCAGGCCACGCACTCGAAACTGATCGGAGAGCGTAGGCTCCAGCACATTTTTCGGCGCATTTCTGTGGCGGAAAAACAGCCTGCCCTCTTCCAGCACTAGCTTGTATGTCACCTGCAGCTCGTCGCTGTAATACTCGCCGGCATAGGCGCGGAGCTCCGCTCGTGTCGGCGAGGCCAATTCCACCGCTTCATAGGCCGCCGGCTCTTGGCCCGCCGCCTCCACCCGCAGTACCAGTGAACCTTCCCGGCGGCTGCCCTCGAAGCCCACCTCCATTTCCACCGGTGCATCAACGGCCCGAAAATGGTTCTCGCTCAGCGGCCGAAGCCGGAATCGAAAGCTCCCCGTGTCTGCCCGCAACGCACCCTCTTCAGCGGCCAGCTTCCAGACCGAGCCCGTCTCGGGATTGCGAAAGGCGCCCGCGAGCGCCCGCAGGACTTGATCATCGAGCTGCACAAACATCCGCTCCTCGCCGCTGGCGCTCTTCTCCTCCAGCACCATCTGATCGGCCAAGTAGATATCCGCCACACGGCGCGCCAACCGGCTGGGATTGGCGTCACTGCGGTTGCACAAACAAATCACCGAAAACTGCTCGGCGGGGAATCGAATCATTTCCGCTCGGAAACCGACAAACGCGCCCCCGTGGCTCACCATTCTCAACCCCTTGTAACTGCTTCCGCGCAACCCGAAAGCGTAGTCCAGCTCCTCGCCGTTGTTGAGCACGCCCGGCGTCAGCATTTTCTCGATCAGGTTCTCTCCGCCCAACCGGTTGTGATAGAAGTTGCTATCCCACTGCAAGAGGTCCTCCACCGTCGTAAACACGCCGCCGTCGCCCACCATGCCCAACGTGGTCATGTTGATCTGATAGCCTCCGTCCTTACGAGGGGAGTACCCCGAGGCGCGGTTCTGAACAATCAGGGTGTGGTCGTCGTGGAGGTGCATGTTCTGCATCCCCAACGGCCTGAAGATTTTCTCCGCCGCATACTCGCGCAGCGATTGGCCGCTGGCGCGTTTCACAATCTGGGACAAGAGAAAATAACCAGAATTACTGTACAGAAATCGGTCGCCCGGATTAAAGTTAAGCTCCCGCTGCCGGGCCAACATGACCACCACATCTTCGTCGGTGTAGAAATCATCGTCGCCCTTGCTGGCCAGGGACATCAACGTCAGGTAATCGCGGATGCCGCTGGAGTGATGAATCAGGTGGCGAATCGTGACCGGGCTCCCGTAGTCCGGCATTGCCGGCAGGTACTTGCGGATGTCATCGTCCAATGACAATTTTCCCACCTCAACCAACAGGAGGATGCTCAGCGCGGAAAATTGTTTGGACGTGGAACCGATGCGAAAAACCGAGGTAGAAGAAATGGGGATGTTGTGTTCCAGGTTGGCCATTCCATAACCACGCTTGTAGATGAGTTCGCCGTCTTTGATCACTCCCAGCGCGCAGCCGGGCGAACCCGGCTTGTCCCATTGCGCGAACACTTTGTCCACTCCATTGGTCAAAGTGTCGGCGGATGTCAAAGAAGTGAACGCCAAGACGAGGACTGTACAGCCAAAGACCCTTGCCGGGAACGAAACACGATTCATGCTCACCTCCCATTCATGTTTCCGGTCGCCTCAAGACCCGCTACGCTCAGCCTGACCGCAGGGTGAGCAGGTAGCGCAGAAAGCGCCGCACGCCCACCGCGTCAGGAACAAAGTAGGGAGCAACCGAATCTGTGCCCGCGCCCACCCGAACGCACAGGCCGCGACCCGCCAACGCGCTAAAGACGCTCTCGTCGGTAGCGTCGTCGCCCAGATAGACAGGGAAAGGACGCGCCCCCAAGCGGCGCGGAAGTTCTCGCAGCATGCGCAGCACCGCTGTGCCTTTGCTGGCGCCTAACGCCGGCAATAACTCCAATATCTTCTTGCCCGATTGCAGCTTCAATCTTCCGCCCGCCTGCCGATGGACGCGTCTGACCTCTCGTTCGATTCTGGGAAGAGCATTCGCCGCCGCATTGCGAAAGTGCACCGCTACGCTGGCGCTCTTGTTTTCGAGCCAGAGGCCGCGGATATCCCCGAGCGACCCTTCCAGGTCCGTCTTTGCTTTTTCGATCCGTGCCCGATGGGCTGCACTGACACGCGACCAGACTGGCTGCCTCGGCCAGGCTACTTCAAGCCCGTGAATTCCGATGTAACCCAAGCGCCGCAGGCGAACCAGACGGCGCAAGTCCGCTACCGAACGTCCGCTCACGATCCCCACAAACATTCTTGGCCGTTGCGCCAGTTGTTGCAGCAGCTTGTGTGTCTGAAGGGGAAGCCGCGCGCGGGCGGCGTGCCGGACGATGGGTGCCAGGGTGCCATCGAAGTCGCTGAACAAGGCCACCGCCGGCGCCTGTTGCAACCGCGGTGCCCACTGCCTCCACGTCTCTGCCAGCGGAACCGGACGGCTCACGAAAGATGCCCAATCTTGTGGACGATGGTCGAGGCCCATTTGTAAATATTATTCACCTGCACGCCCTCGCGCAGCCGCCGCATGCGCCACCGCACCTCACCCGCGTCCATCTCCAAAGCTTGGTGAATTTTCTCCCCCAGCTCGTCCACTGCATAGGGATTGACGATCAGGGCGTCGCTCAGTTGCCGCATCGACCCGGTGAACCTGCTGAGAAGGAGCACGCCGTTCTCGTCCACATTGGCGGCAATGAATTCCTTGGCCACCAGGTTCATGCCGTCGTGGAGCGAACTCACAACGCAAAAGCGCGCCATGCGATAGAGCGCGTACAGGTCGGGCTGCTCCAGATGTTCTTTGGCATAGAGGATGGGCTGCCAGGAGCCCTGGCGGTGCCGGTCATTCACTCGCTCCACCACCTGGTCCACTTCTTCCGCCAGCCGCCGGTACTCCTCCACCCGTGTGCGGCTGGGGGGCGCGACCTGGAAAAAGGCAAACCGCCCCCGGTATTCCGGATGGTGGTCCAGAAAACTGCCGATGGCCTCGATCCGCTCCGTGATCCCTTTGGTGTAGTCCAGCCGGTCGACGCCCAACCCCAGATTCTTTTCCGGCAGGCCGTAGCGGCGGCGCAGCTCCTCCATCCGCTCCAGTGTTTCCGGGCGGGAGGCTTGCTTTTCAATCGCGCTGAAGTCCACGCTGATGGGAATGGAACGAATCTTGGTGATGGAACCCTGGTAAATAATTGCGGTGGCCTCCTGGTCCGGGCGCGCTTCCACTTCGTTGGCCACCGTCTCGGTGAAATTCAGGCAGTGAAAGCGCGTGTGAAAGCTGAGCAGGTCGTTGCCCAGCAACCCGTCCAGCAATTCGTGCCGCCACGGACAGATGCGAAACACCTCCGGGTTGGGCCAGGGAATGTGCCAGAACTGCGCTACCACCGCCTGCGGCACGCGCTGCTTGAGCATCCGGGGCAGCAGCGCCAAGTGGTAGTCCTGTACAAAAATAAAAGCCTTGCGGTTGCCCACTTCCGCGGCAATCGCATCGGCAAAAATCTGGTTGACTTCCTGATAACTCTCCCACTGCACCTGTTGGAAGGTCGGGCGGCGGTAAGCGATGTGACACAGCGGCCAGAGGGCGGAGTTCGAGAACCCGTAGTAGTAGTTGGTCTCCTGCTCTTCGTTCAGCCACACCCGCTTCAAGGTAAAGCTAGGTTTTTCCGGCGGCACCCGCACTCGCCCTTTGGCGTCGCACACTTCACGGTCGGCGTCGCCCGAGCCATGCGCCACCCACAAGCCCCGGCTGGCTTGCACCACCGGGTCAAGCGCCAGCGCCATCCCACTGGCCGGGCGCGTGCAAACTATTCCATTTTCGGTGTGATGATGAATGTAAGGTTCGCGATTGGAGACTACAATAAATAGGCGGTTGTGGAGAATCTGCCGAATCTCCTGCCGGAGCGTCTCCTTTGTATGCATAGTTGGATCCCGTGAACTGTGCGCCCGCGCCCGCGTGGGCAGAGGTGAAAGCGGTGGACCGCAAATCAGCGAGACATTCTATTCTACTCGTGCGCGCCGTGCATCTCAACTGCCATCACGCCGTTGAGCGATGCTGGCGGTTGTGCCGTGCGAACACCCGCAAGCAGGAGCAATTCAGCGCAAACCCGATTGGCCTTGCTCCCGCAGAAAGAATTCTGGCTGACACCGCCAGAGTCAAAATGCTAGACTTTCTTCAGCTCTTTTGGCGGTTGTGAGCACACTGGCAGAAAGGGGAATTCTCAGGTTCCGCCCGGCGCGGGACCGGAAAGGAGATGCCCTCGATGGAAGGCCCCAACATTCGTACCTTCCCTCGGATGGAGCTGCGCATTCCCATCGAGCTCCGCTTGCGAGGAAAAACCCTTCGCGTCGAAAATCCCCTCGGCAACCTCAGCGTGGGAGGCTTGTTCGTGAACTGCGAAGACCTGCCGGTCAACGCGGACGTTCACGTTTGCATCCAAGCCACCGAACCAGTCGAGGCCGATGGGGTCGTCCGCTTCGTTCAGCCTGACCACAGCGGCGTAGGCATCGAGTTCGTCAAAATCACTGAACCCGATCGCCAGCGGCTGGACAGGCTGATTGCCGACCTGACCCGGCGGGGCGCTTCGGTGGTCTGATTTCCCCGCCCAGTGCCGGCCGCTGCTCTGTAAGAAATCCCACTTGACACTTACCCATCCCGTCTATTTAATAATAATTAGACGCAGGCTTTAACTGAAAGGGTGAGCTTGCGTTGGGAGAAAGGGAGGGCGCACGCAACTAATTTTTCCACAGGTCGCCGATGCCCAATCTTGGTCCTTCGGGGGAAGAGCGATTTCTTGGGACCAGTTTCCCGAAGGATCTCCAACCCTGAATTTTGCGAGTTGAACTGTAGGAGCTGCCGGGATGAACGACATCACCATTGGCATTGCAGGCGCGGCGGGAGACGGGATGGACAAGACCGGCGACTCCCTGGCCAAGACCGCCTCGCGCCTGGGTCTCTACGTGTGCGCGTACAACTCCTACCAATCCATTATTCGCGGCGGCCACATCTGGTTGCGCATCCGCCTGGGCCAGGAAAAAGTCTATACGCACGGCGACCGCTTGCACGCCCTCATCGCTCTCAATCAGGATTCCATCGAGCGCCACGCCCCCGAGATTGAATCGGGAGGAGTGCTGCTGTTCAACGGGGATAAGCTCCGCTGCAATATCCCTTTGCGCGACAATGTCGTTTCCCTCCCCCTGCCCATCGGTGAGCTCGCCAAACCCTTCGGCCGCATCCCGCCGGTGATGCAAAACACCGTCGCCCTGGGCGCGCTGCTCTTTTTGCTCGGCCTGGATTTCGATGTGCTCCAGGTCATGATTGAGGAGACCTTCGCTCACAAAGAAAAATCCGTCGTGGATCAGAACGTGGGCCTGGCGCGCGCCGGGCTGGACTACGCGCGCGAGAAACTTGTCCCGCTGGGCTGCCAGTGGAACTTCACCCACACCCGCCGGCCCTTCGTCACCGGCAACGAGGCTTTTGCGATTGGAGCGGTGGCCGCCGGCTGCAAGTTTTTTTCCGCCTATCCCATGACGCCGGCTACGGCCATCCTGCACTGGCTGGCCGCGCACGGCGAGCGCTGCGGCGTGGCCATCAAGCAGGGCGAAGACGAGTTGGCCGTCATCAATATGGCCATCGGCGCCGGTTACGCCGGCGTGGGACTGGCCGTGCGGATAAATCGCAGCAGCCAAAACAGCAGATCCGCCAAAGATCAAAACCGAGGATGCCATTGCAGTAATTCAAGGGGATGACAATTACGTGGTAATGACCGTGGCAGAATACAAGAAAAAGAAAATTGATATCTCCAGGCAAGAAGCCACAAATCATGTGGGCAAAACCCATGGGATCTATGATAAATTGTTTGTCGAACTCTCAGGATTAGAAAAAGAGGACGATGAGAAGACCGAGCAGGATGAAGATGTTGCGTGTCATCTGTCACCCGCAAGACCGGCCAGCACGCGCAAGTGTTGATACATTGTTCTCGCCAGACGATTTTCCGGACGGTTGCGCCAGCGCCGATGGTACTCCTCCTGCTTCCCCGGATTGTTCTTCCGCCAGCGCCGCTCGGCCTCCCTCACCTGTTCGGGATACATCTCGCGGATCCGTCTCCGGCGCTCTCGCGCGTAGGCCCGATTCCGGCGGTACCATTCTCTCGATCTCATGGTCACGCATTTCTTGCAGGTCGACTGATTGTACCGATAATACTCCGTGACCGCTTGCGAGCGGCCGCAGACGCGGCACCGGCGTGCCGTCGCGTTCACCGTAGCGGGCGCACGCCGGCTGCGGGTCGCCGTGCCGCTCTTGGGCACGGCACGTCCACTCTTTGGCTCGTGTTTCTTGTTCGCCATCATGACCTCTTGGCCCGCCGGCGGCTCTGCCACCGCCAGACTCCCAGCAGCACAACGAGAACCGGTGGTCCGAAGACATTGGCGTACTTGACCATTTGCCGCTGCCTGTCGGAGATTTCCTTTAAGGGCCGCGTCGTCACTTCGCGCGACCGGATGGTGATTAAGCTCTCGTCCTGTGTCAACCAATCAACGATATTCATGAAGAACGTCCGATTCGAGGGACTGCGCATGCCCTGATCCACCGCGAATCCCGCATCTCCGATCGCCACCACGCGCCCGGGAACACTCAATGTAATAGTCTCCGGAAGCGTGGCGAGATCAACCCCCGTGTCGGCCGGCGGTCCATCCGGGAACGCCGAGGTAAACCGGCCGGTCACGGCCGCGGCGAGAATCTGGTGCGGCTGCATGAAACTCGCGGGATCAACCTCCGTCATCGGCGAGATCGTATACGGTGCCCGGATCATCCCCGAATTCTCCGAAGACCAGCAGATCGGCTCCAGCATCAGCCCCAGGGAGTCGGCGAGCGTCGAATCGAGCGGACTCACGAAGGGGAAGTCGACCGCTTCCAGGTCCTTGCCGATCAGGTTGTCCTCGTTGAAGAGTTGCGCGCGCGGCATGTAGGGATACTCAATATAGTTCTGGAAGCGAATGAACCCCTGCTGCTGCAGGACCGAGATGCGGGCGCAAGTCCGGTCCACCACCAGCGCCGGCTGAAACCGGATGCCGTAAGGAGCCAGGAACTCGGGCCAGTTCGTCACGCGATCAAAGGCGGTCTGCTCCTGCAGTTCGGTTGCGACCTGGTCATAGAGGATCGCCAGTCTGCCGCCGTGCATGAGAAACTGATCGACGGCATACTGGTCCCAGACGCCGATGGAATCGGTCGGACCGGGAATGACCAGCGTCGTGATGTCCGGGTCGATCAACCGGCCCGGCGTCAGGGTCACCGTGCGTACCCGGTACAACTGCTCCAGCGCCTGCCGTCCGGTCTGCAAATCCGTGTGCAAACCCGATTCCCCATGGCCGGACAGGAAGCCCACCGTCGGCAGGATCTCCGTCGTCACCTTGCGGATGGCGCTGGAAATCTCATATTCGAGATTCCGGGTCGACTGCACCACGGGGATGATCTCCTGCCGGTCCTCGTAGAAGAAGGCCAGACCCATGTACACTTTCTTCAGTTCGATCTTGTCCTTCTCGATCACCTGGACCTGGATCGGCGGGATGCCCAGGCCCATGGCCTCCTGCTCGCGATCCGTCTTGATCGGATCGATGAACTCAAACCGCAACTGGCCGCCGGAGTAGGCCCGGTACTCGTAGAGCTGATCCTTGAGGTAGCGCGCGTTGGCGTTGTACGGCGACGGCAGTTCTTCGGTGAAGTACATCTTGACGATCACCGGATCATCGAGCGACTCGGCCAGCCCTTTGGAGGCCTCCGAAAGCGAATACAGCTTGGCGTCGGTCAGATCGTATCGGGTGAAGAAGAACAGACCCAGCAGATTGACCGCAACGACGACGCCGATTAAGAGCGGCACCGCCGTCAGGGACCACAGCCCTTTGCGCAAACTTTTCTGCACGTTAGCTCATCTCACGCATGACCGTGAGTCTCCATCAGCGCCACTGGCGCGACTCCAGAGTCCGGACCGCCAGGAACAAAAACACGACGATGAGCGACAAATAATAAATCAGATCACGGCTGTCGAGAACGCCGCGCGCAATATTGTCGAAGTGGTAAGTGACCGACAGGTACTCCAGGATCGAGGCCACCGGTCCGGGTACGAACATCAGCACCTTGTCCAGCATGAACAGGCCGAGGATGAGCATGAAGCCGGTGATGAACGCCACGATCTGGTTTTGCGTCAGGCCGGAGGTAAAGAGACCGATGGCCAGGTAACTGCCGCCCATGAGAAACAAGCCCAGATACCCTCCGATCAGCGCCCCGCCGTCCGGATCACCCAGCAGCGCGAGCGTCAGGGGATAGGCAAACGTCAGAACCAGCGCGGCGGCGAGAAGACCGAGAGTCGCCAGGTACTTGCCGAGTACGATTTCCACGTCGCGCACCGGCAATGTCACCAGAAGCTCCATCGTCCCGCTTCTCTTCTCCTCGGAGATGAGACGCATCGAGATGGCGGGGATGAAGAACAGGTACATAATCGGCACGATGATGCTAAACAGATCGCGCATGTCCGCCTGCCCCAGCAGAAACAGCCCGGAGGAGAAGAACCACCCCGAGATCAGGAGGAACAGCGTCAGAATGACGTACGCCACCGGCGAATTGAAGAAGCTCTTCAGTTCCCTGGCGGCAATGGTCACGGTATTGGCAAACATGATGCGATCCAGTCTATGTCCTGCTTACGCGTCCGCCGTCAACTGACGGAAGACGTCCTCCAGGCGCACCGACTCGCGCCGCATCTCAAGCAGAATCCAGC
>JACZYA010000274.1 GCA_022571295.1 Acidobacteriota bacterium | reverse complement strand
GCTGGCTGGACCTCTGCATTGTGGAGCGAATCTCCCGCCGGGCGTTGTTCGACCTCTATCCGGCCTTGCACCGCGGCCGGCATCTTTCTGCGCGTTGCGTGCGCACCTTCCGCGCCACGCAGGTGGAGGTGCGCGCGCCCGCCGGCGCTGAGTTGTTCGGGGATGGAGAGCTGCTGGGCCGGGCGCCGCTCAGGTTGCGGGTGGAAGCGAAGGCGCTGCGGGTGCTGCGAAGACTGCAGCCACCCTGGGGCTAGTTGTCTTTCTCTTCCTTACTCGGCTTTTTCTCTGCGGGTTCCTTGGGCGGTTGGAGTCGGAGGTGCATGAAAATCTCCGTCCGGGTATCCATCTGCGAGATGCCGCGCGAGCGCGAGCGCCGCCCTGCCTTCTCCGCCTGGATCCTGTAGTCGGATCTCAGTTTGACGTTGTTGAACTGGTAGCGGCCGTTCTGATTGGTGGTCATGCTCACTTCTTTTTTCGTAGTCTTGTCTTTCAGGCGCACGACGGCGCCCGCGACCGGCTTGCCGTTTTCATCCAGCACCTGCCCTTTAATCACACGGGTGCCGCCCTGCGCCGCTGCGCTTGCGCCGCAGAGGGCGAGAGCCAGCACCAGGACGGCGGGCCGAAGCAGTTGTCTCCGCTGAGTCATTTGTTCTTCTCCTTCTGGTGCCGAATGGGAAGACGAAAAATTACGTCCACGCGCTTCTGTTCTTGAACTTCGACAGTTCGAGTTTGGTCTTGGTGGTTTTTGCTGTGGGTGCTGACGAGGTAGGTGGCGGGCTCGGTCGGCAGGCGCAGGGCGAGCTCGCCCCGGCGGTCGCTGACTCCTTTCCACTTGGGCTTGCGGTCTTGCTGGCGCTTGACCGCGACCGCAATCCCCGGCAGCGCGTAGCCTCCCTCGCTCATCACGCTGACCATGAGCAGTGTGTGGTCGTCTTTCTGTTTCTTGGCCTTGTCGTCGGCAAAGGCGAGGCTGGGCAGGGACAAGCACAGAAGCGCAACAGCAAGAGCGGCGGCGAGGTGCCGGCGGTCGAGCAAGAAGGCTGCGCTAGTAGCTTGTTGAAAAATGGTTCGATTTGTCATTCCGAGCTTGCCTGTCTTCGGCAGGCGGGCGAGGAATCTGCTTTTGCGCCAAAACCCAGAAAAAAGCAGATTCCTCGTCGCCTTCGGCCTGCCTGCGCAGGCAGGCTCCTCGGAATGACAACCAAACGGGTTTTTCAACAATCTGCTAGTGGAATCCGTTGTTTTCTTCTTCCAAGTCATCTTCGGTTTCGTCCGATTCATCCTCGTCCTCGTCCTCATCTTCGTCGAGATCCTTCGCCAGCCGCAACTCCACCGGGTTGGTGCTCACCACTTCCAGGTCCACGCCGCACTCGGGGCAGGTGACAGTGTCTCCCTGCTCCACTTCTTCTCCGATGTCTACGTTGACGCCGCAGTCCGGGCAGCGAGTCATGAGTGTCTGCCTTCGCGTCTCATATGGTCCTTTCGAGTATTATATAGCAGGTTGGTTTTAAGGAAAATCCAGTAGATTGCGAGTCCGCGTGCGAGGTGCCTGATGCGTAGAGTGTTGTGGCTGTTGCCGTTCCTGCTGTGCCTGTCTTCTGCCGCTGCCCAGGAGATTGATTGGGCGACCTACCAGGACGAAGCGGTGCGCCGCCTCTCCCGCTACTTGCAGGTGAACACCAGCAACCCGCCCGGCAACGAGCTGGCCGGAGCGAAATTTTTCCAGCAGTGGTTTGAGGCCGAAGGCATTGAGGTGGACATTTTCGAGTTCGCGCCCGGGCGCGCCAACCTGATTGCCCGCCTGCGCGGCGACGGTTCCAAGCGTCCGTTGATCCTGGCGAACCACACCGACGTGGTGCGGGCGAATGCGGAAGCCTGGCGCGTCGAGCCTTTTTCCGGTGCGATTGTGGACGGCTACATGTACGGGCGCGGAGCGCTGGACATGAAGGGCCTGGGGTTGGCGCAGGCGATGGTGTTTGTGCTGCTGAAGCGGGAGCAGGTGCCGCTGGCGCGCGACGTAATTTTTCTGATGACGGCCGACGAAGAAGTCGGCCTGGACGGCGCCGAGTGGCTGGTGGAGCACAAGCGCGAGCTGCTGAGCGAAGCGGAGTTCTTGCTCACCGAGGGCGGGCAGAACTTGGTGGAGGACGGTCGGATTAAATTCTTCGGGGTGGACACGGCGGAGAAGACCCCCTTCTGGCTGCGCGTGCGCGCCCGCGGGACGCCGGGGCACGGTTCGCGCCCGCAGCGCGATGCCGCCTCCCACCGGCTGGCGCGGGCGATGGCACGGGTGGTGGATTGGGAAACGCCCATCCACTTGTTGCCGGGGGTGGAG
>JACZYA010000273.1 GCA_022571295.1 Acidobacteriota bacterium | reverse complement strand
TCCCCCGGCAGGCGGCCGGCAAGGTTGCCAAGAAGGATGCCGGTCAGCGTAAGTCCACCGCCCCGGTTGGAAGCCGCTGAATTCTTCGAGGAGAGGAACTAGTCGCCGATCAGGATGGCGGAGGCCAGCACCGTGGTCCACAGGCCACGCTTGTCGCCGACGGCCGATTGGGTGACGTTCATGGTGCGCACGATTTTGTTGGAGATGCGGTAGATTTCTTTTTTTTCGTCCCAGTTCAAGTCGGCGTCAAACTCCACATCCAGGGTGGTGGCTAGCATCTCGGCCGCCAGCTCTTCCGCGTATTCGCCGGCGCGGTCTTCGGTTTCGCCGAAGGAGTGGTGCTCGGAGAGGTAGCCGTACATGGACTTGTCGGCGGGCAAGGCCAAGCCGATGGAGGCGGCGATCAAGCGGTGGGGTTCGCGGGTGGAATTCTCGCTCAGGACCACAAAGGCCACCTGCCCGGGCTTGAGCAGCTTCAGCCCTTCAGTGCGGGGGATCAGCTTGCAGTGGGGCGGGAAGATGCTTGAGACCCGTACGAGGTTGTAGGAGGCGATGCCGGCCGAGCGCAGGGCCAGCTCGAAGCTGGAGAGCCGCTCCCGATGCTTCCCGACTCCCTTGGTCAGAAAAATCTTTTTGGCTACGAACATCCTTTCGGCACCCACCGCCTGCCCCGCGCACCGACCTGCGGCGAGGACGAGAAGCTATTTCCCGCCAGAAAAAAATTCCGCTTCACTATGCGAAAGAAGCAGAATAGTGTCAATGCCTTTTTGCACCCCGAGGCCGGGCCCATTCGCTGTCTTGACCGCGGGCCGGGTTTCGACTACAGTGAAGTTCCCAAGATGACGGCTAGGGTCTACTGCTTGGTTTGTACCCGCCCCCGTCCCAACTTTCCCCGGGAGGAACTATGACAGCAAAAGAAGTGTTGGCGTTTGCCGAGCGGAACAACGTCCGAATTGTTGACATCCGTTTCTGTGATTTGCTCGGCTTGTGGCACCACGTCTCCTTCCCCATGCACGTGCTGGACCTGCAGTCGTTCGAAGACGGGTTCGGGATTGACGGCTCCAGCATTCGCGGCTGGGCGTCCATCCACGAGAGCGACATGCTGCTGGTGCCCGACCCCTCCACCGCCATCTTGGATCCGTTCCGCGACGTGCCGACTATGACCATGGTCGGCGACATCATTGACCCCATCACCAAGCAGCAGTACCCGCGCGACCCGCGCTTTATCGCCAAGAAGGCGGAAGCCTACCTGGGCTTTACCGGCTTGGCGGACACCGTCTATGTCGGCGCCGAGGCCGAGTTTTTTATCTTTGACAACATCCGCTTCGACCAGCGCGAGCAGTACGGCTTCTATTTTATCGACGCCGAGGAGGGCCGCTGGAACTCCGCCCGCGAGGAGAACAACTTGGGCTACCGGCCCCGCTACAAGGAAGGCTATTTCCCGGTGCCGCCCACCGACCACTACCAGGACCTGCGCACTGAAATGACCCTCCAGATGGAGCGCTGCGGGTTGGAGGTGGAGTGCCACCACCACGAGGTCGCCACCGGCGGGCAAACGGAAATCGACTGTCGCTTCACCACCCTGGTGCGCGCCGCCGACAATTTGATGCTGTACAAGTACATCGCCCGCAACGTTGCCAACCAGTACGGCAAGACCGTCACCTTCATGCCCAAGCCGCTTTTCCAGGACAACGGCTCCGGCATGCACATCCACCAGAGTTTGTGGCTGAAGGGGAAGCCGCTGTTTGCCGGCGAGCTCTACGCCGGATTGAGCCAGATGGCGCTCTGGTATATCGGTGGGCTGCTCAAGCACGCTCCGGCGCTGGTGGCGTTTGCGGCTCCGACCACCAACTCCTACAAGCGCTTGGTGCCGGGCTTCGAGGCGCCGGTGAACCTGGCCTACTCGCGCCGCAACCGCAGCGCCGCTTGCCGCATTCCCATGTATTCGCCCAACCCCAAGTCGAAGCGGGTTGAGTTCCGTCCGCCCGACCCCTCTTGCAATCCCTACCTAACGTATTCGGCTCTACTGCTGGCCGGTCTGGATGGGATCGAGAACAAGATTGACCCGGGCGAGCCGCTGGACAAGGACATCTACGACCTGAGCCCGGAGGAGCTGAAGGGCGTCCCGTCGCTGCCCGGCTCGTTGGAAGAAGCGTTGGAGGCCCTGGAGCACGACCACGAGTTCCTGCTCAAGGGCGACGTCTTCACCAAAGACATCATCGAGCTCTGGATCAACTACAAGACGAAGAACGAGGTGCAGGCCATACGGATGCGCCCGCATCCTTACGAGTTTGCTCTCTACTACGACGTGTAGCTGGTTCGGAGTCACCGCCGCTGTTCACTGCACGCGGC
>JACZYA010000015.1 GCA_022571295.1 Acidobacteriota bacterium | reverse complement strand
TGGCGCGCAAGCCGTCGGCGATGGCCAGACCGGCCGCGTCGTCCGCTCCGGAGTTGATCCGTGTGCCGGAAGCCAGACGAAACAGCGTTCGAGAAAGTGCCGCCCCGGTGATGGTCAGCTGGTTCTGAGCTGCCAACGCCGGAATGTTGTTGAGAATGCTAAGTGCCATGGTCGTATGCTCCTTTTTAGGGTTCCAGCACTCGGCTAAGCGCCTGTTACTCCGGGGGTCATGCCCTGGGAGTACCAAGCTTGCTTAGGTCTATCGGCACCTGGGGACATACCTTTAGTCGGAATTTAGCCGGAATTTCCGATTTCAACTTTACCTTTGCGCACAACCATACGCCCGTCGCCCTCTTGCGGCGAGCTCACATCGCCCTGGCCGCGATTGGAGTGCCGGGAGCCTGCGTCTGATTGCCCAGACGAGAGGTCTTGACTTGCGAGCGCAGGGGGGAGGGCAGTTTCAGAGCGCGCTGTCTCTTATCTCCTCAACGTGCTGGGATGCTTGGTAGGGGCGCGGCGGGGGGCGCGGGCTAAGGTTCGAGGCGGGTGTGGGGGTTGTAGGCTACCCAGGCCCACCAGAAGTTGACCATGTGGGGCACCGGTCGGAGTTGCTGGCCGGCCAGTTCGCCTTTCACCGCTTTGCCGGTCAGGCCGGACCAGCGGGTGCCGGTCTGCCGGTCGCGCAGGATAACCTGCTTGCCGCGGTGGACGGCGACAAACTCCAGCGTCCGCCCGTTCAAGCGCCGGTCAAAAACGCGGGCGGTGTTGCCGGCGGGATTGAAGACCACGGCCAGCGGGGTGCCGTTCAGCCTGGTCTCAAGCAAGGGTTTCTTCTTGAGCGCGGTGAGGGGCACGGCCAGGGCGTCGTCGCCCGCGCGCAAAGTCACTACCAGCTCTTTTCCCGGCAGCCGCTGGTCGGGATTCGTGTTGCCCGGCATCCCGAGCTTGGTGGGATCGGCAAAGTATTCGGCGTAGGGAGAATCTTTGATGGAGCGATCTTTTTTCAATACCAGCGTGTCGGGGTGCATCCGCTTCCACTCGCGCCAGGTGGTCTGCACCACCGGAACGGGCTGGAGCTGGGCGCCCTTCATTTCGCCACGCAGGACTGAGCCGTCCACCTGCGTCCAGAGGGAGTTGGTCTGGCGGTCGAACATGACCAGGGCGCTCTTGTAGAGCTTGCCGGAGACGCCGAAGGTGAGCTCCTCCCCGTTGACCACGCGGGTGTACACGACACCCGTATAGGCCAGGGGTCACCAGGTGACCGCCACCGGCCCCAGGCCGGGCAGGGAGTCGTTGACGATTTCGTGCCGGTCGAGGTGCCAGAGGGAGTAGGCTTTGGCGACCTTGCCGTCGAAGAGGCCCAGCACGGGCTCGTTGGGGTGCATGAAGGCTTTGGCTTCTTTGGCGGAGACGAATTGGGGGTTGTCAATCGCCGGGATGGTGTCCGGTTCCAGGACGTGCATCAGGATGCCGTCCCCGACCTGCTCCTGCTTCGGCTCCGGCTTGGGCTCCTGCTGCTGGCTCCAGCAGGCCAGTAGCGGCAGCAGCGCCAGTGCCAAGAGTAAGAATCTACGCGGTGCCCGCATGAACGCCTCCGTAAAGTTTCCAGTCTAGCGCAGGCAGGGGTGGCTTGAAGGTTCTTTTTCATACGGTTGTGCCTGCTTTGGGGAGGCGGGGAGGAAACTAGAGCCAGCGGGCCAGGGCGCGGGCCACGGTGGCAGCACCCAAGAGCAGAATTCCCAGCCAAATCAGACCAAAGCCGATGGCGCGGGTGATGACGTAGCCGGCCTCAGCCGGGCCGCGCCGGCGAGCCTGCCAGGGCTGTTGGAGGAGGTTTTCTCGCATCGTTCTGCCTTATCTGCTCCACTTAGTTTGATTCTTTAATCGGCGAAAAGGATTGCTGCCATTAGCATTGACCGCGGCGGGGTGCTCACCGTAGGATGCCGCTATGGTCGCGGCCCTGAACTTGGCGGAAACCCTGATTGCGGTCTGGCAGCAGGTTCTGGCAGAGGGCAAAGAGGTGGTGCAGCTTGAGGGCCAGGCCTGCCCGGTGGGGAAGACCCGCGGGCAGCACCTGCGGACGGTGGACTTCGAGCAGGGCGACCTGCAACTGATCGGGATTGAGCAGAACCCGCGGAAATCCTCGCGCTGGGCGCACTTGGCCCGTCGGGGCAAGCGCGTGATGCAGTTTAGCTGCCAGGGGCGCTACATTGGCAATGTCTGCGAAGGCCGCCTCACGCGCTACGGGGCCTGGCGCGACCTGAGTTTAGGCGGCTAAGCGGTTATAGCCCCTCCGACCCCTACCGTGTGACTAATCTCCTATTGCCTAGCCCACCGAAACCAGCCGTAATTAGGCGGGATTAAAATCGAAACAGGGGTGGCCTGAGGGCAGAACCCCAGATGTGTCCCAACCGGAGCGAGGAAAGCCTGTCGCAAGCCGCCTCGCGCCACAGCGGAGGGCAGCAGGTGCCATCGCTATCCTGGCTGACCGATCCCAAGACTTTCCTGACCATGCTGCCCACCGGGGTTGAGCCCCAGGGGGGCTCCCTCCCTAATGGGAGCGCACCGGTTCGCCTGCAGGAGCAGGATGTCGCAGGCCTGCTGCGGCTGCTGGTGCAAGCGGCCCGGTCTCAGCAGCGGCCCGGTGATCCTGCCCGGACGGCCGAATTGGGCGACCAGTTCCAGCGGCAGCTAGGTGATTTTCCGACCGGCTTGATCAGCGCCACTGAGCAAGTTCTCCAGCAGTTGTCCCAGCACCTGCAAGCGGATTTCCCTCTGCCGGTGCAACTGGCCGAGCGCCTGGTGTTGCGGCTGGCGCGGGAGTCCTATCAGCAGGGCGCGCTCTCTCCGGCTGAGGTCCGGGAACTGCTGCGGCGGCTGGGCGTCGAGGTGGAAAACCTGCGAGGCGCGTTGGGGGTTCCGGTGCCGGACTCCTACGGCGAGTTGCTGGAGCAAGAGTTTTGGTCCTCCCTTCCGAAGTCAGAACGTCCGCCCGCCAGGCACGCGGACCGGGCCGCCGTTGGTGAGCCAAGATCAACGGCCCGTTTGCGGGAACTAGTTCAGGAGGCGCTCCAGTCGCCGGAAGTCCCGCGCGAAGTAGTACAGCGTTTGCAGCAACGTCCCGCTCCCGCGGCCCAAGTGCTGGCGGAAGCTTTTTCTGCCCAGACCAAGCGGGAGGGACGCGAGCGTGTGGTGGAGTTGGCGCGGGCAATGGGCCCGGCGGCAGCAGAGTATTTGCAGGACAGGTTGCGCCGCGATCCGCCCGCCGCCTCCGTGCCCACGCTGGGACTTTTCTCTCGTCTCGACCCCGACGCGCTCGCCCCTCTGCTGCTGGAACGCGTGGCGGGCTGGGGACGCTCCTACCAGGACTGGGCGGTGCGGTTGCTGGCGGCGGCCGGGGGGCCGGAGCGCGGCAGCCTGCTCTTGCAGATGCTGGACAAGCTGGATCCTTTGGTGGTGCCGGGCGCGCTGGACGCAATCGGCATGAGCGGCAACCGGGAGAATTCACCCTACCTGATGCGCGTGGCGGCGGGTGAGCTGCCGAAGTTCGCCCAGCCCTACCTGCGGCTGAAAGCGGTGGAGGCTTTGGGGCGGTTGCGCGAACGCTCGGCTGCGCCGCTGCTGCGCCGGATGGTGGAATCCAAAGCGGTGTGGCGCTGGGCCGAAGTGCGCGAAATTCGCGTGGCCGCAGCGCAATCGTTGCTGAAGATTGATCCTGAGTGGGCGGGGAAGTTTCTCGCCCCCTGCGGGCTCAGCAAGGCCGAGTTGGCCCTGGCGCCGCTCGACCCCGCCCCCCAGTCTCCCTGGGTGCGGCACCGCCGCTACCAGCGCGTGGTGCTGCCTCGGCAGATGAATTTGGTCGCCACCACCCTGCGGGGCCAATGGTCCCTCACCACTCAGGTGCTCAGCCTGGGTGGGGGAGTGGCGGAGTGCCGGCAGCCCCCGCCCCCGCCGGGCACTGAAATTGAATTGGAGTTGCAGCTCCGCGTGGTGCCGGTGCGCGCCACCGCTCTGGTGCGGAGTGGGCGGTCCAATCAAGTGGGTTTTGAGATTGTCAAGATTGACCTAGAAGAGCGCCGCAAGCTGCGCCGCCTGCTCGCCAGCCTTCAGCCCGCCCCGCCGCCCAAGCCGTAGACGCGGGCCCGCTCCGCCCCCGCTGTTCGTGTCCTCCCCACCTGTCCGCAAGAGGGTGTGGCGTTTATCCCTGCACGGGGCACCCCGCCTTTGGACGCTACCTCTTCCGCTGGTGTGGTACCGGCGATAAACCGGTACGGTTCATCGCCGGTTTTTCACTAGCAGTTTCAGGGAGGCTTCCAGCCGCGCCTTCAGGCAGCGGGGGTCGCCGGTGCACTGGCCCAGCCCCCAGGACGACAACGCCAGCTCGTAGCCGCCACCCTCCAATTCAAACAGAACCAGCGGCAAGGAGAGGCTTCGCTGTTGGATGAAGCCCCGCACCGGCGGCGGAATCTGGTCGCGGTGATAGTAGGAAGTAGGAAACCCCAAGCGGCACTCCAGGTCGCGCCACTCGGCCTTCTCGGAAAAAACGCCGTGGGTGATGGCGCAGAGCGAGCAGGCGCTTGATGAACGCGCCAGCTTCTTGGCGCTGTCCAGCATGGCCGCCAGCGCCCCGGAGCCGGCGTTGTAGATGAAGATAGCTTTGCGGATCATGACTGCTTCCCATTGGATGCTGCCAGTCTCACCGGGGAACCTCAGTGAGAGAAATCATAGGCAGGAGGCCGGCCCCATGATGTACATCCACCAGCTGTCTTTGCAGCAGCTCAAGCAGGACTTGGCCGCCTTTGTCCGCGCCGCCGCCCACTAGAAGCAGGGGCTGGGCGATGCCATCTGCGGGCCGCCCCACATGTCATTCTGAGCGCAGTCCCGCCAACGGCGGGGCGAGGCGAAGAATCCCGTCTTTGGCCGTAGGGCGAGTAGCCAATTCGAGGATCGAACCGCCAGTGGTCACGGTTGGATTCTTCGTCGCCCGCCCGAGGCAGACTCCTCAGAATGACAAAGAGGGCAAGTGTTGTGCACTTGGCCGCCAGACAAACCGGTCCTTGTCATTCCGAGCAAAGTCCCGCCAACGGCGGGGCGAGGAATCTGCTTTTCTGCGAAAGGATTATTTCTTCCGGTGGAAGTGGTTGCGCAGGTACTCCTGCAAGTCCTGCTCCGGCGGGGCCAGTTCGAAGATTTCAATAAACTCGTCGTCGCTTACAATCTTGATGGTTTCCCGCGCCCGCCACCCGGGGCGAAAGTTTTCGATACTTTCGGTACGGAAGACCAGCGTCTTCCCGTCGGCGGAAATCTCCTCCTGCACGTAGCGGTTGACGATCTTCTCCACGCTGAACTGGCGCAGCATGAACTTGCCCGCCCGACGGTCGTAGCTGTAAAAGCTGAACTCCTCGTGCACTTCGCCTTCGGGATTTTTCTCCTGCGGCGGATAGACCGACTTGGTGCTGCCGCGCAGGTAGGCGCCGCGCAGCACGAACCGGTATTCGCGCTCGACGGTCGAGTGTCTCCCCACCGACCGGTGCCGGTTCCTTCCCACGACCCCACCAGCACGCGCAACGGCTTCCAGACGTCTGGCGGCGGCTCTTCCTGCCCGGCCAGCAGGGCCGGCAGCGCCAGCAGCAACACAAGCAGCAGCACCAGAAGCCCTCCGTTTCTTAAGCGGCTAACCATGAGGTTCCCCCCTCCGGCAGAGCGAGCTAGGCACGCTCCTTTTGGTATGGGTGCCATTATGGGCCGCGCGCCCCCTGGGGGTGTCCAGGAGCCGGCTTGGGGGCTGGACTTTCGCTGGGCGTTCGCCATACAATATATAGGCGGATATTCGGGGAGAACTCCTACAGGATGCGCTTTTTTCTTGACACCGCCAAGTCGCGGGCGTATAAGCCAACCGCAGCGGGGTTGCCTCAGGTACTGGGAAGCCGTAGCGACAGCGCCGGGGAAGCCCGCTCCTCTTTTCCCCGGATGGGGTTGTGGGAGCCATCCGGCGCAGAGCAGGGCACACTACTTGAGGAGCGGCAAGTCATGGGTGAACGGGAAGTCCTTTCTAGCGGTACACAAGCAGGGTTGAAGTTCCGTCGGTTGTTCACGCGCGAGGGCGTTTCCCCCTACGATGAGGTGCAATGGGAGCAGCGCACTGCCTCCATCGCCAACGAGAAGGGCGAGGTTATCTTCGAGCAGCATGACGTGGAGGTCCCCAAGGACTGGTCGCAGACCGCCACCAACATCGTCGCCAGCAAATACTTCCACGGCAACCGCGGCACTCCGGAGCGCGAAGCGAGCATGCGCCAACTGATCGGCCGCGTGGCCGATACCCTGGCCGACTGGGGCCGGGATGGCAGCTACTTTGCCTCCGCCGAAGACCACGCCATCTTCCGCGACGAGCTCACCCACCTGCTGCTCAACCAAATGGTCGCTTTCAACTCCCCGGTCTGGTTCAACGTGGGTGTGATGCCGCGGCCGCAGTGCTCGGCCTGCTTCATCCAAGCGCTCGACGACCGCATGGAATCCATCATGGACCTCGCCAAGAGCGAAGGCATGCTGTTCAAGTGGGGCTCCGGCACCGGCACCAACTTCAGCCACCTGCGCGGCTCCACTGAGACTCTCTCCGGCGGCGGCACCGCCTCCGGGCCGGTCAGCTTCATGAAAGGGTTCGACGCCTTCGCTGGCGTCATCAAGTCGGGCGGCAAAACTCGCCGCGCCGCCAAGATGGTCATCCTCAACATTGACCACCCCGACATCGAGGAGTTCATCGGCTGCAAGGCGCGCGAGGAGCGCAAAGCCTGGGCGCTGGTCGGCCTGGGCTACGATTCCTCCATTGACGGCGAGGCTTACGGCTCGGTCTTTTTCCAGAACGCCAACCACTCCGTGCGCGTGACCGATGAGTTCATGCGGGCGGCGGTGGAGGATCAACCCTGGTGGACCCACTCGGTGGTGACCGGCCAGCCGGCTCAAGAGTTTCGCGCCCGCGACCTGCTCCGCCAGATTGCCGAAGCCACCCATCAGTGCGGCGACCCCGGCATGCAGTACGACACCGCCGTCAACCGCTGGCACACCTGCAAAGTCACCGACCGCATCAATGCCTCCAATCCCTGCTCGGAGTACATGTTCTTGGACGACTCGGCCTGCAACTTGTCGTCGTTCAACCTGATGAAGTTTGTGGACGGGGCGGGGAACTTTGACGCGGAGAAGTTCCGGCACGCGGTGGACGTAGTCGTCACGGCCATGGAAATCATCGTCGGGAGCGCCAGCTATCCCACCGAAAAAATCGAGCGCAACTCCCACGACTACCGGCCGCTGGGTTTGGGCTACGCCAACCTGGGCGCGCTGTTGATGGCTTCCGGACTGCCTTACGACAGCGACGCCGGGCGCGACCTGGCCGCTGTCCTCACCGCCTTGATGACCGGCCAGGCCTACCAGACCAGCGCCCGCATCGCCGAGGTCACCGGCCCTTTCTCCGGCTATCCGCAGAACCGGGATGCTATGTTGGACGTCATCTCCTTGCACCGCGACGCCCTGCGCGGCATCAACGCCGAGAACGTCCCCGCCCCGCTGGTGGCCGCGGCCCAGGACGCCTGGGACCAAGCGCTGGCCGCGGGCAAGAAGTTCGGCTACCGCAACGCCCAGGCCTCCGTGATTGCGCCCACCGGCACCATCGCTTTCATGATGGACTGCGACACCACCGGCATCGAGCCCGACCTCGCCCTGGTGAAGTACAAGCGGCTGGTGGGCGGCGGCGTCATCAAGATCGTCAACAACACCGTCCCCATGGCTTTGCAGCGCTTGGGCTACAAGCCCGATCAGGTCAGCGACATCGTTGACCACATCGACCGCACCGGCACCATCGAAGCCGCGCCTCATCTGAAGGAAGAGCACCTGCCGGTGTTCGATTGCTCGCTCAAGCCCGCCGACGGTCGGCGCTCCATCCAGTACCGCGGCCACCTGAAGATGATGGCGGTGGTGCAGCCCTTCGTCAGCGGCGCCATCTCCAAAACCGTCAACATGCCGGAAGAGACCACGGTGGAAGAGGTCATGGACACCTACATCGAGGCTTGGCGGCTGGGCGCAAAGGCCGTGGCCATCTACCGCGATGGCTCCAAGAAGGTCCAGCCCCTCTCCCCCGCCGCAGGGACCTCCAAGACCGAGCAGCAGGCGGCGGCCGCCCCGGAGGCTGACCTGCACCCTCGTCCCAAGCGCCGCAAGCTGCCGGAAACGCGGCAGGCCGTCACCCACAAGTTTTCCGTCGGCGGCCACGAGGGCTACATCACCGTTGGGCTCTACCCCGACGGCCTGCCGGGCGAAATCTTCATCACCATGGCCAAGGAAGGCTCCACCCTCTCGGGCGTGATGGACAGCTTCGCCCTGGGCATTTCCATCGCGCTGCAACACGGGGTGCCGCTCAAGATCTACGTGGACAAGTTCCAGCACGTCCGCTTTGAGCCTTCCGGTTGGACCAACAACCCGGAGATTCCGATCGCTAAGTCCATTATTGACTATATCTTCCGCTGGCTGGGCGCGCGCTTCATCTCTCCCAAGTACAAGACCGTGGACCTGAATGCCAACGGGGAAACGGCTGCCCCTGAGCCTACGCCGGCGGTGGCGGCGGCAGGGGAAATCAGCGGAGAGGGAGAAGTGCAGCGGGTGGAGCGCAGGATGCAGTTCACCCCTGCGCCGGTGGAAGTCTCGCCCGACGCTCCCACCTGTCCCGATTGCGGCTCGCTCATGACCCGCAACGGCTCCTGCTACAAGTGCCACAACTGCGGCGGCACCTCGGGGTGCTCGTGATGATTCAGGGAGCGGCGATGCACGAACCGTTTGTGCATGAGATGGAGGACGGGCGCATCCACATTCTGGTTCTGCCCGATGACGGCAAGTGGGAGTTGAACGTGGTGGATTTGCGCACGCCCTTCGACCGCGCGCCGCAACTGGCGGGTTTTGCGCAGCCCGAGGACGCGCTGGCGCGCGGCCACGACTACGTGCGGGAAGTGGATCCGGAGCATGACTGCGAAGCCAAGGGGTGCCACTTCGGGCTGGAGCGTTCAGCCCAGCCGTAACGGGGAAGAAGGCTGAAGCCATGGTCAAGGCAGACCTGAAAGTTGAGTTGCGGCAGCGCTACTGCCCCGTCTGCCGCATCGATACCCAGCACGCCGTGCTCTTCCAGTTGCACTTCGGGCGGCGGGGCCGGGTGGAGCGGCAGGACGAGCTCTCCAGCGGCTGCTCGATTTGCAACCCCGACCGCTACTGGGGATTGAAGTTGGCCACCGAGTTCGATCAGGAAAAATTCCTGGCCGAGAGGTGGATGCCCAAGGTCTCGTGAGCCCAAAGGGGCTCGCGCGGGCCGTGTGACGGTCGAGCCGGAGTTGGCGGGGAAAGCAGGAACGGCCCCCTCGACGGGGGAGGATGGTGCGCAATGGCAGGTAGTGCTCCAACGGCGGAACTCTATTCTCTCGAAAACATCCGGGTGGTCGTAGTCCCACCCCCCAACCGGAGTGGCCGCTACCAGATCGAGTTCGCAAGCGGCCCGCTGGCCCCGGCTGTGCGTGCCGACGCCAGCCGCTGCCGGCACCGCGCTCCCCACGCCTTGCTCTGGCTGACCTTCGTCGAGGGCGGGCGGGAGGCCGGACGAGAAGTCAGCGACGTCATTTGCTCGTTGTGTGAGCCCGAGCGGTACCAGCGCGCGCAGGTGTGGGCGCAAGCGCTGGCCCCGTCGGCGGTGGTGCCGAGCTAGGGACGACAGGTGAGGAGCAAGGCCACATGAGAAATTGGGCGGAGATAGGGAAGTTGGAGAAATCGGTGCGGGGGGGCTGTGCCGTCGCCCTCTCGGCTCAACTGATCGAGTGTGTCCGCCGGGAAGACATGATCGGCGCAGCCATCTGCGGCCTGAGCGCGGTGGCGGCGCTGGGGCTGGAGGCGGAAGAGATTCGTTCCGTGCTGGGGTTGCTGGAGAGTTCGGCGCAAAGCAAGGCCTAACGGAGGACGGGAAAAAGACCACAATCGTGAACTTCGTGATCTGGAAGAGCTACGACGGGGGGAAGCACTGGGAGCGAGCGCGCGGGCTCCCCGACTTCGCTACTGCTGCTGACACAGCGCACAGCTTGCGCACCCGGCACCCCATGATTCGCTTCCGGGTGGACGCAGAGTTGAGCATACGCGCCGCCCCTGGGGTTGGCCCGGGGCCGGCTAGGGGGAAGCACAGGAGCCGTCGGCGCTAGCAAAAAGACGACGAATTTGGATGTCCCCATGGTAAGTCCTCCCTCCCCGGGAGGGTTTGCCTACCCCACGCAGGCGGCGGGTGGTTTCCCCCCACCCGCCGCCCCTTTTTTGGCCCAACCCTGAAGATTAAAAAGAGACTGAATTCTAGCTCCGTGCCGCCAGCTTTGGTATGCTGGATTGGCCTGGGGATGGCGCGGACTCCGGGCCAGTGGAGAAGGAGGGCACCATGATTTCTACCCGCCTCAAGCAATTCCTGGACGACAATCAAGTGGGCTACGATTTGATGCAGCACGACCCTGCCTTTACCGCCCAACAACTGGCCGCCCGGATGCACGTGCCCGGGAACGAGTTTGTCAAAGTGGTGGTGGTGAAGATGGACGGGGCCTACGCCCTGGCGGCGCTGCCGGCCCCGCGACGCGTGAATTTCAAGCAGTTGGCGCGCACCGGGGGAGTCAAGAGATGCTCGCTCGCCAGCGAGTCTGAGTTCCAGCAGCTTTTCCCCGACTGCGAGCTGGGCGCCATGCCTCCCTTCGGCAGTCTCTACAACCTGCCCACCTACGTGGACCAGGAACTGATCACCGCCGAGAACATCGTCATCAACGCCGGCACCCACGCCGAGGCCATCCGCGTGCGCTACTCTGATTTCAACCGCCTGGCCCGGCCGCGCGTGGGGAGCTTCGCCGTGGCGCCAGCGGTGGAAGTGGCGGCCAAGAAAAAGGCCGCGACCGCCAAAGCCAGAAAGAAAGCCAAAGCCAAAGCCAAGAAAAAGGCCAAGCGTAAGAAAAAAGCCAGCCCCAAGAGGAAGGCTCGGCTCAAGTCCAAGAAGAAAGCTAGGCCGCGGAAGAAGGCCAAATCCAGAAAGAAACCCAGGGCCAAAAAGAAAAGCAAGAAGAAAACCAAGCCCAGGAAGAAAACCCGCAAGGCTCGGAAGAAGACTGCCAGGCGCAGAACTCGAAAGCGTCGCCGCTAACCGAGGAAGCAGTAGGCCGGCCGCGCCCGCCCAGCGCACGGCGCGCGCAAGCGCCGCCCGGGCTTATGGAGAATTCCACCCAACCCACCGGACTCGCAGGACGTAATTCCGACCCTCGAACGGAAATCTATCTGGACGTGGAAACCCTCCGGCTGTCGCACGAGGTGCCGGGGGGTTGGTCGAACATCCGGCAGTTTGGCTTGGCGCTGGCTGTGACCTGGGACGCGCAGCGCCGCTTCCGGCACTGGTTCGAGGAAGATGCGGGGCAACTTGTTTCTGAGTTGGGCCGGTTTCCTCGTGTCATCACCTTCAATGGTGACCGCTTTGATTTCGAAGTGCTGCGGGCCTATGCCTCGGTCGAGCAGCTTCAAACCAAATCGTTCGACCTGCTGGCCGACCTGAAGCGCCGGCTGGGGCACCGCGTCAAGTTGGACAACTTGGCGAGCCAAACCCTGGGTTCCACCAAAAGCGGCTCCGGGCTGGACGCGGTCGCGTGGTGGCGGGCTGGGGACAAAGCCAAGGTAGTCGAGTATTGCGAAAAGGATGTCCAGCTTCTAATCGACCTCGTAGCCTTCGCCCGAAAGAATGGATACGTAGTGATCGGCTCCCAACGCGTGAGCGTGGACTGGCACTAACCTCGAACTCCCCGGCATTTTGGTCTCTTCGCCCAACCGAGCAAGCGGAAGTGCGGGTACAGCGGAACACTCTACGGGGCAGGATTCAAGGAAGGGGGCGGGAGCGTTGGGGCCAATCTCTTTGGGAGGTGGGGTCTCGTGGCCCCGTGGAACTTCGCTCCCTGAACCCCCTCGTGTAGTCCCCTGTTGCGGGGGACGTGCTCGATCTTTTTCCTTTAGCCATACCTAGAATAGCAGTTGCACAACTATTGTGCAACTGGTTTCTGGGTTGGGTAGTGGCCATTTTGAGAGAAGGGTGGCGGGAAAAAGATTCTGTTCCTTGAACAAATGATCCAACCTGAACACGCGCTGAGCCCGGCGGCCTGCCTGCGGTAGGCAGGCACCTGCCGCCGGGCGGAGGAACGCCCGAGCGCCCCGTGGCAGGTGCCACGGGGCTCGGCGATTAAGGGCAGGAGGAAGCAGCGCCAAATGGATACACTACCCGCGGTCGTTTCTTCGCGGAACAGGTGCGGTTCTACTCGTAACGCAGGGCCGCCACCGGTTCCAGCCGGGAGGCGCGCAGGGCCGGCACCAGCCCGCTCAGCACGCCCACCAATACCAGCACGCCGGTGGAAAGAGCCACGGTGGCCAGGGAAAGCTCCAGGTGGATGTCGCGCTTGCCGGAGGTGTCTTCGAACAGATGTCCCAACATCGGCAGGGTACCGATGCCGGTGGCGATAAGCTGAGCCAGAACCAGGCCGAGCAACCCGCCCAGCAGCGTCAGCACCAGCGCTTCGGCCAGAAACTGGGCCAGGATGTGGCGGCGCCGGGCGCCCAACGCCCGCCGCAAGCCGATCTCGCGCGTGCGCTCGTTCACCGACACCAGCATGATGTTCATCACCCCCACCCCGCCGATGCCCAAGGTGAGCGCGCCGATAAACAGCAGCAGCACCTGCAACCCGATGCCGATGCCGTCAATGATGGGGCGGAACATTTCCCGCCCGTACATCTTGATGGCGCGCTCGTCGGTGGGCGAGAAGTGCTGGCGCTTGGCAATGGTTGCCCGCACCTGCGCCATGGCTCGCTGCTCGAACTGCGGCGCCACCGGGGCGAACACCAGCACGCTGGCGTAGCGCGTGTTCCAGAGGTCGCCGGCGGCGGTGTAGGGGATAAACACCGACTCGTCGTCGCTGGTGAAGTAGTTGGAGAATTGCATCTTGGGGTCCATCACCCCGATGACGGTAAAGCGCACGCCGCTGATGCGCACAATCTCTCCCACCGCCGGCCGCCCGCTGAAGAGTTTCTTGTAGAGGCGTCCGCCCAGCACCGCCACCCGCCGCCGCTCCCGGAAGTCTTCCGGGCTCAGCCAGCGGCCGCGCTCGGGGTTCTCGTTGCGGATTTCCCCGTAGATGGGATAGACCCCGCGAATGGCGGTGTTTTGCAGGCGCTGGTTGTAGGTGATGGGGCGCCAGCGCACCGTCTCCAGGCTGGCGTGCTTGACCAGCGTGGCCTCCTCCAGCACCTGCTCCAGATCGGCTTTCTCGAACCGCACCCGCTTGCCGGCGCGCTCGCCCCCGGCCTGTTCGCTGGTTTGCCCCGGCCAGCAGATCACCGCCGTCTTGCCGAAGGCGTTGAAGCCGTCCAGCAGCACCCCGCGGAAGCTGCTGCCGTAGGCGATCAGGACGGTGACCGCCACGATGCCCCACACGATGCCCAGCATGGTCAGGAAGCTGCGCAGCGGGTTGCGCCACAGCGCGTCCCAGGCTTGGATCAGAATTTCTCGGAACATCTAACCTCCCGCCTCATAACGCAGCGCTTCGATGGGCTCAACCGCGGCCGCGCGGCTGGCGGGATAGAGCGCCGAGAGCACAGCCACCGTTCCGAGCAAGACAAACGCCAACAGGCCGGACTCCAGCGTGGGCAGCAACCCGGCGAAGAAAGAAGTTGAAGTCTGGTCGCTGAACAGCAGGCCGTTGACCAGGGCACAAAGGCCGTAGGCGATTCCCAGCCCCACCCCGCCGCTGGCAAAGACCACAATCAGCGTCTCGGCAAAGAACTGCCGCAGGATGGCGCGAGCGCTGGCCCCCACCGCCTTGCGCACGCCGATTTCCCGCGTCCGCTCGCGCACTGCCACCAGCATGATGTTCATCACTCCGATGCCGCCCAGGAAGAGCGTGACCACCCCCACCGCCCCCATGAAGTATTTCATCCCGTCGGTCATCATGCGAAAGGCCTTGGCGTTCTCGATTGTGTCCCAGATGGACGCGGCCTCTTCGTCGCGGGGGTCAAACTTGTGGATGCGGGCCAGCGCCCGCCGCAGCTCCCACTTGCAGGCTTCGTGGTATTCGAGCGACTTGGGAACTGCGATCAGCCGGTCAATAGCGTTGGGGGGACTGGGAGGCTTGTTGGGGAAGTCTCGCAGGACCGAGCTGAAAGGGATGAAGACTTTGGAAATGTCCTGGCCGTCGTAGCTGGAGTCCTGGTCTTTCTCCTTCATCACCCCGATGATGGAGTAGGGGAAGCTGCGGATGCGGATGGTCTCGCCCACCGCGTCGCGTTTAGCAAAGAGCTGTTTTTTCACCTCGCTGCCGATGAACGCCACCCGGCGCACCTGCGCTTGGTCTTCCCAGTTGTAGAAGCGGCCCTCGCCCACCGTCAGGCTGCGGATCTCGGCGAAGGGCGGCAGTGAGCCGGTCACCAAAAAGGTGCCGCTGTTGTAGGGGCTGCGCACCGGGGTGCTTCCCTGGCCCAGCTCCGGCAGCACGTACTGGCAGGAGGGCGCTTGCCCGGCCACCGCCAGATGGTCGGTGTCGCGCCAGCGGATGCGGCGACCGGCGCGCGTGCCCCCGGCCTGCAGACTGGTGCGGCCGGCGAAGACGATCATGATGTCCTTGCCGAAAGTTTCCGCCGCCCGGCGCTGGCCCACCCGCAGTCCCTCGCCCGCGGCCACCATCAGGGTGATGGAGACGATGCCCCAGGCAATCCCGAACATGGTCAGGGCGGTGCGCAGCTTGTGCGTCCACAGGGTACGCAGCGTGTCGGCCAGCAGTTCGCGCAGACTCATCGCACTACACCATTCCCCTGTGGTTGAATACGAAAGTTGAATCGGGTTGGTTCACCCATTTCGCCCCTTGATTAGACGCTGCCAGACACCTCCGGTTAGCGAGCGCGGCGCCATCTGCCGGGGCGTTGCCCGCTCCGGCCCTTGCTATACTGGCTTGCTGACTTGAAAGGGGCGAATGGTGCTTTCCGGTTTTGCCACCACGGAGGGAACGGCGCGCTACCGCCAGCGCTTTGCCGCCCACGCCGCCCCGGGGCACTTCCGCCAACAGGACGGTCTCTGGTTGTCATCCGTCGGTGTGGGCACCTACTTGGGCGAGCCTGACGCGGAGACCGACCGGCGCTACGCGCGCGCCATTGCTCGCGCTTTGGAGTTGGGCTCGAACGTCATTGACACCGCCATCAACTACCGCCTCCAGCGCAGCGAGCGTTCCGTCGCCACAGCTCTGCGCACGCTGATGGAGCAAGGCAAGCTGGCCCGCGATGAAGTAGTGGTCTGCACCAAAGCCGGTTTTCTGACTTTCGACGGCCAACCTGCGCCCGACGCGCTGGCTTACTTCCAGGAGCACTACGTCCAGCCGGGCGTCTTCAGCCCCGACGATGTTGCCGCCGGGGCGCATTGCATGACCCCGCGTTTTCTGGAAGACCAGCTTGAGCGCAGCCGGCGCAACCTCGACCTGGAAACCATCGACGTCTTCTATCTCCACAACCCCGAGATGCAGTTGACGGTAGTGCCGCGGGAGGAGTTTTTGCGCCGGATGCGCGCCGCCTTCGAAAGGTTGGAAAAATGGGTGGCTGCCGGCCGCATTCGCCGCTACGGCACCGCCACCTGGGACGGCTACCGCAAACCCCCCGAGGCGCCGGACTATCTCTCCCTGGAGGAGCTGGTCAACTTGGCGGAAGCAGTCGGCGGGCCCGGCCACCACTTCAAGGCGATTCAACTCCCCTACAGTCTGGCCATGCCGGAAGCGTTCCTGCGCCCCAACCAGACCGTCGCGGGTGAGAAGCTGTCGCTGCTGGCGGCGGCGCGGCGGTTGGGCATCACCGTCTTCGCCAGCGCGTCGACTTTACAGGGCCAGGTGACGCGCAACTTTCCCGACCAATTTCGCGCCCGCCTGAACGGGAAACTCCGCACCGACGCTCAACGCGCCATCCAGTTTGTGCGCTCCACGCCCGGCGTGGGCGTTGCGCTGGTGGGGATGAGCCGCGTCGAGCACGTGGAGGAGAACCTCCACCTGTTGCAAGTCCCGGTGCAGTCACAGGAGGAATTCTTGCAGCTTTTTCAGAGGGTTTAGCCATGCCGGTGCGCGTCCAACAGTGGGACCCGGCTTGGGGGGCGCTGAACGAAAAGAACATGCGCCGCTGGCTGGAGCGGCAAGGCTACGCCGTCAGCCGCTACGTCTATCCTCCCGGCACCTGTTTCTCCGACCACACCCATGAAGTTGATAAGAAGGACACCGTGCTCAGCGGGCGGCTGAAAATTGCGGCCGAGGGGCAGGAGTTCGTGCTGGCGCCGGGCGACATCATCGAAATTCCCGCCCACGTCGTGCACAACGCGGAAGTGGTCGGTGAGGAAGCAGTGGTCAGCCTGGACGCCACCCGCCCAGTCCAATCCTAGCGATAGGAAAACCGCCGGTTGAGGGTCAATGGGATTTTGTTCCGCGTCGGGGGAAGTTTGCGGGCAGTCCTGCCCTTTCCTCGGACGAGCGAACGTTTGCGCGCCGCTCGCTTCTGGCCGGACTTCTTGCGCCTAGTCTTTTATGGGTGACTTCCTCCGGCCACGCCGACTGCCCCCAGACGACGCAGGGTCCGACAAGCCGGGAAATGAAGCCAACACTGCTGCCAAGGCCGCCAAGCCGAAAATAAACCACAGGAACTCTTGCAGCACGAATATACCCCCCTCAATCTGAGCCCCCGCTTCCATTGGGCTCAATCCCCCACACTAAAGGAAAGTGGGCAGACGCTATCACAAGGCGGACAAGTTTGCCAACCAGAAATCAAGTTTTTCCCCCAAGGACGGCCAAGGCCCGCTGCCGGCTCATTAGGCGTCAGCCCAACCCGAGTTCGAGGCCGCCGCTGGGGCTCTGCTGCCTCGGACGCAGCTACCGTATCTCTCTGATAAGAATGCACGTACAGGCTTACACTCTTTTGCGGGTGGGTAGTTCTACTCCTGCGGCTCCGCTGCCGGGGTCAAGGGGAGCGGGAAGTGGCTGCCGATGGCTTGGCGGAGCTGGTCGAGGTGGCCGGCGAAAAAGTGATCGGCGCCTTCGACCCAGATGAGTTCTTTGGGCCCGGCGGCCTGCTCGACCGCAGCCTCCACGTTGGGCCGGGAGCCGAACTGGTCCCGCGTGCCCTGGACGAACAGTTTTGGTTTGCGGCACTGAGTGAGGTAGCTCAGGTCGCTGCTATCGGCCGGCAAGCCGACGCCGATTAGGGCTGACACGCGCGGCTCGCTGCAACCCACCCGCAGCCCCACCCAGGCTCCGAAGGAAAATCCGGCCAGCACGATATCGGTGCGGGGAAATTTCTCTTGCAGGTAGGCGAGCGCGGCCCGCACATCGTCGGCCTCGCCGCGCCCGTGGTCGTGGTTGCCTTGGCTGAGCCCGGCGCCGCGGAAGTTGAAGCGTAGGACAGGCAGCCCCAGGTGCTGCAAGGCCAGCGCGGTGTGGTGTACCACTTTGTTGTGGAGCGTGCCGCCATAGAGCGGATGCGGATGGCAGACCAACCCCGCCAGTTTTTTGCGGGTCGGTTGGGGGCGTTCCAGCAACGCTTCCAACTGACCCGCCGGTCCGGGAAGAAACAGCGATTGGACTGTGCGCTTCACTCTGTTCCCACTGGGAATGCTGCCCGCCTTGCGTCCTTCCAGCCCATTGTGCCAAAACCCGGAGGCGTTTGCGGGGTGGAATTTTCCGCCACCAAGATCGCTTGCGGGTGGACGTGTGTGGGCGTTGGCTGGCAGGTGAGGCGCGCATTCTTGTTGCGCATTCCGGTCTAGGGGTGGTACCGTAGCGGCCAAGAGGAGGGCAGAATTAACCGAGGGATGGCCGCGGAACACCGCAAAGCTCATCGCTTCTCCATGAGGTTACCGCTAGAGGTTTCCGTGCCCAGCTTGGCCACGTTCGTCCCCGAACCCACCGTCACCGAGAACATCAGTTACCAGGGCATCTATTTCATGCTGCAGCAGGAAGTGCAGCCCGGCTCGCAGATCAAGTTGCGGCTGACCTTGCCGAAGCACGTCCTGTTGGCCAACGAAATTTCCATCGAGTGCTCGGGACGGGTGGTGCGAGTGGATAAAGGTCAGTTGGGCTCAGCGGAAGATGCTCCGGCGTCAATGGGTGAGGTGGGCGTGGCTGCGGTGATTGACCAGTACGAGTTTCTCCCCCTGTCGTCCTGAGGAGCCCTCGCCCCCGTCTGGATCTGACCGCCGACGGAACATAGGCTGTCAGCGCGCGTGGGACGCACGCCGCCGGCGCGGGGCAGGAAAGACAAAACTACTCAGCAAGCGGGGCCCTAGCTTTTTCCCAAAGCAAGCTGCTGAAGATTGAGCGGGAGCGATGCAATTTCCTGGTACATGCCGCGTCGCAGCGCGCGCCGTTCTGGTGCTGGCCATAGTCCTCTGTGCGCCGCTCTCGCCGGCGGCAGAATCCCCTCCCGCCGGGCCGCGCCCGGAGTTGGTCATTCCGCGAGTGGATCGCCCGCCGACGCTGGAAGACTTTCTGGAAATGAAACCCAACCGCGAAGTGGACGGTCGCTTGGCGAAAGTGACGAACTTCATCCAGCGGGAGCCCAGCGACGGCGCCCCGGCCTCCCAACGTACCGAAGTCTATCTCGGCTATGACAATAAAAATCTCTACATCATCTTTGTCGCCTTCGACGCCGAGCCGGAGAAGGTGCGCGCACGCTTGGTGCCGCGCGAGGGTTTCGGTGGTGATGACTTCGTCCAGGTGATACTCGACACCTTCCACGACCAGCGCCGGGCCTACGCTTTCCACGCCAACCCATTCGGCATTCAACGCGATGCACTTTTCACGGAAGGAGGAGGCAGAGGTGGCTGCCGTGGGCAGTTTGATTTCTCCTTCGATACGCTCTGGCACTCAAAGGGTAAGCTTACCGACCAGGGCTACGTGGTCTGGATGGCCATCCCCTTCAAGAGCCTGCGGTTTCCCGCCCGCCCGCAGCAGACGTGGGGCATCTTCGTCTATCGCAACATCCCCCGCATCAATGAGCAATCCTTCTGGCCCCACTGCTCCAGCCGCATTGAAGGTCGCCTCAATCAAGCCGCCACCCTGCGCGGCCTGGAGAACATCTCCCCGGCGCGCAACATCCAGTTCATCCCCTACGGAGCCTTCCGCTCTTTCCGCACGCTGGACACCCGCGACCCCGACCGCCCCTTCTTCGTCCGCGACCGCGCCGACCCCGACGCCGGCTTGGATGCCAAGTTTGTGTTCAAGGACAGCTTGGTGCTGGACGTTACGGCGAATCCAGACTTCAACCAAGTGGAATCGGATCAGCCGCAAATCACCACCAACCAGCGCTTCGAGGTTTTCTTCCCGGAGAAGCGCCCGTTTTTCCTCGAAAACGCCAACTTCTTCCAGACTCCCATCAACCTGCTCTTCACCCGGCGGATTGCCGACCCGCAGTTTGGTGTGCGGCTCACCGGCAAGACCGGCCCCTACGCCATCGGGGCTTTGCTGATGGACGACCAATCGCCCGGCAAGAGCGTCTCTGTCGGCGACCCGCTGCACGGTAAGCGGGCGCTGTTCGCTATTGCGCGCGTCAGCCGCGATATCTTCCAGCAGTCCAACCTCGGCGCAATCTACACCAGTCGGGAATTCGAGGGCAGCTACAACCGTGTGGGCGGCGCCGACAGCCGGTTGCGGCTGAACAACCACTGGGTTGCGCTCTTCCAGGGTGTGAGGAGTTGGACGCGGGAGTTGGATGGCAGCCGCCTGAACGGCACCGCCTTTGACGCCGGAGTGCGCCGCAGCGGGCGCCAGTTCTCCTACAGCCTGGAATACAACGACCGCAGCCCCGATTTCCGCACCGCATCGGGTTTTTTGCGCCGGCCCGATGTCCGCCGCATTGGCCAGAACCTCGGATATTCCTTTCGTCCCGAGGGCAAGCGCCTGATTTCCTGGGGCCCCGGGTTGTTTTTCGAGCGTGTGTACGACCACGAGGGCACCCGATTGGACTGGGGCTTGAGCCCGAGCTTCCAGTGGGAGTTCATCGGCCAGAGCAATTTCCGCATTTTCTACAACGCTGCCCGAGAACGTCTCCGCCCGCAGGATTTCTCGGGCCTGACCCAGAACCGCGACTTCTCCCTGCCCGGTTATGGCTTCACTTTTTCCAGCAGCTACTTTTCTCGCGTGTCCGTTTCCGGCTTTGCCGGAACGGGAAAGGGCATCAACTTCGCTCCGCCCGCCGGTCGGGAGCCCTTCTTGGCCAACACAAGGGACGCCACCTTCACACTCACCCTGCGTCCTCTGACTCCCCTGCGGATCGACAACAGCTACCTGTTTTCCCGCTTGCGGGACCGCGACACCGGCGCCAGCATCTTCAACAACAACATCCTGCGCTCGCGCTGGAACTGGCAGTTCAGCCGCGAACTCTCTGTGCGCTTCATCCTGCAATACGATGCCACACTGGCCAACCCCGACCTGACCGCACTCGAAACCACCAAGAACATCAATGCCGATATCTTGATCACCTATTTGGTCAACCCCTGGACGGCGCTCTTCGTCGGCTACAACGGCAACGCGCAGAACCTGGACGTGGTTCCGACCGCCACCGGTGCTCGAATCGTCCGTCCGCGCCGTCGCTTCATCAACGATGCCAAGCAATTCTTCGTCAAATTCTCTTACCTCTTGCGTTTCTAGGTTTCGATTGGCCTTAGGCAACGGGAGAGGTGCATGGCCGGCGCGGCGTCTGCTGCTCCGGCCCAGGAGGTGATTGTGTTTCGTCTGCTGACCCTGGTGGTTTTGTGCTCCGTGCTGGCGATGGCCGGCGCGCAGGAACCGGCCGCGCCTCCTGCGCCCGACGCCCCCGCCACCGACGTCTGAGACTATTCCGACGATATAACGAGCTAATGATAAATTGGTAGTCTCATCTTATTGTCCCAAGTTGGGACAGATGTGTCAGGGAAAAACAATAAATAAATGTAAATAAAGGTGTCAATGACCCTCACCCACCCCACCCCCGCCCCACAAAGCACGCTTTCTACTGAGCACCTTTTATGTCATGCCATCATGGAGAATGAATTTTATTTTTTTTTGAGTATCATTCTCCCTCAGAACAAAGCCACGTCACGTCGTGTGTGTAATCAGCAGGAAGGCTGTCGATAAGAATTGTCAATCTCTAGGGGAGGTAGGGGTGGGAGTGGGTGATTGAGGTATAATTTTTTGTTTATTAGTTGTAAAGATGGCATGTACGGAAGCCATTTCAGCACAAAATTTCGTGACCGGTTGCTGTGAAGTACAAAAACTGCCGCTGGCGCGGCGCAACTTTCGCACCGTCTCGGTGCTACTTAGCTATCCCAGCACCGCCACGGCACGAACGCCATGACAATGCAAGGAGACTAAAAATGAGACACGCAGCAATTGCACTGCTTTTCTGCACCCTGACAGCAACTGCGGCTCCGGCGGCTCCGCAACAAGTCACGGCTGAGTGCAACCCCAAAGGACTATGGCAACAGGAAAAAGGCATAGTGAGATCTGCTGACATCAACGACGCGTTACTTGAAAAGGAACTCGGCCCCTGCTCTCAGAAAGAACTGCAACGAGTCATCATGGTGCTCATGCTCCAAAGTAATGTCTACCTCGCAGAGTACGGCAAACTCGTCAAGAATTTCAACACATTGCTTCGCCTTAGCAGCGATCTAGTATCCTCAGCTGAAGCAGCTATAAAGGAAATGGATGAACTCCACAAAGAAAATCGTGCCCTTCAGATGGGGCAAGAGCTTCTGCTGCGGATGCAAAGGTTCCGCAACGCAATGCCTGCCTCGCCACCGACGCGGCGCGAGTTAACTTGCAAGACTACTACGATTGGCATGTTCAAGACTACCAAATGCATCGAAGAATGAGAGCGGCCCAACAAAATTGCAGCAGCGCGGCGTCTGCTGCTCCGGCCCAGGAGGTGATTGTGTTTCGTCTACTGACCCTGGTGGTTTTGTGCTCCGTGCTGGCGATGGCCGGCGCGCAGGAGCCGGCAGCGCCTCCTGCGCCGGTTGCTCCCGCCACCGACGTGGCCGCTGAAGTCAACGACTTCTATGCTGAGTACTGGAAAGCCTGGCGGGAGCGCGACCTGGCGCGTGTGGCCGAGGGGTTGGCAGCCGAGTTCACCCTTTTCACCTACGTGCCCGGGCAGGGACTTGCCCAAGTTGACAGGAGCCGCTCGGTCGAGAGTGTGCGCCAGTTTTTCCAAACCGTTTACGGTCAGGAAGTGCGCTGGAGCCATTCGGTGCTGACCGTGATTCCGCGCAGCGACACTGAGGCCATCGCCACCCTCCGCAACCAGTTTGCGTGGAAGGACGGCCGGGGCGAAATTGAATTGAGCTTGGAGGTTCTCCGCAAAGGAGCGGACGGGCGCTGGCGCTTGCTCCGCAAGTGGTCGGAGAAGCACACGTACTAGGCTGGGCTCGGTTGTACCCGGCTTTGCTCGCAGCCCGGTGGGTTGGCCGGCTTGCTTGCCCCGCACCGGCGAGCTATAGTGGAATTTCTCTAGCGGCACACTCGCCGATCAGTTTTGGGGGGCATCATGGCGTATCACTACGATCCTGAACAAGCCTTGGAAGAATTGCAGGAGGACGCGGTCCTGCCCAACCCGGTCTTTGTGCGCGACATGATCTTCCGCGCCCGCCTGCCGGTCGAAGCGACGCGCACAGTGGACGCCGAACTTCAGACCTATTTGGCCGACTTTGGCGAAACCCAGAAGGTGGCCCAGCGGATCCTGGAGCGGCTGGCGGGCGCGCGCGCGGCGCGCTAGGCCGCCGGCACTCGGACAGGTATGCGCCATCAGCGGAAAATCCTGCTGATTGACGCCGACGACACCCTCTGGGAAACCAACGCCCTGTTTGAGCGCACGATTGCCGCCTATGTGGAGTTGTTGGCTCCGCTCGGCAACGACCCGCAAACCATCCGACAGGAAGTGGACAGGGCCGAACACCGAAACATCCAGCAGCGCGGGTACGGCACCCGGAGTTTTCTGCTCACGTTGGAGGAAGTCTATCTGAAGCTCGCCCGCCGCGGCGGGCAGGCCGGGCAGCGCGCCGAAGACAAGATGCTGGAAGAGATTCGCCGCCTGTCGCGCATTCTGCTGCCGGTGCCTCATCGAGTGTTCGATGGAGTGGCGGCGACACTCACTTACCTGAAGCCGCGCCACCGGCTGTTCCTCCTGACCAAAGGAAACGTCGAGGAGCAGAGCGCCAAGCTGGCAGCTTCTGGGCTGGAAGGTTTCTTCCACGGGTGCGAAATCGTCGCCGAAAAAGACGCTTCCACCTATAACGGGTTGGTCGAGCGGCACGGGTGGTCGCGGCTCGAAGTTTGGATGGTGGGCAACAGCCCGCGCTCGGACGTCAACCCGGCCCTGGCCGCCGGCCTGAACGCGGTCTTCATCCCCTCGCCGGTGACTTGGGACTACGAAAACGAGGAAATCCGGCCGGGCGGCGGCCGCCTGCTGGAGCTGGAGCGGTTCGGCGATTTACAGGAGCACTTTTAAGCTGGACCGGGTATTTGCAGCGGCTCGGGTATTGAGCTTTGATTTTCGAGGTGCTACAAACAGGCGGAGGAATCTCTGCCGAGAGGAGGAAAGATGGCGAGTTTCACGCAAAGAATGATCGGGGCGGCCAAGCTGGACGTCCACACCTATGAAGAGGTGGAAGCAGACCGCACCGCCACGGGTCAGGCGATGGGGGTAGTGGTGCTTTCCAGCATCGCTTCCGGCATCGGCGCTGTGGGCACCGGAGGCGGTGTCGGATTAGCAGTAGGCGCCATCGGGGCGCTTATCGGTTGGTTCCTGTGGGCTTTTGTCACCTACCTGGTGGGAACCAAGATTCTGCCCGAGCCCCAGACGCGGTCGGACGTAGGCGAGCTGCTGCGCACCATCGGTTTTTCGGCCTCGCCGGGCGTGCTGCTGGTTCTGGGTATTATTCCGGTGCTCGGCGTGTTGGTCAGCTTGGTGGTCTCGATCTGGATGCTGGCGGCGTTTGTGGTTGCGGTGCGGCAAGCGCTCGACTACCACAGTACCGGGCGCGCCGTGGCTGTTTGCGCGATTGGCTGGTTGTTCTTTGTCGCTCTCAGTGTGGTGCTGCGGATGTTCGTGGGCGGAGGCGGCCCCAGCTAGAGCGTTCGTTGCATTGCCGGCAGGCTAGCCGTAGCCCGCGCCGGGGTGGAGCAGGTTCAGCGCCAACGTATAGACGGGCCAGAACAGCCGCCCGAACAGGAACCACGCCAGCAGCAGTCCGATCAGCCCGAACGACCGGCTGAATGCGCGGAAGCGCCGCCCGGTCTCTTCGCTCATCAGCAAGGTGATGGCGGTGTTGCCATCCAGCGGCGGCACCGGCAGCAGGTTGAAGAGGAACAGCAGCAGGTTGAGCACGAACAGCACGCTCAGGAAGGTGGTCGCGAACTCCAGCGTGCCGGGCTCGGTCGCAGTCACCACGCGGGTAAAGGTGGCGCGCTCCGGGGCGGTAAACACCCCCAGCGCGACGCCCGCGCGGATGGTCGCCGCTGCCGCCAGCATCAGCGCCAGGTTCGCCCCCGGGCCGGCCAGCGCCATCCAAGCAGACCGCCGCGGGTAACGCTCCGCCCAGTGGGGGTCGTAGGGCGCGCTGGCCCAGCCGATCATCCAGCCGCCCATGAAGTAGGAAGCCAGCGGCACCAGCACCGTCCCGAAGGGCTCGCGGCGGATGTGCGGCAGCGGGTTGAGCGATGCCTGCCCGGCGTGGAAGGCGGTCGGGTCGCCGCCCAGTTTGGCGGCCCAGGCGTGCGCGCCTTCGTGGGCGGTGATGGCCAGCAGAAAGACTACATACCAGACGGCGCCCAGAACCAGGGCGTGCGGGGTAAGAATTTCCATGACAAATTTTTGGGCTGACGTTCGACTCCAACCGGGATAGTATCACAGCAGAGGAAAAACATGAGGAAGCCCCTGCGCGTGCGATTGCTTCTCAGTTTCGTTTTGGCCGGACTGGCGTCGAGCCTTTCGGCTCAGGTGCGGGTGGAAATCCCCGCGCCCAGCGGCTCGGTCAACGTCACCTACACCGACCCGGCCGAGCAGGGCCAGGCCGAGCGCCTGCGCGATCTGGTGCTGCGCGTGAAACCGCTGGCCGATCAGTTGTACGACGTGGAACACATTGAGGTGGTGATTGTGCGTAGCCAGCGGGAGCTCGACCTGCGGCTCGGCCCGCAGCGGGCCGGCGCGCTGGCGGGGATCAGCTACGTCCACGGCATCCTGTTCCTGTCGCCCTTGAGTTGGGAGGGCAATCCCACCGAAGAAGCTCTCGAGCACGAGATGGAGCAAGCCGTGGCGCGCTATGCTGCCAATCAATTGGCCGGAGGCCACCGTCTGCCCGCGTGGCTGGAAGAAGGGTTGGTCAGCGTTTTGACTAGGCGCTCCTTTCCGCCCACCACCGCCGATCTGGTGGAGGGTCGAGCGGCGCTGCTGCTGGCCCAGAGCGAGGAAAGCGACCCCGCCGTGGGCTACTGGGCGGTCCGCTACCTGGCCGAAGCCCGCGGCGGCCTGGGGCTTCTGCGCCAGCTCCTGCGATTGGTGGCGCAGCGGCCGGACAACTTCCTGGAGAATCTTCGGTTGGTGTACGGCGTCCCGGTCGGCACGCTGGAGCGCGACTGGCGCGCTTGGCTGCGCCAGTTGGTGGAGGAGGCCGGGAAAGGCGAGGGACGCGTCCGCGAAGGCCCGCTCATCAAACAAGATTAGAAGCAGTTGCATAACCTCTGCTTGGCGGGTCAGGACTTCAGCCCCTGAGGCTTCTCTTGAAATGAAGTTATGCAACGAGCTCTAGAGAAAGATAGAGGGCTGCACTGCTCCGCCGCTTTTACTCTGTTTGGTGTGAGATGGGTGGGGTTGCCTACTGCGCGCTGGGCGCTTTGACTTTGACCTTGCGGGTTTTTTCCTTGATGCGGGTGGCTTTCTTGCCTTTCTTTTCGCGCAGGTAATAGAGCTTGGCCCGGCGCACCTTGCCGGAGCGGATGACCTCGATGTTCTGCAGAGTGGGGGAGTGCAGCGGGAAGATGCGCTCCACCCCAATGCCGAACGAGACCCGGCGCAGGGTGAAGGTTTTCTGGATGCCGCGCCCGCGGCGAGCGATCACCACGCCTTCAAAGGGCTGCACGCGCTCCTTGTCGCCTTCTTTGATCTTCACGTGCACGCGCAGCGTGTCACCGGGATGGAACTGGGGCAGATCCTCGCGCAGTTGCGCTTGAGCGACCTTCTCTACCGCAGACATTGGAATTTCTCCCCAGGCGGAAATCGAAGCTCGTACTCTACCACAGCTGGGGCGGTTTGGGTAGGGGCCCGGCTCGGCGGTAGTGGGTGAGTTTCACGATGTTGATTTGGCGCTGAGCCCGGCGGCACCTGCCGCCGGGCGGAAAAGCGGTACGAGCGCCCCGTGGCAGGTGCCACGGGGCTCGGCGTGAGCTTCCCATTTTCAAAAAGACCCGCTACCGCTCTGGCCTAAATTTCTACGCAGATCGCGGAAGGTTTTCTTTTACTGCGCCGCTTCAACTTTGAAGCGCACTTTGAGTTTTTCCCAGCGGAGCACGACCGTAGCAGCCTTGGCGGACAGGCCCTCAAAGCTAAAACCCATCCACTCGGTTTGGCCTGCGGCTTGGGACTTCACCGTGACCCGCAGGGCGTCCTGGTCGGCGTCGTAGTTCGTGCCCCACTGGTCTGCGACCTTGTTGAAGATGAGGGTCCACTCGCCCTCGGTGGGGATGGTGTAAAACGAGTAGGTGCCCTTGGGCAACTTCTGTCCTTCGATAAGGACGTCGCCGCTGAAGGTAATCTTGGTGGCCTCGTTGGCGCCCGCGCGCCAGACCTGGCCGTAGGGCACAAGCTCGCCCCAGATGGTGCGGCCTTTCACGCCCGGCCGGCCATAGCTGATGGTCACTTCGGTGGTTCCGATGGTTTGCGAGACACCGGCATTGGGACTGGGCCGGGCCGCATCAGAACCCCTTTGGGCCAGGGTGGGCAGTGCTGTGGCAAAAGCGAGAATCACAACGGGAAAGAATAGGTGTCTAAGTTTTCGCAACGGTTTCCTCCTCCGGGCAGTTTCACTGAATCTGGGATTGTATACGCAATTCGGTCGCATAGGCTACCAGAGATTGATGCCGGTTCTGGCAGAGAGGTTGGTCTGGCTGGGGCCGGACGCGCTTCCGCCGTTTGGGCCACTACCGGCTTGACGACGGCCCCACAGATGACGGAGAATTCCATCGCGATGCACCAATCCAACATTTTTTGAGGCTTTTCTAATGAGCTTGTTAGGTCTTTTTCGCAAACTTGATCGGCAGTGTTGGTTCCTGTGCTACGAGTGCATGCGGCACAGCGGGCGCGAAGGGAATCCCGATGCGATGCAGGCAATCTTCCGCTACGACGGCCCGTCGGTGGAAATCAACGGGCGGGCGTACGTGAAGTGTCTGCGCTGCGACAGCATCAATACCATCTCCTTCCGGCAACTGAAGGAGGAGGGGGAAGAGGCGCAGCTCTGGGGCCTGGAGCGGATTGCCAAAGCGCATCCCCGCAGCGTGTTTGAGGTGAAGCGCTCGGTCTGAGCTTGGCGTCCGGTTCAGGGCTGTCCCAGCTCTTTCAGCAGAGCGCGGTCGTCATCGCTGAGGGCCGCGCGTTCCAGCAGGTCGGGGCGGTTGCGCCGGGTTTTGGCCAGGGCTTGGCGACGGCGCCAGCGTCGCACCTCTGCGTGGTTCCCGCTCAGAAGGACTTCCGGCACCTTGCGGCCACGGAAGTCGGCGGGCCGCGTGTAGTGGGGGCAATCCAGGATGCCGCCGGCGCTGACGGTGGCGTCGGGATGGGTGGCGAAGGATTCCTCCACTGCCGAGCGAGCGTCGCCCAGCGCGCCGGGCAGCAGCCGCGTCACCGTGTCCACCACTACTGCCGCGGCCAGCTCGCCTCCGCTCAGGATGTACTCCCCGATTGACAACTCCATCGTGGCGAGGTGTTCGGCCACGCGTTCGTCCACGCCTTCGTAACGCCCGCACAGCAGCACCACCCGGGGCCGCTGGGCCAGCTCCTGCGCGACCCGTTGGTTCAACAGCCGCCCCTGGGCGGAGAGCAGCACCACCGCCGTCTGGCGGCGCTCCTCCGCGGGCTGGTCGGAAAAGAGACTTTCCACCGCGGCGAAGATAGGCTCCGGCTTCAACACCATGCCTTCGTCGCCGCCAAAGGGGCGGTCGTCTACGGTGCGGTGCTTGTCAGTGGTGAAGTTGCGCAGGTCGTGGATGCGAATGTCCGCCAAGCCGGCCGCGCGCGCGCGCCGCACGATGCCGTGGTCGAACGGCCCGGCGAAGAAGTCCGGGAAAATAGTGATGATGTCGAAGATCACGCCCGGAATCATACCGCAGGGTTTCTTCCCGCTGAGAAGTTTTCACAGCTCTCTTTAGCCGGGGGAAAGAGTCTCCGGCGCGAGGGAACGCAAGTGCAAGCGGGGGGTCTTGGTCATCTGCGCGCTTCCGGCCGGGCCAATTCGCTGATTCCCATCGGATGAAGTCTCTATTAAAATGCCTCCAGCCCTGCGCCGATTCCACTGGTGTTTGGAAGGCGCAGCGCGCTTTTTTCCAGCCGTGGGGGAGATGGCGAAGTGGTCGGCCCAGACAAAATTCTGGCGTGGATCCGCAGCTTCCGCCAGGAACGCCGGGAGAGGGGGAAGCGCCCTTTTATGAGGCGCGCCTGTCCGCGTGGCTGCCGCGTCGGGCGCTGATGCTTTCGGTGGCGCTGCACGTCTTGGCGGCGGTACTGCCGCTGCCGGCGTTCCTGTTCGCGCCGCCCCCGCAGAAACCGGCAAGCGCGTTGCGCATCGAGTACGATGTACAGTGGACCCAACCGCGGCGGCTGCCGCTGATTGCGCCCAAACGCGCGCGGCGCAGAAAACCTCCTCGGCCAAAGCCGAAGAAGGCGTCGCCCGCGCCGGCGGCGGAGTCCTACCAGCCGCAGGCGATTGTCTCCAATCCTCCCGAGCCCAACCATCCTACTCAGACACTCCTGACCAAGCTCGACGCCGCCACTGTGCAGCCGGCCGATCTGCGCCTGCCCAACATGGTCATTCCCCACGCGCCGGAGGTGAACCTGAAACCGGTGGTGCGGTTGTCGCCGCAGCCAATGCCCGCTTCTCTCCCGCGGCTCCCCAGCCCGGGCGAAATCATGCTGGCCGAAACCAAACTGGAAAACTTCCGTCCCCGCCTGCCTGTTCATCCGGGGAGCGGTCGCGACGTTTCCGCTCCTGAAGTAGGCGTGGGCGGGCCTGAAGTTTCGCGCCAGGCCGTGGGTGTGCCGGGCGGCTTGGTGGCGCTCAGCGCCAATCCCGCTGTGCCCACCCCTTTGCTGGAGATTCCTCAGGCCCGCTTGCAGGCGCGCTTTTCCACCGGGCTCAAGCCCGGTGAGGGTGGCGGGGGCGCAGTGGAAATCGGCGCGGGGATGGGAATTGAATTGCCCGACGCCTACGTAAGCGGCGGGAGTGGTGCGGGTGTGGGTGGCCTCGCCATTGTCGGCCCGGCCCCCCCACCACCGGCGGCACCCCCGCCGGAGAGGAGTCGGGAGGAGCGCATCCAGGAGTTGCTGGAAGCAACTGAGCCGGGGGCGCAGAGCACGCGGGTACATACCACATACCTGTTTCTGTCCAACCTGACCGCCCAGTCGTCGAGCTGGCTGCTGCGGTTTATCGAACGAGAACCCGGCAACCCGGCGGCAGGCGAGGCCGGTCAGGGTCAGGGATTCACTGCTCCGGTGGTGGCGCAGAAAGTTGACCCGTGCTATCCCTCCGACGCCTACACCGAGCGGGTGGAGGGTACGGTGTTGCTCTACGGCGTGATTGGCGCTGACGGCACCGTGGGAGACGTCACCGTCGTGCGTGCGACCGAGGAGCGGCTGGCCGAGCGAGCGAAAGACGCCTTCACGCGCTCGCGTTTCCAGCCTGCGCGCAAGCAGGGGCGTCCCATCGCCGTTGACGTTTTGGTTGAGATTCCCTTCCGCCTCGCCCTCTGCTTTTAACTGCGCTCACTTCTCCCGCGTGAGTTTCAGGGCGACGGAATTGATGCAGTAGCGCTTGCGCGTGGGTGGGGGGCCGTCATCGAAGACGTGGCCGAGATGGGCGTCGCAGGCGCTGCACAGCGCTTCAGTCCTTTGCATGAAGAGACTGTCGTCAGTTTCGGCGCTTACGTTCTCCGGTGAAGTCGGCGCCCAGAAGCTTGGCCAACCGGTGCCGGAATCGTACTTGGTCTCCGAGCTGAACAAGTCGGCGCCGCAACACGCGCACCGGTACATCCCTTCCTCTTTGCAGTCGTAGTACTCCCCGGTGAAGGCCGGCTCGGTGCCCTTCCGCCGGCAGACTGTGAATTGCTCCGCCGTGAGCAGCTCTCTCCATTCTTTCTCGGTCTTATGTAACTTGCTTTTCATTTTTTTCATCCTTCATCGCTTGCCGTTAAGGGTTGAGGTCGCGGAGGCCTTGGGGGAGTATGACTTCGATGAGTTTTTCTTCGGGGGCGATGCGAGGGCAGAACTCCTGCGCGAAGGGGATCAGCAACTCCTTGCCCTCCGGTGTCTCCACCACCAGGCGAGCCGCGCCGCTGTCGTCCTGCACCGCACGGACGCGGCCCAACTCGGCGCCGCTCGCCGCTTCCACCACCCGGCAGCCCACCAGGTCGTCGAGATAGTAGCTGGCCTCGGGCAGGGGCGCGGCTTCGGCGCGGGGAATCTGGATTTCGCGCCCGACCAGCTCTTGCGCCGCCGAGATGGAGTCGCAGCCGGAAAACTTGAAGATCAGATATTTCTTGTGGAACCAGATTTTTTCCACCTGCGCGGGAGTGGGCTGGCCGCGGCCGTCCCACAGGAACACTTCAGCGCGCTCGGCCAGTGCTTGGGGAAAGCTGGTTAAGATTTGGGCTGCGACTTCGCCGCGGCGGCCCTGGGTCTTGGTAATGCGGGCGACCGTGAGCCAAGCGGAGGCTGGGCCGGCGCTGCCGCTGGGTGAGCTGCGCCCTTGGGGCAAGCTTACTCCAGGATTTCCAGGGTGAAGCGCTTGCGGAGTTTGGTTCCGGCAGCGCCCAGAATGGTGCGCATGGAGCGGGCGGTGCGGCCTTGCTTGCCGATCACCTTGCCCAGGTCGGACGGATCGACGCGCAACTCCAGCACCGTCACCTGTTCGCCTTCTACGGCATTCACATGCACTTGATCGGGATTGTCCACCAGGGCCTTGGCGATCTGCTCGATCAGCTCCCTCATGCCTTCCCCCCTCGACTCCGCTTTCTGCTTTCGCCCCGAGGAGCCGAATGATCCTGGACTTGAAGTGCCGTAATCCCCTAAAGCAGCTTGTTCTTTCGCAGGAAGCTCCGCACCGTCTCGGAGGGTTGGGCGCCCTTGCTGAGCCAGTACTGCACACGTTCCGCCTTCAGGTTGATCAACGCCGGTTCCTGGCGCGGGTTGTACTGCCCCACGATCTCAACGAATCGGCTGTCCCGCGCGCGCTTCTTTTCCATCACAACGATGCGATAGACAGGCTGCTTCTTTTTTCCCACACGTGTTAAGCGGATCCTCAGCAAGCTCGTTTCCTCCCCAAAAGGATTGCTCCATTATAGCGGTTTTTACCCGGTTGGGGAAGGAGAGGATCGGCCCCCGGCTTGCGTTCCTTAGCTGCGCCAGCGCAGTGTGACCGGCCCCTTGAGGGGATGCTCCATCGGGCGGCCGGTACGCCGGGCCTCCAGGTGCGCCGCCTTCAACTGGAAGTACCACTTGGCGGGCCGGTCGGCGTCGTCCACCAGCATCAGGGTGGGGCTGTGGCGCAGGCCGACCGCCTGCTTTTCCATCGTCAGGCGGTCCTGTTCGATGAACATGCGCCCGAAGAAGCGCAGCAGCGACACGGTGAAAGGAAACCACGGAAAGATGTTCCACGCGGCCACGACGTCAATGCGGCAGAGGTTGCGCTCGATGGGCGTGACGGTGGCGCGGCTCGAGAACCACTTGTCTCCGGCGCGAATCTGCTCGAAACGCATGTTGGGCAGGACAAATTCGATCGTGGTGGTGGGTTGGCCGTGGGCCTTGAGCAGCTTGTAGGGAGCGCTGTTGGGCGAGGGCGAGTGGGCCTGAATGCGAAAGCCGTTGGGGATGGGCTCGAAGGTCTTTTCCTTTACTTGGATGCTGCGGCGGCTGCGCCACCACCAGGACTGGTGCACAAAGGGGCCGTGGGCGGGGTCCATCAGTCCGATGATGCCGTGGTCCACGTTCGAGGGCAGATCGGCGGCGAGGTGGGTAATGCGGTAACGCTGGCTGAAGACCGGCAGGCGCGGCACCGGCGGCGGCGAGGAGTTGCGCGTGGCGGGGTCGGGCAGGTAAACCCAGACGTAACCGTCAGCCTCTTCGCAGGGAAAGCTGGAAGCATGGATGCGCTCGACCTTGAGCTTCTCGTGGCCGACGAGTGATGGAATCTCCCGGCACTGGCCGGTGGTGGCTTCGAAGCGCCAGCCGTGGTAGCAACACTCGACCTGCGCGCCGTCGAACTGGCCGTCGGAGAGCGGCATGCTGCGGTGCGGGCAGGTGTCGCGCAGGGCGAAGACCTGACCTTGGTCGGTGCGGCCCACAACCAGCGGCACGCCCAGCAGCATGGCTTTGTGCAGCTTGCGGCCGCTGACCTGCGGGCTGCGCAGGGCGGGATACCAAAAGCCCAGCAGCATTTCCGCGTCGGGCGTCTGCGGAGTGGGTGCGGCGGCGTCGCTCATCTTCGACTGGCAGCCTACACCAGCCCGCTCGTCAGCGGCAAGGTCTCGCCATTGTAGCTCTGCGCTCTCTGCGTCTCTGCGGTTGCTGTTCTTTTTGGTTCACCGCAGAGGCGCGGAGGACGCAGAGAAAGAACAAGAGCCAGGAGGCAGAAAGATTTGTTGCGGAAGCTACTTCAGGTAGCCGTGGTCGCGGTACCAGCGGTAGGTTTTCTCCAGCGTCTCGCGCAGCGGAGTTTGCGGGTAGCCCAGCTCGCGGATGGCGCGCTGGCAGGTGTAAGTGCGGGCGAAGCGCGTCATGCGGACCAGCTCCGGCGTCAGGGGCGGCTCTTTTCGCGTGAGGAGCGAGACGCCGTAAGCGCCCCAGGCCGCCGCCTGCGCCACCCAGTAGGGGACGGTTTGGATGCGCACCGGCTTGCCCATCACGGCGGCGATTTCCCGAATCAACTCGGAGTAGCGGCGCGGCTCGCCGCCCAGGATGTAGCGCCGGCCCGATTGGCCGCGCTCCATGGCGGCGATGTGGCCGTGGCAGACGTCGTCCACGTCGCAGGTGGTGGTGGCGCCTTCCAGCCCGCGGATGGTGGAGCGCTCCGCCACCATCTTGAAGAGCCGCCCGGCGTTCCAGTGGGCATCGCGCGGGCCGAAGATCAGCGCCGGGTTCACCACCACCACTTCCAGTCCGCGCTCGACCGCTTTCAGCGCTTCGCGCTCGCCCAGGTATTTGGTGGTGGAGTAGTAGATGTCGTAGGGGCCCCAGTTCCAGCGAGTCTCTTCGTCGGCAGGCTGGCTGTCGGTGCGGAAGCCGATGGCGGCAATCGAACTAGTGTGGACTACGCGGCGGACGCCGCTGCGCAGCGCCGCCTCCACCACGAAGCGCGCGCCCTCGACGTTCACCTGATGCTGCCGCACGCGCCGGGGACGCCAGTAGCTGATCAGGCCGGCGACGTGGTAGATACCTTCCACGCCTTTGCTGGCCGCCAGCACCGAGTCGTAGTCGGTGAGGTCGCCTTCGACGATTTCGATCGGCAGGCCCTCCAATAGCGTGGGCAGCGTCTTGTGGCGCTTGAGGATGCGGACCTGGTCGCCGCGCTTGACGAGGTGGTGCACGAGGTTCGCGCCCAGAAAACCGGTTGCGCCCGTTACCAGAACTTTCATTTATGCCGTCTCCGTTTTTCCTCTGCGTCCTCGGCGCCTCTGCGGTATTTTGCTCTTGAACTCACCGCGGAGGCGCAGAGAGTGCCGAGACTAAATTGGAAGTCTCATCTTGCCGCCGAAGCGCGCGGCCAGCTTGCGCATGGCCTTGCCGCCGCGCATGGCTTTCATCATCCGCCGCATGTCGGCGTGCTGCCGCAGCAGTTGGTTGATCTCCTGCACGCTGGTGCCGCTGCCGCGGGCGATGCGCTTGCGGCGCTTGCCGTTGAGGACGTCGGGCTTGCGGCGCTCCTGCGGCGTCATGGAATTGATGATGGCTTCCAAGCGCGTGAGCTTGCGCTCGTCCACTTCCGCGCCGCGGACTTCCTGTGCGACGCCGGGGATCATGCCCAGCACCTGGTCGAGCGGGCCCATCTTTTTCAGTTGGCGCAACTGGTCGCGGAAATCTTCCAGCGTGAACTCCGCCCGGCGGAGCTTGCGCTCCATTTCTTCCGCCTGGGCGCGGTCAACGGTTTCTTCCGCCTTCTCGATCAGCGAGAGCATGTCGCCCATGCCCAGGATGCGGCTGACCATGCGGTCGGGGTGGAAGGGTTCGAGCGCGTCGTAGCTTTCGCCCACGCCGATGAACTTGATGGTTTGGCCGGTGACGTGGCGGACGGTGAGGGCAGCGCCGCCG
>JACZYA010000112.1 GCA_022571295.1 Acidobacteriota bacterium | reverse complement strand
CCATTTCAGCGGCATCTGCGGCCTGAAGCCCACGCCGGGCCGCATCCCGGCCACCGGTCATTACCCTCCTTCTCTGGGGCCCTTCGCCTTGCTGGGCGTGGTCGGCCCTCTGGCCCGCACCGTCGCCGATCTTCAGCTCCTTTTCGAAGCGATAGCCGGGCCTGACAAAGGCGACGCCTGCGCCGCGCCCGTGCCGCTGCGTCGTTTGAGTGATGCAGAGGTGCGCAAGATTCGCATCGGCTACTTCGAGGACGACGGCCGCACGCCAGTGACGCTGGAAACGCGCGCGGCTGTCCGCACCGCAGCCGAGGCGCTCAAGCAGCAGGGCTTCGAGGTCGAGCCCTTCCGGCCGGAGGGACTGGAGCGGGCGCGGCAGTTGCTGTGGCTGTTCTTTGGTTTCGGGGCCAGGATGCTTCTGGGGAAAGAATTTGAGGGGCGCGCATCCAACCAGATTCCTGCCCTGATGCAGTATGCCCTGCAAGCGCCCCTGCTCACGGCTGAAGAGCTGCTCAATGCCTGGATGGAACGCGACCAACTGGTGATTGGCCTGGCCGAGCAAATGGAGAAATTCCCCGTGCTGCTCTGCCCGGTCTGTGCGGTGCCGGCCTTCCGCCACGGCGAACGCGCCTGGACAATCAACGGCCAGTCAATTTCCTATCTGGACGCGATGAGCTACACGCCCTGGTTCAACCTGCTCGGCAATCCCGGCGTGGTGGTTCCGGCGGGTCGCTCCCCGGAAGGTCTGCCCATTGGGGTGCAAGTCGTCGGCCGGCCCTACGAGGAAGAAGTCGTGCTGGCGGTCGCCGCCCAAATCGAGCAAGCAGGTGGAGGCTGGCAGGCGCCGCCCCTCGGCCGCAGCGTCAGTCCCGCATAGAATGGCGAACGGCTCGAAAGAGGAGGCGAGGGCTTGTTGAGCGCGCAGCCATTCCGCAAGCAGTAGGCGGAACGCAAAGGGGGAATCAATGCGTCTTTTCTGGTGGCGGTATGCGGCCCTGGCGGTTCTGGGGTTGGGACTCATTGCCTCGGCCCGTATGCCGGAATCCCGGCCGGTTGAGGAAGCCATCCGGCTCAACAACCTGGGCGTGGCCTATATGAACCAGCAGCGCTTTGCGCAAGCACTGGAGCAGTTCGAGCAGGCCTACGAGGTGGATCCCGAACTCCACACCGCCCGGCTCAACCAGGGCATTGCCTTGCTGAACTTGCAGCGCTACGACGCCGCGCGCGCCGCCCTGCTTGCGGTAGGCAAGCAAGAACCGGGAAACGTGCGGGTCTGGTACAACCTGGGCTTGCTGCACAAGAATCTGGGCGAGACCGAGGTGGCGCTGGAAGTTTTCCAGCGGGTGGCACAGCTTGATGCAAGGGATGCTGACACCCAGTACTTCCTGGGGCTGCTGCGCTCGCAGCTTCAGCGGTATGAGCCGGCCATCGCCGCTTTTCAAGCCGCCCTGGCGCTGAACCCCTTTCACGTCTCCGCCGAGTTCGGGCTGGCGCGCGCCTATCAGCGCCTGGGAGACTCGGCGCAGGCTCGACAGCACTTGGCGCGTTTCCAACACCTGACGCAGGAGAACTTGGGCGCGCCCATGAGTTTGATCTACGGCGAGCAGGGCCAGCACTCCCGGGCCGAGCAAGTCACTCGTGCACCGGAGGCAGTGGCGGCGGCGATCCGGGTGCGTTTCGTGCCTGTGGCTGAGGAGGCCGGGCTGCGCTTCCGGCACGGTGGCGCACTTTCCTCCGAAGGCAAAGCTGCCGCGAGCCATCCGACGGAAGAAACCGCAGCTTCCTTTCTTGGTTCGGGCGCTTGCTTCCTGGACTACGACGGAGACGGGCGCACCGATCTGTTTCTGGTCAACAGCGGCAAGAACGCTGCCAGCGCGCTCTACCGGAATGGCGGCGGTGGCCGCTTTGTCGAGGTCACGCGCAAGGCGCGCCTGGATGCGGTTGGCACCGGGATGGGCTGCACGGCCGCCGACTACGACAACGATGGTTGGACCGACCTGGCGGTCAGCTTCCTGGGCCGTGTAGCGTTGTTTCGTAATCAAGGGGACGGCACCTTTGTTGATGTTGCGCCCGAAGTCGGCATTCGCACCGATGGGCTGCCGCTGGGTTTGACTTTCCTGGACTACGACCACGACGGCGACCTCGACCTCTACGTGACGCGCTTCGTCAACTTTTCTTGGCCCGGCGGCCGCCAACCGTTTGAACTTCCTGTGGATGTTATTTCTGCCGGCAACGTGTTGTGGCGCAACAACGGCAACGGTACCTTCACCGATTGGACGAAGCCGACCGGGCTGGCCGGCGCGGCCCCGAGCGTGGCCGCCGTCAGCACCGACTTCAACAACGACCGCGCGATTGACTTGCTGCTGACCGGCCTGGGAAACGCTCCCACCATCTTTGCCAACCCGCGCGAGGGGGAATTTCCGGCGCTTGAACTCTGGGCGACGCCCATGCCGGCGCCCACAGTCGGGGTGGCGGTGTTCGACTTCGACAAAGATGGCTGGATGGATTTGGCCTTCACCCATTGGGGTGAGCCGGGATTGAGTTTGTGGCGCAACGTCGAGGGCAGGCAGTTTGACATGGTGGCTTTGCCGTCTGTGGGCTGGGTGCGCGGCTGGGGCGTGGCCGCGCTTGACTATGACAACGACGGTTGGCTGGACTTGGTCGCAGTGGGTGAGACGGGCGAGAAATCGGAGATTCGCCTGCTGCGCAACTTGGGGCCGAAAGGTTTTGAGGATGTAACCTCGGAGGTGGCGCTGGCTGAGGTGGAGCTCCAACGTCCACGGGCGCTAATCACCGCCGACTACGATGGCGACGGCGACACCGACCTGTTGGTGACGCAGAACGGCGGGCCGGTGCGCCTGTTGCGCAATGAGGGCGGAAACCGCAACGCCTGGCTGCGCGTGGCGCTGAAAGGTTTGGCCGACAACAAGAGCGCCATTGGGACCAAAGTGGAAATCTTCGCTGGCGCTCTCTGGCAGAAGTGGGAAGTGCAGGCGGCCTCGGGCTACCTGGGGCAGAGCGCGGTGGAAGTGACCGCCGGGCTCGGCACCGCGTCGGCAGCCGACATCCTGCGGCTGCGCTGGCCTACGGGAGTTTTGCAGGACGAGCTGGAGTTGGCCGCGCGCAAGAGCCATGCCATCGATGAAATTGACCGCCGCGGAAGTTCCTGCCCGGTTCTGTTCGTTTGGAATGGAAGCCGCTACGAGCTGGTGAGCGACATCATCGGACCGGCGGTGGTGGGCCATTGGGTGGCTCCCGGCGAACGCAACATTTCCGACCCGGACGAGTACGTCAAGGTGGAGGGCGCGCGTGTGCAGCTGCGCCAGGGCCGGCTGAGCTTCCGTTTGCTTGAACCGATGGAGGAGTTGATCTATCTCGATCAGGTTCGGCTGCTGGCGGTGGACCATCCGGCGGACGTGGCTGTCTATCCCAACGAGTATTTCGCCAGCCAGCCGCCCTTTCCGGCCTTCAAGGTCATCGCCAGCCGGGGCGCGCGTCCGCCGCTGGGCGCGTGGGACGAGCGCGGGCGTGACGTTCGGGAAGAGCTGCTGCACCGCGACCGTCGCTACGTCACCGGTTTCGAGCTGCTTTCCTTCACCGGCTTCGCCGAGCTCCACAGCCTGGAGCTAGACTTGGGTGAGTGGGACGCCTCCCGGCCCTTGCGGCTGCTGCTGCACGGCTTCACTGAGTATTTCAGCGCCAACTCGATGTACGCGGCGCACCAGGCAGGCGTTGTAGCGATCGTGCCTTATGTCGAAGCGCTCGACGGCGAGGGGCACTGGGTGCGGGTGGTGGACGACATGGGCTTCCCGGCCGGGCTGGCGCGCACGATGGTGGCCGACCTGACGGGCCGCTTGCCGGCGGGCACGCGCCGCATCCGCTTGGTGACCAACTTGCAGATTTATTGGGATCAGATTTTGGTGGACAACACCGCCGACGGCCTTCCCGTGCGGCTGACGGAGGTTCCGCTGGCTGAAGCCACGCTCCGCTTTCTGGGCTACCCGCGCCAAGTGGAGGGGAATCCGCCCGGCGACCTCGATTACGTTTACGAGGAGGTCAGCCCGACCGGTCCGTTCGCGCAGCACATCGGAAACTACACCCGCATCGGCGACGTGCGCGCGCTGCTGGCGGAGGCCGAGGACCGGTTCGCCATTTTCGGCACGGGCGAGGAGGTGGCGTTGGAGTTTGACCCGTCGAGCTTGCCGCCGCTGCCGGCGGGGTGGGCGCGCGACTACTTCTTTTTTGCCGACGGCTTCGTGAAGGACATGGACTTCTACGAGGCGCACGCGCTCACCGTCGATCCGCTGCCGTTCCATGACATGGGCCGCTACCCCTATCCGCCCACGAAAAGCTATCCATCGGGCGAGGCGCACCTGAAATATCAATTGGACTACAACACCCGCCCGGTCTCGGGCCGGGCCGGGTCCTTATTCCGCTTCAACTATCGGCGGAAAGACAATCAATAAATCTCAGCCCACGGGCGGAAGCTCGTGGGCTGAACGCGTCCGCCTTTGGGCTTTGGGCGAACAGGCTCCTCGATTTCACTCAGGTAAAGAGGACAAGCAAGCCCCTCCTCTACCCACATCTTGTCCAGCCCAGCGGCCCCTGCCGCTGGGTCCCACGGGCTGAACTGGTGTCGTGACCGCCCACAGCATCAAGGGAAAACAGAGGATCACCCGCAGGGCACGGCCCAGGTTACTGGACGAGGAAGGTGGTCTTGGCGAGGACGGGGTTGTCAAACTGGTCGTACACGCGCACCACCACCGTGTGCTCGCCGGGTTCCAGGTCCTTCAGGCGGACGGTGTAGGAGTGCTGGCGGGCGTCGGTGGTGCGGCTGGCGGGGAAGATGGACTTCCACTCGCCGGCGTCGAGCGAGTACTCTGCCTTTTGCAACGGGCTGTAGGAGTCCTGCGCCCGGAAGCGGACCTCCACCGTGCGGCTGCGCGGGGCGGCGGTGAGGTTGTCAATGCGCGGGGGCGTGTTGTCCACTTCGAAGCGGTCGCTGACGTTTTCTCCGCTGAGCGACAGGTCGGGGGGGTTGGAGGGGGCGTCGGAAGCCACCACTTTGATGTGGTAGGCCCCGTCCGGCAGGGTGGCGGCGTCCCAGGAGGGGAACGAGCTGCTCAGGTTGTCCTTCATTAGTTTCCAGCGGGTTTCCTCTTCGCCCCGGTAATAAACGGAGAAGATCAACTCATCCTGATTGGGATCCTCGGTGCTCCAGATGACGCTGCGGGCGCCGGTCTGCGCCACGCCATGCGGTGCGGGCGCGATGCGCGGGGCGGTCTTGGAAGAGTTGGAGGCGGAGGCGGGAGCAGCGGCGCGGGCGCGCGCGTTGGACGCCGAGGGAAGCTCCAACTGAACCGGCTGCGCTGCCTGTGGGGTGGAGAGTGTGCGGAGGGCGATGCCGGGGGTCTGCACGATGATTTTGGTCACCCGGGGCGGCAGGTTGCGGCGCAGGTAGGCGATGGAAACCTCGGAGAGGCTGGGCGTGCGCCCGTCGGTGGCCTTCAGCACGGTTTTCCACTGGATGAAGCGCGCTTGCGGGCTGGTGATGACGGAGCCGGCGGCCTCGGTGTAGGCCTCGGACCACGCGCTCCAGTGCTTCTGGGGGTCGGAGGTGTTGCCGGTGCGAGTGAAGAGTCGGACGGTAGGGTTGCCGGGCGAGCGGGTCTGCCAGCGGACGCGGCCCCATTGGGAGAAGAGTTCGGCGTCGAAGACATCGGACTCGAAGATGCCTTCCGAGGCCAGCTCAGGCCCGAGACGATAAACCTTGCCGGGATTGGCGGTGGCGGCGAAGATGTTTCCCCGCTGGCCGCGCACCACGGCGGTGATCTGCTGGCCGGAGGCCTTGGCCAGGTGAGTAAAGAGGGTGGCCGAATCGATGGCCAGCAGCTTGCCTTTGTTGCCGGTGCCGGCCAGGAGCCGCCCATCGGCTGCGAAGGAAAGGGAATAGACCAGCTCGGTTCGGGAGGCCCACAGCTTCTCGGGGGAGCCATCGGGGGCGATGCGAATGATCGTGCTGCCTCCGGCGGGGAAGCGCGGGAGGTCGGGCCTGCGAGCAGTTGGCTGAGTGGAAGTGGCCGGGGCGGTGGCGGTGACGACCACGCTGGGGGTGACGCCCTGGGCGGAGGTGGTGGGCGGCTGCACGGGAGCAGCGGGAGTGGGCGCGCGCGGGAAGGCGGGTGTGGGAGCTTTTCGCCCGATGGCCGCGACGTAGAGGTTGCCGGCCGCGTCGAACTGGAGATTGGTGACTTCTTTGCGGTCCATTTCGTAGAGCACAAAAGCCTGGCCGTCGGGGGAGAGCCGGAGGACCAAACCGTTGGGCTCGGTGCCGGCATAGAGCTGGCCGTTGGGCGCGAGCGCGAAGGAGCGGATGTGGGTCTCGTCGCTCTTGAAGAAAAGTTCGCCGGTGCCGTCGGGGGCGATGCGGTAGATTTCGCCTTTGTCGCCGGTGGCCAGGTAGAGAGTCCCGTCCGCGTGCAGCACGATGTCCCACAGGTACTTGGTGCCGGGTTCGAAGAAGACGCTGGCTTCGCCCGCAGGGGTGATTTTGTGCACGCGACCGTCGGGGGAGGTGGCGAGATAGAGGGAGGCGTCGCGAGGATCGAGCGCCAGCGCGTGCACCTCCAGTTCTTTTGATTCAAAGACAGTCGTCACCTGGCCGTCGGCGCCGAGCTTGATGACCTTGGCGGGGCTGCCGCCGGCGAGGTAGAGATTGCCGCGGGGGTCTTCCACCACGTCCCAGACGTATTCCAGGTTGGGGTCGGCCAATTCACGAAACTCGGGCGCAAGCAAAATTTCGCCGTCGCTGCGCAAGGCAACGCCCCAGGGAGTGCCTTTGCTGAACTGGGCGTACTTGTTCTGGTGCCAGAAGCGGGTGTCTTCGGCGGCGGCCGAGAAGGCCAGCAGCGCCACCCACAGCACGGGAAGTATTTTGCGCATTGTTTTCACTCCCTTTGGTGTCAGCGCACGGTAACTTGCAACCACCGGCTGCCGGTGATGACCTGCCCCAGCGGCTGGGAAGATTCGTTCAAGATGGACTGGTAGGAGACGATGGTTCTGCCGGGAGTCTGCCGGGGATTGAGCACATTCATCTGGGAGAGCGGGATGCTGGGCAGAACCTTGTCTTCCACCAGCAAGGTGGGTGTGCGCTGGAACAAGGAAACGTAGAGGCGGTCGTTGCGGCGCTCGCGGTTAATCAGGGCGATGAGCTGCTCCAGGCTGCTGACGCGGGGCGCGAGTTGGCGGCCGAGCCGGAGGCCGAAGTTGAGCTGCATGGTGCGGGTGATGCGATTCAAGAACAGAGCGTCACTGACCAACACCCGCAGGTTTCCCTTGGCGGCTTGCGGGGGAATTTCAATGGGAATCTCGCGCACCAGCCGCGGGCCCCGGTAGGGCCGCAGAATGACCTTGACACGGATGGTTTCGCCGGGGCGCACGTCGTTTTTGTCGACCCAGGCGTTTTCAATGCTGACGGCGCGGCGCTCCGGGAGGAGTTCTACCCGCAGCGTAATGCGCTCGATTTCGGGCGTTTCAAAGGGGTTGGAAAAAATGCGCTGGAAAGTTTGGCTGACACTGCTGGCCACCCGGAAAGCATCGGGAAAAGCGCTTTCCGTGGGGCTGAACATATCGTCCAGGGCAATGCTGTCGTGGCCGCGCAGAGACATTTGGCCGCTGACGCGATAGGTGAGTCCCTCGCCCGACTCGATCAGGGTGAACAGTCCGTTGAACAGAGTCAGGTTGAGGAGAGTGGCAGAAAGCTTGGGATGCTGGAAGATTTGGTAGTGGTATTGGCGCTCGCGGCCGCGGTGGGCGACGGTGAGGTCAACCGGGATCATCGCCGGGATCGGGCCGACTTCGCCCACAATGGCGCTGTTCCGGTCTTGACGGAAGGTGCCCACCAACTCTCCCAAGTTGGCAATCTTGAACGAGCTCAGTTCGGAGGCCACGGTGGTCACAATTTCGGCGCGCGCCATGGGGAGTCGCACATCGCCATAGGAGAACAGGGGGTGGCCGCAGGCAAACAGTTGATTACCGATGCGGTGGGTGATGGTGCAGGTGCTCGCAATCCCCATGTCGCCGGTGACCAGGGCAGCGGCGACAGCGCCTCCAGGCAGAAGTTCGCTGGTGTTCTCGGGCACCGCCGTGCCGCCACCCTGCAGGGCCAGCAGGCCCAAGCGGCCCAGCTCCTCGGAAAAGCGAGAGACCACCCGGGGATGAATGCCGACGAAGCTCAAGGGGGTTTCGATCGGAACCAGGTACCGGTCGGAAAAATGGCCGAGACCCAGGGCGGTGGAGGTTTCTTCGGGCAGCGGGTAGCGGCCGAGAGCGGCGGTGCTCTGCGGGGGTGGCTCTTCTTGGGCGGCGCGCAGCATGCTTTCGATGGGAGTGACGCCGGCGATGGGTTCGCGGGTGAAGGCCCCGAAGCGGTAGGCGAGGGCTCCTACCAGCTTACCCTCAATGTAGACCGGGCTGCCGCTCATGCCGGCTACCACTCCGGTGTAGGCGGTCTTCTCACCCAGCAGGCGCACCAGGATGACGTCCTGTTTGGGCCCGATGAGATTGCGGAGCACGCCAATGACTTCCAGGTCAAAACTTTCGATTTCTTTGCCGGCGAAGATGGTGCGGGCCGTGCCCTTCATGCCGGGCTTGATCTGGTCGAGGGGAAAGATTTCTTCGGCGCGCGCAGGGCGAGCAGCCAGCGCAGCCAGCGCCAGCAGCGCCAGGGGAAGAACCGCGCGTCGTAGTGTGTGGGTCACGCTCTAGCTCCGCTTCGTCTGAACTGCCAATCTTTCATCATAGTCCCGATGCGCCGTCAAAATCAATCAGGCGAGCCGGTAAGGGTGGTGAGCCAATTTCACGATGTCGATTTGGCGCTGAGCCCGGCGGCACCTGCCGCCGGGCGGAAAAGCGGTACGTGCGCCCCGTGGCAGGTGCCACGGGGCTCGGCGTGAGCTTCCCATTTTCAAAAAGACCCACTACCAGCCGGCAGGGAGAGGTTGCCTGCCGCGTGCTAGAATCGCCTTTTCGGTTGGAGGCCATGAGCGAGCAAAAGTTGCATCCGATTCGGGGGCTGGTGGGGACCGCGCGCCTGCCGGGCGACAAGTCGATTTCTCACCGGCTGGCGATTCTGGGCGCGCTGGCGGAAGGCACGACCGAGCTGGCCAACTATTCCTCCGGGGACGATTGTCGGCGAACGCTGGAGTGTTTGCGGCACCTGGGAGTGGAGGTGGAAGTTTCTGAAAGCGAGGACCAGGATTTGCGGGTGTGCGTGCAAGGACGGGGGCTGGGCGGCCTGCGGGCTCCGACGGTGGAGCTGGACGCGGGAAATTCCGGCTCGACCCTGCGCATGTTGGCAGGGGTGCTGGCGGCGCAGCGGTTTGAGGCGGTACTGACC
>JACZYA010000014.1 GCA_022571295.1 Acidobacteriota bacterium | reverse complement strand
GGAGGAGCCCTTACCAATCCCCGAGACCTCAAGAGTCTGGAGCTGGAGGCCTCTCACGCCAGGAACCTGGTACAGGAATGGGATGCTCAACTACTTGAACTGTCCGTGAACGAAGAAGGGTTCCAGGCCCGCTGCCAGGCGCTGGAGGAAGACGGCCGCAACCCCTTTACCGAGTACCAGATTCCGGAGGCCATCATCTCACTCAAGCAGGGCTTGGGCCGCCTGATCCGCTCGCGCCGCGACCGCGGCATCCTGGCCATTCTCGACAACCGCATCCAGCGCAAGCAGTATGGTAAACTGTTTGTGGAGAGTTTGCCGCCCTATCGCATCACTTCGAGCTTGTCGGAGGTGCGGGAGTTTCTGCGCGAGGGACAGGAACGCAATGTTTGAAATTGCCGTGGAAGAAAGTTTTGCCGCCGGCCACGCCCTGCGCGGCTACAAAGGCAAGTGCGAGAACGTGCACGGCCATAACTACAAGGTGCGGATCGTGCTGGTCGGAGAGAAACTCAACCAGGTCGGCCTGCTCTACGACTTTGTAGAGCTCAAGAAGAACATCGCTGAGGTCATCCGCTCGCTCGACCACAAGTTCCTTAACGACATTCCGCCTTTCACGGAGCTCAATCCTTCTGCCGAAAACATCGCCAAGTACTTCTACGATGAATTGGACCGGCGCCTGGCGCCTTCGGCCAACGGTTCTATTGTTCATCAAGTAACCATCTTCGAGACCGACACCACCACCGCCACCTACCGGCGCGACCCCACCACGCAAGGTGTGTAGCAGCTGAACGACCCGCCGCAGAAGCACGGAGAGCGCGGAGAGATGACAGCGAAGAAGGAACTGGCGGTGGTGCTGGTCAGTGGCGGGATGGACTCTTGCGTCACCGCCGCCCTGGCCACGCAAGAGTACAACTTGGCCTTTCTCCACCTGAGCTACGGCCAGCGCACCCAGCAGCGCGAGCGCCGAGCGTTTGAAGAAGTCGCGGACTTCTACCGGGTCGAGAAGCGCTTGGTCGCTCGCTTCGACCACTTCCGCCAGATCGGCGGCTCCAGCCTCACCGACCGGCGCATTCCGGTCAGCAAAGCCAACCTGGAAAGCCGGGAGATTCCGAGCAGCTACGTGCCCTTCCGCAATGCCCACTTCCTGGTGGTGGGCGTTTCCTGGGCGGAAACCCTGGGAGCGAGCCGGGTGTTCTTCGGCGCGGTGTGGGACGACAGCTCCGGCTACCCCGACTGCCGCCCCGAGTACTACCAAGCGTTCAACCAACTGGTGCGACTGGGCACCAAGCCCGAGACGCAGATTGAGGTCGTCACCCCACTGATCCATCTGCAAAAGCACCAGATTGTGCGCCGGGGCATCGAGTTGGGCGCTCCTTTGCATCTAACTTGGTCGTGCTATCAAGACGCAGAGGAGGCTTGCGGAACCTGCGAGAGTTGTGCGCTGCGGCTGCGCGCCTTTGCGCAGGCCGGCTGCGAGGATGCCATCGCTTACAAAGTCAAAGTTAGCTATACTTGAAGGGGAGCGGCCCAGCGTGTCCTACGGAAAGGTGGTGCTTATGAACAAAAAGAACAAGTTTTCGTTTCTGGTTCTTCTCCTGGGAATTCTCCTCGGGGTTGGTTTTTCTCTGCCAGCGCAAGAAGCGACCGGCGTGGAAGGCCAGGTGAAGGGGTATGAAGGCAATCCCATGGTGGGCGTGACGGTGGAGGCCAAGTCCAACAGGGGCGGAGGAGTTTATCAAGCCACGACCGACGAGGAGGGTTACTACCGTATTGAGAATATGTCCCGCGGTTCCTATACCCTGCGCCTAATTGTCGATGGCAAGACCATTTTTCAGTTACGGGGTGTTTCTGTCCGCTCCAGAGAAGTCCAGGAGGTGGATTTGGATTTGCAGGCGGAACTGGAGCGCCAGAAAAAGTCCATGTCGAAGGAGCAGCTGGAGCAACTGGAGGAAGCGCAAGCAGCCAACAAGAAGGCCAAGTCCTTGGAAGCCACATTCAAGCAGGGCATGGAATATCTGAAGCAGAACCAGTACAGCGAGGCCATCACTGAGTTCGAAGCAGCCGCCGAGATTGACCCCACTCAGTTCGCCATCTACGCCAACCTGGGACGCGCTTATGCATCGGCGAACCAAGCTGACAAGGGCATTGGGGCGTATCAAAAAGCCATCGCGTTGAAGCAAGACGAAGCGGACAAAGCCGCCCTAGCTCCTATTTACAACAACATAGGCCAATTGTATTTGAAACAGGGCGACATCGAAGGCGCGAAGCAAGCTTTCCAGACTGCCGCTGAGATGAGCCCGGAGAGCGCCGGCGCGTTTTACTACAATTTGGGCGTGACTCTCTACAACGCCGACCAGCTTACCGCCGCCATCGATCCGTTGCGCAAGGCCACCGAAATTGACTCGGAGCGGGCGGACGCCTTTTATCTCTTGGGCGTGTGCCTGTTGAGCGCCATGGAATACAAGTTGGAGAGAGGCGAGATGAAAATGGTGCTCCAGCCCGGCACCCGTGAAAGTTTTCAGAAGTATCTGGCTTTGGCTCCCAAGGGAAAATTCGCCCAGCAAGCCAAGGCGAACTTGCAAACCCTCGAGGCCGTTATTCCCGCCTCGATGAGTGTGAAGAACAAAAAGTAGGAACTGAGACCAGGGCAGACAAGTCCATCCTTTCAGGTTCGATGCGCGGGGGGAGCTCGATGACGGTTCTGCGGGTGCGTCCTGGTTTGCTACTCATCTTCAGCGTGCTCTGGCTGGTGCTGTCCCTGCCGGCTCAAGAACCGCAGTTGGGCGCTTTTGCCGGCGTCGTCCGCGATGAGCAGGGCCGGCCGCTGGTGGGTGCGCTCGTAACCTTCAGCAACGTGGAGACCAGCCGGGTCAGCGAAACCCGGACCGGCAAAGACGGCCGCTTCCACCAGGGTGACTTCCTCCCAGGCCGCTATCTGATCGCAGTCCGGCACAACGGCGAGACCGTGTGGTCTTTTCCTGTTCAACTCCCCCCCGCCCAGCCGATAATTCGGCTTGAGATAGACTTGCGCAAGGTGCGCGAGGTGGCTGAGCTTGAACGCCGGCGGGTTGAAGAACGTCAGCGGCTCGAAATGCAGCAACGGATTCAAGGCCACCTGAATCGCGGTGTTCGTGCGCTGGACGAGGACCACCCCCAACAGGCCATGGAGGAATTCGCGGCCGCTCTCGAGCTCGACCCCGACCACAGCGTCGCCCACGGGATGCTGGCCGCCGCCTATGCCGCCGCCGATCGCCTCCCCGGCGCCATGGCTTCCTATCGTCGTGCGCTGGAGTTCGCACCGGGCGAAGCTGCCTACACCAACAACCTGGGCACAGTGCTGGCGCGGGTCGACCGCTTGCAGGAGGCTCTGGCGCACTTCCAGCGGGCGGCAGCGTCCGACCCGGATCGCGCCACCACCTACCAGTTCAATAGCGGAGCCGCTTTGCTCAACGCGGGGCGGGCTCAGGAAGCTGTGTCCTTCCTGCGGCAGGCGGTTCGCTCCGATCCCACCTTGGCGGTGGCTCACTATTTTCTCGGCTTGGCGTTGCTGCGGACTTCTCCCCGCAGCGAAGAAAACGGTCGTGAACGCGGACAACCACTGCCTGACATCATCGCGTCGTTTCGGCACTATCTGCAACTCGCTCCCGACGGACCCTACGCCGAGCAGGCCCGGGATCACCTGCGCCAATTCGATGCGCTCACGCCCGACTTGCTCTTGCCGGTGGTGGAGCCTTCGGGGCTGTTCGACTGAGGCGCGCTGTGCGGTCGGCGGTCTTCTCCTTGTTCGCTCTCCTGCTTCTGGTTTTACTTACGACCGCCTGCGACCAGCCCCGCCCGGTCCAAGTGGTTGCGGGCGCCGATCGCCTCCCGGGTCTCTACTGGGAGCCCCCCAAACCGTTGAGCCGCGCGGTTCTGCTGGTTCACATGCTGGGCCGCAGTAAAGAAGACTGGATTTCGCTGGCGACTCGATTGCGCCAGGCCGGCTACGGCGTCCTGGCCATTGACCTGCGTGAGCAGGGACGCACCGGCGCACCTGAACTGCTGGCCGACCTGCGCGCGGGCTTCGACTTTCTCCGTGCCGAGAAGAAGGTGGACGCTGCCCGCATCGGCATCGTCGGCGCCAGCATCGGCGCCAACGCAGCCTTGAATCTGGCCGCGCAGGAACCGCTGGTGCGTTTGACCGCGCTGCTCTCTCCGGGCCTGAACTATCGTGGCGTGACCACTGAGCCCGCCCTGCGCGACTATGGTGCCCGCCCGCTGTTCCTGGCCGCTGCCGAGGAAGATCTTGCCAGTGCCCGGGCGGTCCGCCGCTTGGCCCAGGTGGCGCAGGGCACGTCGGTCACGAAGCTCTATCCCGGTCGTGCCCACGGCACCGATCTGTTGACGGTCGTGCCCGGCCTGGAGCAGGAACTGCTGGCCTTCTTGCAAGCCCATCTCTAGCTAGCGGGTCAATTGAGTCTAGTCCAGCGGCCTGCAGGGCGAGCCCCTGCTTGGGGGAACCCTATTGGAATCTGCCGGTTCCAAGGCCCATTGACACTCCCGCAGCCCGCCGCTAGACTGGCGTATCCGCGTTCGTGGTAGGGGGGAAATCTGTGCGGCGTGACCTGCTGGTAACCGCCTTAATCTTCGGCATCATCGGCTTCGCCTCCGCGTATCTTTACTTCAACCAAACCGCCAACCGCAGCCTGCTGGGTTCGTTGCCGGAGGAGCTGCTCCCGGAGGAATCGTCCCTGCTTCCTGAGGGGCATCCGCCCTTCGACGTGGCCCAGCGCTGGCAGGAGCTGCGGGAGCAAGCCGAAGCCAGTCCCGAGGACAGCCGCGCCGCCCTGGAGTTGGCGAACTTTCTCTACGACCTCGAGCGCTGGGACGACGCCGTCTTCTGGTACCGCCGCACCCTCGAGCTCGATCCCAGGAACACCGACGCTCGCACCGACTTGGCCACTTGCTACTACAACCTGGAGCGCTTTGACGAAGCCATGGCCGCCTACCGCGGCGTGCTGGAGCTGGAGCGGAACAAGCCCCAGGCTCTCTACGGCCTCGCTCTGGCTCAGTTGCGCGGCCCGCAAGACAAGGCCGCCGCCCGCCGTTCCTACCAGCAGTTGCGCCGCAACTACCCCGACTTCCCCGGCGTCGAGCACCTGGAGCAACTCCTACAGCAGGAGTCGCCGCGCCGATGACCGGGCTGCTGCGCCTGGCGGCGCTGGTGGTTATCGTGCTGGCCCTGCGCTGGCTGTGGCTCTGGTTTTGGCGCCGTGGATGGAAACGCATAGTTGCGTCCGCCGTCCGGCACGCCGAGAGTAAGTCATCCCTTCCTCCCCGGCATGGCACCGTCAAGCGCGATCCCATTTGCGGCACGCATGTGGATGTGAGCGTGTCTGTGCGCGAGGTGGTGGACGGGGAGACCCACTATTTTTGCTCGGAACGCTGCCGCCAGGCTTACCGAGCGCGCAGCCGGTCGGCCAAGCAAAAGGTCGGGGTTCGATAGGCGGGCGTTTCCATGGCACGAAAAAAGATTACGGCTCGGAAAGTGTCCCCGAGGCAAGCTACTCCAACTCCAGCTCGCGGAGGTTCAACCATGAAGGAAGACCTCAACCCCTTTGTGATTTCCCAGTTGCAGTTCGATCGGGCAGCCGATCACCTCAAGCTCGATGCCGGTTTGCGCAACGTGCTCCGGCGGCCCAAGCGCTCGCTGATAGTGTCCATCCCTGTCCGAATGGACGACGGTTCCGTGCACGTGTTCGAGGGCTACCGCGTGCAGCACAACATCGCGCGCGGGCCCGCCAAGGGCGGCATCCGCTACCACCCCAATGTTTCCCTGGATGAGGTCAAAGCGCTGGCTGCTTGGATGGCCTGGAAGACGGCGGTGGTCAACATTCCCTTCGGCGGCGGCAAGGGGGGCGTGATTTGCGACACCCGCAAAATGTCGCGCAGCGAACTGGAGCGCATGACCCGCCGGTTCTTCTTCGAAATCCTTCCCATCATCGGGCCTGACCGCGACATCCCCGCCCCCGACATGTACACCAACGCGCAGACCATGGCCTGGATGATGGACACCTATTCCATGACGGTCGGCTACTCCAGCCTGGGCGTGGTCACCGGCAAGCCGGTATCGCTGGGCGGCTCGGAAGGGCGCAATGAGGCCACCGCTCGCGGCTGTCTCTTCACCATTCAGGAAGCCTGCCGCGTCAAGCGGATGCCGCTCAAAGGCGCCAAGGTTGCCATCCAGGGATTCGGAAACGCCGGCAGCATCGCGGCGCGCCTGTTGCATCAGGTGGGCGCCAAGATCATTGCCGTCAGCGATACCCGCGGCGGGGTGGTCAACCCGCGCGGCCTCGACCCCATCAAAGCCATTCGGCACAAGGAGCGCTCGGGCTCGGTGGTCGGCTTGCCGGGCACTTCGCGCATCCGCAACGAGGAGCTGCTGGAACTGAAGTGCGAGATTTTGGTCCCGGCCGCGCTGGAGAATGTCATCACCGCCCAGAACGCCGCCAACATCAAAGCCCGCATCATCGCCGAAGCCGCCAACGGGCCGGTTACGCCGATGGCGGATGAAATCCTGACCCGGAAGGGGGTCTTCCTGCTCCCGGACATCCTGGCCAACGCCGGCGGCGTGACCGTCAGTTACTTCGAGTGGGTGCAGGACTTGCAGAGCTTCTTCTGGGAGGAACACGAGGTCAACGCCAAGTTGGAAAAGGTGATGAAGCGCGCTTTCCGCGAAGTGCACGAGACCTCGCTGAAATACCGCGTGCACATGCGCACGGCCGCCTCCATCCTGGCCATCGGGCGCGTGGCCGATGCCACCATCGTCCGCGGCCTCTTCCCCTAGAGAACTGGATTCTAACCTGCTTCCGGCCCCGGGAAGAATTTTCCCCTGCGGCCAGAAACTTTTTGCCTTGACAATTTTTTTGCTGTACTCTCAGCAGTGGAAAGCAGGTAGGGAGGCTCAGCGCAAGCATGGCCAATTCGTCAGGCGGGACACCCCCGGTTCTACTCACCATTGCGGGTTTCGATCCCACCACCGGCGCGGGTGTAGGCGCCGACCTGAAAACTTTTGCCGCCCATAACTGTTACGGCGTCGCCGTCATCACGGCGCTGACCATCCAAAGCACCGGCGGCGTGCGCGGGGTCAAGCCGGTCTCGGCCGATGTGCTGCGGGCGCAGCTCGACGAGCTGGTCGGCGACGTTTCCATCGTCGGAGTGAAAATCGGCATGCTGGGGACGCGCGCCAACGCGCAGGTAGTGGCCGAGCTGTTGGAGAAAGGGAACTTCCCCCACGTGGTGCTCGACCCGGTGCTGCGGGCGACTTCCGGGAAGGAACTGTTGGAGCCGGGCGGAGTGAAAGTGTTGCGGGAACGCCTGCTGCCGCTGGCCACCGTTATTACGCCCAACCTTGCGGAGGCCGGCATCCTTTCTGGCCTCGAGGTCAAGGACTGCAAGGGGATGCGGGAGGCGGCGCAGAAACTGTGCCAGCTTGGCGCCCGCAGCGTGGTCGTAACCGGCGGCGGGCTGGAGAAGCCGGTGGACGTCTTCTACGATGGCGCCGCTCTGAGCGAGTTTGGCAGCGACCGCGTGCGCTCTCCCAATACCCACGGCACCGGCTGCGCCTTCTCCTCCGCCCTGGCCGCCAATCTGGCCGGCGGGCGCAACCTGAGCGATGCCATCGTCCTGGCCAAGGCCTACGTCGCCAAGGCCATCGCCAAGGGCTACTCCCTCGGCAAGGGCCAGGGCCTGCTGAACCACTCCTACCGGCAGCAAAATAACCCCTTGGCTCACTCCCATTCCCTGCACACGCCGGCGGAAGGTCCCGTCCACGCCACCACCAGCTACTTCTAGCAGAGCACGGAAGAAGTATCCTGCCACGGTCATTCGGAGCGTTTGCTCTGCCTTTCAGTAGCGCGGACATACCTGTCTGCGCCTTCCTACCATTCCGTCTGCCCCGCTTGTTAGGCTTGCCCACCCAGGGCGGGCAGGCAGGCGAGGAATCTGCTTTTTGCTAATTCAGCCGGCGGTCAACTGCGGAAGACGATGTTCCCGCCCACGATGGTCGCCACCGGCCCGCCGCGGAAGCTCCAGCCGTCGAAGGGAGAGTTGTGGCTTTTTGACCAGCCCTCCGCGGCGCGGTAGGTCCATTTCTTCTCAAGAGAAAAAATGGTGATGTCGGCGGGCGCCCCCACACTCAGCTTGCCCCCCGGCACTCCCACAATCCGGGCCGGGTTGGCAGAGAGCAGCTCCACCAGCCGGGGAAGAGAAATCTTGCCGGGGTGGTAGAGTTTTTCCAGCGCCACCGCCAGCGCTGTCTCCAATCCGACGACCCCGAAGGGCGCGGACTCGAAGTCGGTCTGCTTCTTGGTATCCGAGTGGGGTGCATGGTCGGTGGCGATGGCGTCCACCGTGCCGTCGGCCAACCCGGCAATCAGAGCGGCCACGTCGTCGGGTGAGCGCAGCGGCGGATTCATCTTGAAGCGCGGGTCGTAGTCCCGGCAAGCTTCGTCGGTGAGGGTGAAGTGGTGCGGCGTGACTTCGCAGGTGACGGCGAGTCCCTGCTCCTTGGCCCGGCGCACAACTTCCAGGCCGCTCCCGATGGAAAGGTGCGCGATGTGGACCCGCGCGCCGGTGAGCGCCGCCAAACGAACGTTGCGCGCCACCGGCAACTCTTCCGCCAGCGCTGGGATTCCGTGTAGGCCCAGCCGCACCGACCAGGGGCCTTCGTGCATCACGCCCCCAGCGGCGAGCTGCCGGTCTTCGCAGTGGTCAATCAGGAGCAGGCCCAGCGCAGCGCAGTATTCCAGCGCGCGCCGCAGCACGCGGCTGTTCCAGACCGGCTGGCCGTCGTCGCTGACGGCCACAATGCCGGCGGCGCGCATGGACTCCAGCTCCGCCAGCTCTTCGCCCTGGCTGTTCTTGGTGACAGCGCCGATGGGATGGACGCGCGCGCCCTGCGCCAGAGCGGCGCGGCCGAGGATGTAGTGGGTCACCAGCACCGAGTCGTTCACCGGCTGGGTGTTGGGCATGGCGCAGACGGCGGTGAAGCCGCCGGCCGCAGCCGCGCGCGCGCCGCTGGCGATGGTCTCCGCCCCTTCGTTGCCCGGTTCGCGCAGGTGCGTGTGCAGGTCGATGAAGCCCGGCGCTATTACCAGGTCGGTGGCGTCGAAGACCTCGGCCTCGGGCTTTTCGATTTTCTTATCGAGGGCGGCGATCTGGCCGTCTTCCACCAGCAGGTCGCGCCGGTCGTCCAGCCCGCTGGCCGGATCGACTACGCGCCCGTTCTTGATGAGCAGCGGTTTCATTTTTTCTTCTTCCCGGCCTTGCCCGACTCGGGCGCTGGCGGGGCCAGCCCCGCCGTCGGCGGAGCCAGCAGCTCCAGCAGCGCCATGCGCACGGCGACGCCGTTTTCCACTTGGTCGGGAATGACGGAGCGCTCGCTGTCGGCCACTTCGCCGGCGATGTCAATCCCACGCAAGAACGGCCCCGGGTGCATGACGATGGCGTCGGGCTTGGCCAGTGCCAGCCGGGCGGGGGTCAGGCAGTAGTGGCGGGCGTACTCGGCCGGTGAGGCGAACAGGGGCTCGCGCAACCGCTCCAGTTGCACGCGCAGAATCATGACTACGTCGGCCTCCCGCAAGGCGTCTTCCAGCCCGGCGTGCACGGTGACGCTGGGGGCGAGCCGCTCAAAGTCTTTCGGCACCAGCGGCGGAGGACCGGCCAGCGCGATGCGTGCGCCGAATTTGCTCAGCAGGTGAATGTTGGAGCGGGCCACGCGGCTGTGGAGGATGTCGCCCAGGATAGCTACTCGCAGACCCTTCAACCCGCCTTTGTGGTCCCGCATGGTGAGCGCGTCCAGCAGGGCCTGGGTGGGATGTTCGTGGGTGCCGTCGCCGGCGTTCAGGATGGGCACATCGGTGTGGCGCGCGAGGAAGTGCGGAACGCCGGAGCTCCGGTGGCGGATCACCAGCGCGTCGGGGCGCATGGCAACCAGCGTCTTCACGGTGTCGAGCAGCGATTCACCCTTCTGCACGCTGGAGGCTTCCAGCGCCAGGTTCACCACGTCCATGCCCAGCCGCTGGGCCGCCATCTCGAAGGAGACGCGCGTGCGGGTGGAGGCCTCGAAGAAAGCCAGCACCAGCGTCTTGCCGCGCAGCAGGTCGAGCCGGGGCACGGGCCGGACTGCGCGCGGGGTGCGGGTCTGGTATTTCTGGGCGGTGGCCAGGATCAGCTCAATGTCTTCCGGGGCCAGAGGCTCGATGCCCAACAGGTGTCGGCCCGCTAAGCGGGGGAGGGCGGTGTTACGGGCAGGCAAGTAGCGGGCACCTCACCGGGGATCCGCCGGGGCAGGGTTCAATCGTCCACCTTCTCCACCAGCAGTACCCGTTCTTCGGAATCGACTTCCTGCAAGCGCACTTCGATGATTTCGTTGGCGGCGGTCTGCACGTTTCGGCCCACGTAGTTGGCTTCAATCGGCAACTCGCGCCAGCCGCGGTCGATCAGGACGCAGAGGTGGACGCGCGCCGGGCGTCCATAGCTGAAGAGCGCGTTCATGGAGGCGCGGATGGTGCGGCCGGTGTAGAGAACGTCGTCCACCAGGATCAGCGTGCGGCCGTCCACCGCCACCCCCAGGTCTTTGGTCTTGACCACCGGCTGGGGCGCGACGGTGGAAAGGTCGTCGCGGTAAAGGGTGACGTCAATGGTCGCTACCAGAACTTTCTTCTTTACGGTTTGCTCGATGCGCGCCGCCAGGCGCTCGGCCAGCGGCACACCCCGCCGGCGGATGCCGACCAGCGCCACTTGATCAATCCCGCTGTTGCGCTCCACAATTTCGTGCGCCAAGCGCATCAGCGTGCGGTCAATCTCCGCCGCCGACATCAGTTGGCCTTTTTCCCTTATTTTCATTCTTGGTAGAACCTGTTGTGGCCCACTCATACTAGGGCTGGGTCTGATTTCTGTCAAGGAAGTGGGCCGCAGGGCTCGGTGTGATTTGGGCCGAGTTCCGAATGGCTCAAATTAAGACACTACTGGCTGCTGTGCTGGCGTGATGGAGATGGGTAAGGCGCGTTTCCTGCAACCCCGTAGTTGTAGTTCGCGTCGTACCAGCAGTGCGTACGCACGGCGGCAACCACAGCACAGCGCGGGTTGCCCGCTCTGTGATAGGCTCAAGCTCGCTGAGGAGGTCGTCCGAACATGAATACTTCTTCCGGGTCACGTCTGTTCTTCGTCTCCTTTCTTGTCTTATTCCTGTTTCTGGGTGTGGGCGGTAACTGCTGGTTGCTAGCTGCTGAGGCGACGCCCGCAGTCGAGGTGGCGGCGCCGCGTCTGGTGGTGGTGCTGGTCATTGACCAGCTCCGGGCCGACTATCTGGTGCGCTTCCGCGACCGCTTCGGCCCCGACGGCTTCAACCGCCTGCTGCGCGAGGGCGCGAACTTTGCCTCTTGTTTTTATCCCTACGCCCGTACCGTGACCGGCGCCGGCCACGCCACCCTGGCCACCGGCACCACACCCGACCGCCACGGCATCGCCGGCAACGAGTGGTACGACCCAGATCGCGGAGAGCGGGTGGAGGCGGTGGTTGACGAGGCTTTTCCGGTAGTCGGAGTGGAAAGCCAGCGCAGCGCCTCACCCCACAATCTGGTGGGAAACACGCTGGCGGATGAGCTGCGCCTGGCCACCGGGGGCGAGGCCAAAGTGTTCGGTGTTGCCATCAAAGATCGCTCCGCGGTCTTCTCCACCGGCCACAGCGCCTCCGGCGCTTACTGGTACGATTACCAAAGCGGGCGTTTCATCACCAGCCGCTACTACCACGAGGAGCTGCCCGCCTGGGTCGTCGCCTTCAATGAGCAGCAGGGCGCCGACAGCTATTACGGGAAGGACTGGAAGGCGGGCGGCCGGATGTTCCTTTCACTGACCACTGCGAGCGGCCGGCCCGATGAGGAATTCTATGGCCGCTTGCCCTACACCCCACACGGCAACCAAATCGTCCTCGATTTTGCGCAGGAATTGGTGCAGCAGAAAGAGTTGGGCGAAGATGAGGTGACGGATTTCCTTTTCGTGGGCTTTTCTTCCAACGACATGGTCGGCCATCGGTGGGGCCCCTACAGCGATGAGGTGGAGGAACTGACCGTGCAGACCGACGCGCAGGTGGCCGAGCTGCTAAGCTTTCTCGACCGGCAAGTGGGGGAGGGGAACTACTGGCTGGTGCTCTCGGCCGACCACGGCGTAGCGCCCCTGGTGGAACAGTCCCGCGCGCGTGGCATCCGGGCCAAGACCTTCGACGGCGCCGCCGTGCAGGCCGCCGTCAAAAAGGCGTTGGTGGATCGCTGGGGCGAGGCGGAGTGGCTGATCCCCCGCGCCGGCCTGACCTTTAACCGCGACACGCTGCGGGAGCACAATGTCAGTTTGGCGCAGGCCGCCAAAGTAGTGGGCCAGGCGGCCATGGCCTTTGACGCCATCATCGGCTACGTAGGTCCGCACGTTGCCTCGGCGGACGCCGCCACCATCGAGTTCGTGCGCCGCAGCTCCTACCCCGGCCGCAGCGCCGATGTGGTGCTGATTCAAGCGCCCTTCGCCAGTTCGGAGGCACGGCTCAAGACTGCGATGCACGGCACGCACTATTCTTACGACACCCACGTGCCGCTGATCTTTTTCGGCGCGGCGTTTCGTCCCGGCACCTACCGCGGGCAGGTGTCAACCACGGACTTGGCGCCTACGCTGGCGGCTGCGCTTGGCATCACTCCTCCCGCGCTCGCCACCGGCCGCGTGCTGGCGCGCGCGCTGCGGAACAACATCGCCGCAGAGGGGGATTCCAAGTAGCGCATGCAGGTGGACCTCAGCGTTGAGCTGGCCCCGCCATCGGCGGGGCGGGCCGGCCTTCGCCTGAAGAATCCTATCCTGGTAGCCTCCGGCACCTTCGGCTACGGGGTGGAGTTCGCCTCCCTGGTGGACATGAACCGGCTGGGGGGCATCGTCGTCAAAGGGTTGTCGGCGCAGCCCATCGAGGGAGCGCCGGCCCCGCGCCTGTGCGAGACCCCGGTCGGGATGCTGAACGCGGTCGGCTTGCAGAACATCGGCGTGCGCCGCTTCATCGCCGAAAAGCTCCCCGCTCTGAGGCAGTATGACACCGCCATCATCGCCAACGTCTTCGGCCACACGGTGGAGGAGTACGTCGAGGTCATCGGCCAACTGGAGCAGGCCGAGGGCCTGGCCGCCTACGAGCTGAACATCTCCTGCCCCAATGTGAAAAAGGGCGGCATGCAGTTCGGCATTGACCCGAACCTCACCCGCGAGGTGGTGAGCGCCGCCCGGCGCGCGGCGGCCCGGCGGCCGCTGATGGTAAAACTCTCGCCCAACGTCACCGACATCGTGGCGCTTGCCCGCGCTGCCGCTGAGGCGGGTGCCGATGCCCTGTCGGTGGCTAATACCTGGACCGGCATGGCGATTGATCTGGAGACGCGCCGCTCGCGTCTGGGACAGCCCACCGGAGGCCTTTCCGGCCCCGCCATCAAGCCGCTGGCGCTGCGGATGGTCTGGGAGGTTGCGCGTGCCGTGCGCGTGCCGGTGATTGGCCTGGGGGGCATTGCCACCGGGGCCGATGCGCTGGAATTTCTGGTCGCCGGGGCGCGGGCGGTGCAGGTGGGGACGGCAAATTTCGTGCAACCTTCTGCCGCCGTTCGCATCTTAGAAGAGGTGGAGAACTATTGCAGAAAGAACAGGATAGCGAAGGTAACGGAACTCTGCGGGACACTCAAAACAGACACTGAGAAGCGAAGCTGAAGCGAAAATGTCTTGCCTTCCGACAGGATCCTGCTAAACTGTATGGTGATGGAAGAACAACTGCTGTGACCACCTAAAAAGCCACATCGGAGCAATTCAACCAAAAAACTAAACCCCGGGGGGAATCAAAGGGAAATGAGTAAAGCAATCATTGCGAGTGTGCTTGGTCTGGGCTTGGCCGCCGTGGGAGCGACGGCGTTGTGGGTGCAGGCGCCGCTGCCGGTCCTGGCCGATACTGAGGAAACCTCCAGCGCGGAGTTTGTTCTTCCGATCGCCTCCGTCTTGGAAGGAAAAGCCAGTTGGTATGGGCCCTACTTCCACGGGCGCCTCACCGCCAGCGGGGAAATCTACAATCGCTACGCCCTCACCGCCGCCCACCGAACTTTGCGGCACGGCACCGTGGTTCGGGTTACCAATCTGGAAAACGACCGCTCGGCCGTCCTGGTCATCAACGACTGGGGGCCGGTGCCGAAGGATCGCATCATCGACGTTTCCGAAGCCGCTGCCGATGTTCTCGGCTTCCGCCACCAAGGACTGGTGCAGGTGCGCGTGGAGGTCTATCGCGCCGCCCTCGATTCCAGGTAAAATCCTTCCTTCCGACTGTGGTCGGACCCTATCCTCTCTGGAGTTGCTTTGCGATCTGGCGTGGATCGTCTGCAGGCAGCGCACGCGCGCATCATCGTCGCTTTGGACGTAGCCAGGGCTTCGCAAGCCGAGCAGTTGGTCAAGCGGCTGGGCGCCCGTCCCGGCTTGGTCAAAGTCGGCTCGCAGCTTTTCACCGCCGAAGGCCCGCGCATCATCCGTCGGCTTGTCAAAGCGGGCCACCGAGTTTTCCTCGACCTGAAATTCCACGACATTCCTCACATCGTGGCTGAGGCCTGCGCCAACGCCGCCCAGATAGGTGTCAGCCTCATCACCGTGCACGCCAGCGGCGGCCCGCGCATGTTGCAGGCTGCGCGCGCGGCGCTGCAGAAGTTTCCGGCCCGGCGGCGGCCGCGCCTGCTCGGAGTCACCGTCCTCACCAGCCTCGACGGCGCGGAGTTGAAGCGCGTGGGTTTCCCCGGCAGCGTGCAGCGGAACGTGGTCCGGCTGGCACGGCTGGCGCAACGCAGCGGATGCGACGGCGTTATCGCCGCACCCACCGACGTAAAAGCTTTGCGCCGCGCCTGTGGGAAGGATTTTCTGATCGTCACGCCCGGCATCCGTGCTGCCGGGCAGCGCCGCGCCTCCGACCAAGCTCGTGTAGCCACAGCGGCGGAAGCCATCCGTGCCGGTGCCGACTATGTGGTGGTGGGCCGCGCCGTCACCGGCGCTCGTTCGCCCGCGCGCGCTTTGCAGGTGATGGCGGACTCCATCGCAGCAGCGCTGGATTAGGGCCTTCTGCTATCATTTGCATTTCCCCTTCGCGCTGAAGCGATAGCAAATAATGTCTTCTGCAAAGCACATCATCGTCGGCACCGCCGGCCATATTGACCACGGCAAGTCGGCGCTGGTGCAAGCGCTCACCGGCACCGACCCCGACCGCTGGCAGGAAGAGAAGCGTCGCGGCATTACCATCGACCTCGGCTTCGCTCACCTCGACCTGGACGACCTGCACGTTGCTTTTGTGGACGTCCCCGGCCACGAGCGTTTCGTCAAAAACATGCTGGCGGGCGCGGGCGGCATTGACTTGGTGGTGCTGGTGATTGCCGCCGACGAGTCCATCAAGCCCCAAACCCGCGAGCACTTTGACATCTGCTGCCTGCTCGGCATCGCGCGCGGGCTGGTGGCGCTGACCAAAGCTGACCTGGTGGACGCGGAGGTGGTGGAGCTGGTGCGACTGGAAGCCGAGGACTTCCTCAAAGGCTCATTCCTGGAAGGCGCGCCCATCGTTCCGGTGAGCAGCAAGACCGGCGCGGGGCTGGACGCGCTCAAGCAAGAGCTGAAGCGCATGGCGGCTTCCGTGCCGGGCAAAGACGCCGGCGACCACTTCCGCCTGCCGGTGGACCGCGCCTTCGTGATGAAAGGGTTCGGCACCGTCGTCACCGGCACGCTCATCGGCGGCAGCGTCGCCAAGGACGAAGAAGTCGAGGTCTTCCCGCAGCGGCGCAAGCTGCGCGTGCGCGGCGTCCAGGTGCACAACCGTGCGGCCCCGCGCGCCCTGGCCGGCCAGCGCACCGCGCTCAACTTGGCGGGCGTGGAGACGGGCGAGTTGGTGCGCGGAATGGTGCTGGCCGCCCCCGACCTGTTTGAGCCCACCGAGCGGGTGGATGTTCTCCTGCGTCTGCTGCCTTCTGCGCGACCGCTGAAGGACGGCGCGCGGGCTCACTTCCATCAGGGAACCGCCGAGTTGATCGCGGAAGTTCGCCTGCTCGACCGCCCGCAGCTCAAGCCCGGTCAGGAGTGCTACGCGCAGTTTCGCCTGGCCGGGCCGATTCTGGTCCTGCCGGGCGACCGCTTCATCATTCGTCAGTTCTCTCCGGTCATCACCATCGGCGGCGGCCGCATCCTGTCTATTCAGGCCGGCAAGCACAAGCGCGGCGACGCAGGCACCCTCTCTTTCCTCAAGACGTTGGCCGACGGCAGCCGCGAGCAAGTGTTGGCAGCGCTGCTCGGGCGGGAGCCGGTGGGCGCGCTGACGGCCCGGCGCCTGGTGGCGCAGACCGGTTGGCGGGAAAGCGAGTTGCGGGCTGCGGTCGATAGTCTGGTCCAAGCGGGGAAGGCGCGTCGCATTGTGGACTCGCCTCTGACTGTGGTCAGCGTTGCCCGGCTGGCGGTGCTGAGCACCGAAGCCCTGAAGACCGTCGAAGCCTTCCACCACAAGGAGCCGCTGCTGGAGGGAATTCCCAAGCGGGAGTTGAAGGAGCGCGTCTTCCGCCGTGCGCCGGACGCGCTGTTTGCTTCCGTGCTGGCGGATTTGGCGGCGCAGGGTCAAGTGACGGTGGCGGGCGACCGGGTGAAGCGCGCCGGGCGCGAGGTGAAGCTGAGCCGCGAAGAGGCGGACGCCAAGGCGGCCATTGAGCAGGCCTTTGCGCGCGCCGGCTTGAGCGTGCCGACCGTAAAGGAAGTCCTGGCCAAAGCGCGGGTGGAAGCGAAGCGGGCGCAGAAGATCATCCACATTCTCCTGCGCGACAAGGTCTTGGTGCGGGTCAGCGAGGAGCTGTTGTTCCACCAGGAGGCGGTGGGGCGGCTGGAAGCGCTGCTGCGCGACTACAAGCGGCAGCAGGGCGACCGCATCTCCGTCGCCGCCTTCAAGCAGCTCACCGGCGTGACCCGCAAGTACGCCATCCCACTGCTTGAATACCTCGACCGCCGGCGCCTCACCCGCCGCGTGGGCGACGTGCGCGTCCTCCAACTCTAGCAGACCGATTTCATTTGACTCCTGTGTGCCCCGCACCTAGAATCTGATTGAGGAGTAACACCGATGCCGCGACTTGGTTTGTGGGAAATCCTGATTATCGCCTTAGTGCTGATGGTGTTCTTTGGCGCCAACCGCATCCCTGACATGATGCGCGGCTTGGCGCGCGGCCTGCGCGGGTTCAAGGAAGAGTTGAAAGCGGAAGATAAACCCGACGCCGAGGCGGGCGAGAAGCCCAAGGCTAGCTAGGGCCGTTCCAACCTCGGCCCTAGAGCATCCCGCACTCGCGCAGCAGGCGATCCACCAGCGCCATCGGCAATCCCATCACATTGAAGTAGCACCCTTCCACCCGCGTCACAAAGCGCGACGCGCCTCCCTGGATGGCGTAGGCACCGGCCTTGTCCAGCGGCTCGCCGGTGGCGACGTAATCCTCCATTTCCTGGGGTTCGAGCGGACGGAAGAAGACGCGCGTGGTTTCGTGCGCCACTGTTCGCCGCGCGCTCTCCGGCTCCACCAGCGCCACCCCCGTAATCACCTCGTGGGTGCGGTCTGAAAGACGCTCCAACATCTGCCGCGCTTCGGCTGGCGAGGCGGGTTTGCCGAGCAGAGTTGAGTCCACCACCACCACCGTGTCGGCGCCCAGAACCACGACGTTGTCTTGGCGGTGGAAGCGCCCGGCCACGGCTTCGGCCTTGTCGAGCGCCAGCCGCTCCACCAGCATCGCCGGGGCCTCGTTACCGGGGTTATCCTCCGCCACCTCGGGCGGGACGACTTCAAATGTGAACCCCGCGTTGCGGAGCAGTTCCCGCCGTCGCGGAGAGCCGGAAGCCAGGATTAAACGTTTCGTCATCGGTGTCGCGGTGATTATACGGCCCGGCGCAGGATTTTTCTCGTGCTACAATGGCGCTTCTTTCGCCGGAGGAATCCGTGAAGATCACCCGCAAAGATGTGGAGCACGTGGCCGCGCTCGCTCACCTGGAGCTGCGGGAAGAGGAGCGCGAGCACATGCGGCAGCAGCTCGACGACATCCTCACCTACGTTGACAAACTGAATCAAGTGGACACCTCCCAGGTGGAGCCCATGGCGCAAGTGCTGGCTCCCTCGCGCGCCGACGCGGCGCTGCGCGATGACGCCGTCGGCCCCTGCCTGCCGCGCCAGCAGGCGCTGGCGGCCGCGCCCGATGCGGACGAGACTTTCATGAAAGTTCCCAAAGTGATTGAGCGCTAAAATGGATTTGACCAAACTGACCATCGCTGAGTTGCAGGAGCAACTTCGGAAGCGCGCCGTCACCGCGCGGGAGATCGCCGAAGCGCACTTGAAGCGCATCGACGAGCGCGATCCACAGGTCAAGGCGTTTCTACGTTTGAGTCCCGAGCGGGCGCTGGAGCAGGCGGCCGCCATTGACCGCATGGTGGAGAAGAAGCAGCCGCTGCCGCCGCTGGCGGGCGTCCCGATGGCCATCAAGGACGTGATTGCTACGCGCGACGTGCCCACCACCGCCGGTTCGCGCATCCTGGAAAAATATCGTCCGCCCTACGACGCCACCGCGGTCGCTCGTCTGGAGCAGGCGGGCGCCGTCATCTTGGGCAAGACCAACTGCGACGAGTTCGCCATGGGTTCTTCGACCGAGAACTCCAGCTACTTTCCCACCCGCAACCCGCACGACCTGGAGCGGGTGCCGGGCGGGTCGAGCGGCGGTTCGGCGGCGGCGGTGGCGGACGCGCTGGCGGTGGCGTCGCTGGGCTCGGACACCGGCGGTTCCATCCGCCAACCGGCCAGCTTCTGCGGTGTGGTGGGCGTGATGGGAACTTACGGGCGCGTGTCGCGCTACGGCTTGATTGCGTTTGCGTCTTCGCTCGACCACGTCGGCCCTTTCGCCCGCACCGTGCGCGATGCGGCCGCAGTTCTCCAGGTGGTGGCCGGGCGCGATTCCAACGATTCCACCTCAGCCGACGTGCCGGTGCCGGACTACGCGGCGGAATTGGAGAAGCCGGTGAAGGGAATGAAGGTCGGCGTGCCCAAGGAGTACTTCGGCGCCGGCCTGGACGCCGAGGTGCGTGCGCAGGTGGAGAAGGGAATCGAGCGGCTGCGGGAGTTGGGCTGCGAGCTGCGCGAGGTCAGCCTGCCGCACACCGACTACGCCATCGCCTGCTACTACATCATCGCCACCGCCGAAGCCAGCTCCAACCTGGCGCGCTACGACGGTGTGCGCTACGCCTTCCGCGCGCCCGGGGCCGACAGTCTGGAGGCGATGTACCACACCACGCGCGGCGCGGGCTTCGGGGCGGAAGTCAAGCGGCGCATCATGCTCGGCACCTACGTGCTCAGCGCCGGTTACTACGAGGCCTACTACCTGAAGGCGCAGAAAGTGCGCACGCTGCTCTACCAGGATTTCGTCCGCGCCTTCGAGCAGGTGGACGCGCTGGTGACTCCGACCGCGCCCACGCCCGCCTTCAAGCTGGGCGAGAAGACCAACGACCCGCTGCAAATGTACCTGGCCGACATCTACACCGTGACCGGCTCGCTGGCGGGCGTGCCCGGCATCTCAGTCCCCTGCGGTAAATCCAAAGCGGGGTTGCCCATCGGCCTGCAGCTTTTCGCCAAGCACTTCGACGAGGCCCGCCTGCTGCGCCTCGCCCACGCCTTCGAGCAGTCGGGCGGATTTGACCTCTAGCCTCGTATTCGAGCAATAGACCTAAACACAGGTGGGTTACTTGTTCTTCGGCGGGCAGGCCACGCCTTCGAACAAGCGGACGGCTTCACTTTGTAGTCCGACATTCGAGCAACCGGCCTTGAAGTAGGTCAGCTAAATCCCTGCCGTCAAATCAGCCAGCAGTTGCTTGTAGTAGTTGGCGACGTTGATGCGGTTGCCTACGGCTTGCGTCCTGTCAGCTTCGGGGGAAGAGGGCTCAGACTCAGAAGGAGAAGCGCTGAGCGAACTGTCTGCCGAGGCGGGGTCAGTTGTTTCCGAAGCGCCGGTTAGTTTTTCCCGCAACAACTCCTGGCGAGCTTGGGATTCCAGACTGGATGCCTTCGCCGCCACGCTTCGGTCTTGCGCTGATGGGGTCGCCGGCGCCAGCGCCGCGCGTCGGATTTGTTGCGCCTTGAGCAGCGTGGCTTCCGGGTCGCCCTCCACCGGGGAGGTGTCGATCCTGACTTCCCCGCCCACGGCATAGCGCCTCCCATTGGGACCGGTCACATATTGGAACGTGGGTGCGCCGAGCACCAGGTTTCCTCCAGCCGCTATGTGGGCCCGCTCGTGCTGGCGTACCTGTTGATCGATCTGTTGGAGCTGTGCGATTTGGCGGGCCTCGGCGGCAGACGGTTGGGTCCCGGCCACCTTTTTGTTGCCGGCACGTACGGCCTCAAGCGAGGGGCGCTTGCTGCTGCCGGAGCCGGGGCGAGGTGCAAGAGCCGCGGCGCGGGCGAGAAGCGAGGGAGGGCCTTGAATTCTGTTCACCAACTCGGCAACTCCTTACAATCTACTCCTCCATTCATGCTCATCGGCAGATTGCCGTCCGGCCTTAGGGGCACTGTGGCTTCACCCTGCCTGGAAGAGGCGTTTGGGAGTACACTCCTGCCAGTACAGGTTTATTACCGGAGCGGGAGGAAAGCGGTGGAGAGGAAGTACAGGCAGAAGGGTTACATGGACGCCTACGGGCGCGAGAAGCGCGAAAAGCGGGAGGCGCCTCCCAAACGGGGAGAGAGCATCGGGCCGCGCCAGCCGCGCATGCCGGGTATGCGAACCGTGTCGCGCTGCGCTCAGTGCGGCGTGGTGTTGCTGGCGCTGACCGAGCCGCTGGGGCGGTGCTCCAAGTGCGGGTTCGAGCTGCACTCGTGCAGACAGTGCGTCCACTTCGATACCGCCAGTCGGTTTGAGTGTACGCAGCCCATCCAGAAGAGAATTGGGCAGAAAGATGCCCGCAACGACTGCTCCCACTTCGCCATTCGCACGACGGTGGAACGAGAGACTTCGCCGGGCCGCGCGCGGCCGGAGGATGCCCGGCGCGCCTTTGAAAATCTTTTCAAGAAGTAGCCCGCCACGGGATGGGCGGAGGCGGGACTACAGCATGGATAACGAAATCTCGAAGCAGCGCATCATAAAGTAGGAGAGAGCAGGGCTTAGTCTCGCTTCTGTCGGTAAGGGGGAAAAGCCGATGAGAAAGTGGGTAGCGTCGAAAGCAGGGTTTCCTCTCCTCGCAACACTTCTGTTGAGTCTTCCGCTGGGGCTGGCTGCCGACAGCTACGTGCGCATCGTCCGGTTGAGTTTTGTCGAGGGAGACGTGCAAGTTACCCTGCCGGGACGGGTGCAGCCAACGCGCGGTCTTCTCCACCTGCCCTTGGAGCGCGGCGCTGCGGTCGAGACACCGGACGGTGTGGCGGTGGTGGAATTTGAAGACGAAGCCCTGGCTCGGCTGGCTCCACACTCTCGCCTGCACTTGGAGGAGCTGCTCCTGCTGGACAATGGGGAGCGGGTCACGCAGCTTTTCCTTGAGCGGGGCACAGGCACCTTCAACGTCCGCTTGCGCCGCGGTGACAGCTTCGAGGTTGTGACCCCCTATTTCAAACTGACTGTGCCGAAGAAGGCCAGGTTCCGGGTGGATGTGGGAGCCGACGGCGGCCGGGTGCGCGTGTTCAAAGGCAAGGTCACGGTTGTCGAGGGCGCCAACGTGGTGCAGGTTTCAAAGAAACAGATGTTTGAGCTGGACTCTGCGCAGGGCGAGTACCGCTTGGTGCGCGACCAGGAGTGGGACCAATGGGACGAGTGGAATGACTACCGGGACGACGTTCGGGCCGATCGCCTGTACTCACGTCAAACGTACCCCGGAGCCCGGCGGTACTACTATTCCCATTCTCACTGGACCCACTACGCCGATCCCTTCTTTTACTGCAGCTACTTCCAGCCGTTCTACGGCTGGTCGGCGCACTACTACGGGTACTGGCCGGTATTCTTCCGTCATTCCGGCAGGTCGCATCGGCACGGCGGGGGATACAGAGTTCCTTCCCGGTCTCCACGGCGACCGAACCGTTCCGGCCCGAGCGGCCCCCGGCATGGAGACGAAGAGGAAGGGGAGCCTAAGCACCGCGCTTCCGACCGCCACCGGGAGGGAGCGCCGCCGTTCCGCGGGCGTCCCGGGCTGCCCACGGATCTATCTAGACGGTTTGCCCCGGAACCGTCGGAACGGTTGCTGCGCGAGCAGGGGGAGCGGTTCGGCGTTTCGCGATCGGCAGAACCTGCGATCACCAGCGAACGCGACTCCGGCGTGGAGCGGCGAGGCGCTTCGCGGCGCTGGCGGAGGGCTGCCCCCGCACGGCGGGGTGCTGGCGGGAGAGAAGCGGCGCGCGGGCGTGCGCCGCAGGCATCGCATCGCGCGGCTCAGGCGCGTTCGAGTCGGTCGCTGCAGCGGGGAGCAAGGCAGCAGCGGCCATCGGCGACACGTTCGCGGTCGGTTCGCTCACGTGCGCCGCGCATGCAGTCGCGAACAGTGCGGAGCGCGCCGCGGGCAACTGCGTCACGGTCGCGGTCCCAGTCCCACCGGAAGCGCAACTAACCGCGGGAATCCCCTGATACCCGTCTAAGGAATGAACTGCACGGCCACTTCGTAGTACTCCTCTAGCGGGCGCACACGGACCACCTGGGCACGAGTCTCCGGCAAAGCATCCCCTTCGTTGTAGGGAACCTGCACAAAGACTTCCATGCCCTTTCGCAGGGGATGACTGCACAGGAACAAGGCGCCCAGGCGGGAGACGTCCAGCGTGGCGTTGATCTCGGTGAAAGGCAGCTCGGGCGCTTCGGAGCGCACGCGGATGGAGAGCTTCATGCGGGCACGGCGCGCCCGGCGCTGCGGCTGGTCGGCGGGTTGTTCCTGTTCTGCGGGCTGAGTTTCCAGCGGCTGCTCGGGTTTTTCTGAGAGCCAGGGCGTGAGGATTTCACACTGCGAACAGAAGAGGTGCACGCCTTGGGCGCGCAAGAGTTCCACCAGCTCTTCCCGTGCCGGGACGTCCAGCCGCTGGTCGCCGCACTGGTAACAAGTGAGGGTAAAGCTGCCGAAGGCCGGAGAGGTGACAGCGTTTACCTCCCGGTTGAAATGGATAAAGGTCTGGCTGAGAAGTTGTTGCAGCTCGGGGGCGGTTTCCCGGGACAGTTGCTCGCGCAGGTGGTGGAGCGCAGCGCTGAGGACCTCGGAGTAGCCATGCACATACAGGTTGGAGAGGAAGCTCAGGCCCTGGGCGGCCCTCTGGCGCGCATCCGGATTGGGGTTCTCAATGCAGGCGGCGTAGTTGACCAGCACGGCAGTGGAGAGGTCGCTGTCGCCCCGATCGAGCAGGGCTTCGACGAGCTTGCGGACCTGCCGGGGAGGGACGCACCAGGCACGGGTTGAGAGCAGAACGCTGCGCATGCTCTCTTCGGGCATGGCGGCCCAGAATTGATTCTCCAAGTCTTCGCTGTCGGTTTCGGCTTCCAGCTCAACGCCTTCTGTTTCGGCCTCCTGGCGACGCATGAGTTTCCGCAGGGTGATGATCTCGCCGCTCATGCGGTTGAGCAATTCGCGGACGGCGTTGACTTCCACATCGCCCTGCTGGTAGCGGTCCAGGGCATGGCGGATGGCGAGGTTCTCCGCCAGCCGGAGGAGCATGGGGGCGTCGGGGCGAGCGACCGGGGCGGCGGAGGACAACGCAGCCAATGCCTGCTGGAGTGTCGCGTTGGCGGCCGTCGGCAGGTTGGCAAATTGCTGCTGGACTTGGCCCGCCATTCCGGGCGGGGCCGATTGGCCGCCGGCTTGGCCAAGTTGAGCCAGCAGCCGCAGCAGGCTTGTCAGCTCTTCTTCCTGCAGTGGAACGACGCCGGCACCCGTTGCCGTAGCTCCTCCCGCCGGAGTTGCAAGTCCCGGCAGCACAGGGCCGCCGGCAGAGGGGGCAGGCGCGCCGACTCCAGTGGGCGTACCCCCTTCCGCGGGAGGCGCGATTCCCGGCTGGTTGGCGCCGCCCTCGGAGGCTCCCGCCCCGGCTTGCGGGGCGGCGGGCGCTCCCGCCTGCGCCCCGGCGGTCGCAGCAATGAATTGGAGCAGCTTCTGCGGGTCGTCCAGGAGCGACTGCATCTGCCCGGCATCGAATCCCAGGGCGCTCACCGCCACCTGGGCGGAAACTCGGGCATCGGCCATGGCTTCGTCTTCGGTGACGAAGCGAACTTCGTTGACGCGGATGCCGGCCTGGCTGCCCCGCCCCAGCGCAGTTTTCAGTTGCTCAGCGAGGTTCTTGGGCTTGGGGCCGGCGGCGGCGAAGGTGCGCACGAAGCGGCTGAACTCTTCCTGCGTGACACGGCCGGAAAACTGGATGCTACTGAGATCGGCGGAGGAAAGCAGTTTCGCGAAGCCCTGCTCCACCGGGCTATCGCCGAGCGGAGTGCCGTCGAGCAGAAGTTTGGATTCCGAGACTCCTAGCACAAAGGGAGCCTCGCCGGTATAGGCCAGGGTGGCGCGAAGGTGGTCCCAGGCGATGGTAGATTGGGAGGTCACGCGCTCGTGCTCGAAGCCGTAGAGTCGAATGGATTTCAGCAGGACATTGAGGCCGCGGACAAACGCCCGGGCTGCGGTGATCTTGGGGTCGCCGTTCATTGTCTGCGGAGAGAAGCGCCAACCTCTCCTGGGGTGCCTATTCTAGTGCAGGGGCGTAGTGAAACAAATGGGAAAAACGAAGCGGTGTCCTGAGAGCAAGAGAAAAGCGGCCCGGAGAGGGCCGCTTATGCGGGATAGTGGATGAGTAGTAGGTTGACTAGGCCTTGGCGGTTTCTTCCTGGCTTTTTCCCTTGCCGCCGCGGAGGTATTCGAGCGCGCGGGTTTCCTCGTCGCTCAAGGGGGCGGCGGGTACCTCTTCCGGCGTTGGCATCTCGGTGCCGATGGTGAGCTGGCGGTAGTAATTCAGGCCAGTGCCGGCGGGGATGAGGCGGCCCATGATGACGTTCTCCTTCAGGCCGCGCAGGTAGTCCACCCGGCCGCTGATGGCGGCTTCAGTGAGCACGCGGGTGGTTTCCTGGAAGGAGGCGGCGGAGATGAAAGACTCGGTCGAGAGTGAGGCCTTGGTGATGCCGAGCAGCATGGGCCGGCCGACGGCGGGCGTGCCCCCGTCGTCCTTCACCCGAGCGTTCTCCTCGTGGAAGCGGAAGCGATCGACCTGCTCGTCCAGGAGGAAGCTGGTGTCACCGGGGGTTTCGACGCGGTTCCATCGCATCATCTGCCGGACGATGACCTCGATGTGCTTGTCGTTGATGTTAACGCCTTGCAGGCGGTAGACCTCTTGAATGGCATTGACCAGGTAGCCCTGGGTGAACTTCTCGCCCAGCACCGCCAGCAATTCGTGGGGGTTGAGCGGCCCGTCCATCAGCGCTTCACCCGCTTTGATCTGTTCGCCTTCCTGCACGCTGATGTGGATGCCGCGGGAGATGGAGTATTCTTTGACGGTACCGTCGTCGCCTTCCACCAGGATTTTGCGCATCCCGCGCAGGATTTCGCCGTACTTGACCACGCCGTCAATTTCGCTGAGCACGGCGGGCTGTTTGGGTTTGCGGGCTTCGAACAGCTCGACCACGCGCGGCAGGCCGCCGGTGATATCTTTAGTTTTGGTGGTTTCGCGCGGAATCTTGGCCAGCACGTCGCCCGCGTGGACTTCGTCGTCGTCGTCCACCATCAAGTGGGCGCGCGAAGGCAGCAGGTACTTCTTGCGGGTCTTGCCGCGGTTGTCCTGGATGAGCACGGAGGGCTGGTGTTTTTCGTCGGCGGTGGGGACAGTCACCACGCGCTGCGCCAGGCCGGTCACTTCGTCCACCTGCTCTTCGATCGTTTCGCCCAGCTCCAGGTCCTTGAACTTCACGCTGCCGCTCACTTCGGTCAGGATGGAGAAGGTGTAGGGGTCCCACTCCACCATGGTCTGCCCGAGGGTGATGGGCTGGCCGTCTTCGACCTTGATCCGGGCGCCGTACACCACCACGTAGCGTTCTTTCTCGCGGCCTTTTTCGTCCACCACCGCCAGCGCACCGTTGCGGTTCATCACCACCAGATCGCCGCTTTTGGCTTTCACGGTGGTCAGGTTGCTGAACTTGATGAAGCCGTTGTTCTTGGCGTCCAGCCTGGACTGCTCAGCCGCGCGGGTGGCGGTGCCCCCGATGTGGAAGGTGCGCATGGTGAGCTGGGTGCCGGGTTCGCCGATGGACTGGGCGGCGATCACGCCCACAGCTTCGCCCAACTCGACCATCCGGCCGGTGGCCAGATTGCGCCCGTAGCACATGATGCAGATGCCGCGCCGCGACTCACAGGTGAGCCCGGAACGAATCTTCACCCGCTCGATGCCCGCCGACTGGATGGCGTTGGCCAGATCCTCGGTGATTTCATGGTTGACGTTAACGATGACCTTCCCTTCGTAGTCCTTGATTTTTTGCAGGCTGACCCGGCCGACGATGCGGTCGCGCAGCGGCTCTACCACTTCGCCCGCCTCGACGATGGAACCCACTTCAATGCCGTCCACCGTGCCGCAGTCCATCTCGCTTACGATGACGTCCTGGGCCACGTCCACCAAGCGCCGAGTCAGGTAGCCGGAGTCGGCGGTCTTCAGTGCCGTGTCCGCCAAACCCTTGCGAGCGCCGTGGGTGGAGATGAAGTACTGCAACACGGTCAGCCCTTCGCGGAAGTTGGAGGTGATGGGGGTTTCGATGATTTCGCCCGAGGGCCGGGCCATCAAGCCGCGCATGCCGGAGAGCTGCCGGATTTGCTGCTTGGAGCCGCGCGCGCCGGAGTCGGCCATAATATAGACCGGGTTGAGCTCGCCGGTCTGGTCCGGCTTCTCCATGCTCTTGAACATATCGTCGGCGACCCGCTCGGTGACGTCTGACCAGATGGCGATGACTTTGTTGTAGCGCTCGCCGTTGGTGATGGCGCCGTCCAGGTACTGCTGCTGGACTTTGAGGACTTCCTTCTCCGCTTGCTCGACCATGGAGGATTTGGTTTCGGGCACTACCAGGTCGTCGATGCCCAGCGAGATGCCGGATTTGGTGGCGTAGAGGAAACCGAGTTCTTTGATCTGGTCGAGCATCGCCACCGTGGTTTCCAGTCCGAAATGCAGGTTGCAGTACTGGACCACTTGGCCGGCACCTTTCTTTTTCAGCAGGCCGTTGATGTAGGGCAGCACCTTGGGCAGGTGGTCGTTCAGAATCACGCGGCCGACGGTGGTCTGGATGAATTGGTTGTTCAGTGTGATGGCCTCGGTGTGCAGGAGGTCCTGGTCGTCGTAGGCGGTGGTCAGGTCGATGACTTGGCCGGTGTAACGCAGGCGGATCGGCGTCTGGAGGTTCACCTCGTCGCATTCCAGGGCTAGGAGGACGTCTTCGAAGTTGGCAAAGGTTTTGCCCTCGCCCTTCGCTCCCGGGCGGGCCCTGGTTAGGTAGTACAGGCCCAGCACCATATCCTGCGTGGGCACGGTCAAGGGCTGGCCGTTGGCGGGCGAGAGGATGTTGTTCGAGCTCAGCATCAGAACCGAGGCTTCGATTTGGGCTTCGGGTGAAAGCGGGATGTGCACGGCCATCTGGTCGCCGTCGAAGTCGGCGTTGAAGGCGGTGCAGACCAGCGGGTGGATGCGGATGGCTTTGCCTTCGACCAGCACGGGCTCAAACGCCTGGATGCCCAAGCGGTGCAGCGTGGGCGCGCGGTTGAGCAGCACCGGATGCTCGCGGATGACCTCTTCCAGCATGTCCCAGACCAGCGTGTCCTGCTGATCCACCATTTCTTTGGCCTGCTTGATGGTGGTGCAGTGCCCCGCCTGTTCCAGCCGGTGGTAGATGAAAGGTTTGAAGAGTTCCAGCGCCATCTTTTTGGGCAAGCCGCACTGGTGCAGCTTCAACTCCGGCCCGATCACGATCACCGAGCGGCCGGAGTAGTCCACGCGCTTGCCGAGCAGGTTCTGCCGGAAGCGGCCCTGCTTGCCTTTGAGCGTATCGGAGAGCGACTTCAGCGGGCGGTTGTTGGCTCCGCGCAGCACGCGGCCCCGCCGGCCGTTGTCGAACAGCGCATCAACGGCTTCTTGCAGCATCCGCTTTTCGTTGCGGATGATCACTTCCGGCGCCCGCAGCTCCATCAGCTTCTTCAGGCGGTTGTTGCGGTTGATCACGCGCCGGTAGAGGTCGTTCAAGTCGGAGGTGGCAAACCGTCCGCCGTCCAGCGGCACCAGCGGGCGCAATTCCGGCGGCAGCACCGGGATCACGTCCAGGATCATCCACTCCGGGCGGTTGCCCGACTTGCGGAAGGCTTCCACCACCCGCAGGCGCTTGGCAGCGCGGAGGCGCTTGGCCATCGAAGGGTCAATGCGCATCTTCTGGTGCAGTTCGGTGCTCAGCGTGTTGATCTCCACCTTCTTCAGCAGTTCTTTGATGGCCTCGGCGCCCATGCCGACGCGGAAGTCGTCGCCGTACTCGTCGCGGGCTTTGCGGTAGTCGTCCTCGCTCAGCAGTTTGCGCTCCTTGAGCGGGGTGTCACCCTTGTCCACCACCACGTAGGATTCAAAGTAGAGGACGCGTTCCAGGTCGCGCAGGGTCAGGTCGAGCAACTGCCCGATGCGCGAGGGGATGCCCTTGAAGAACCAGACGTGGCTGACAGGCGAGGCCAGCTCAATGTGTGCCATGCGCTCGCGGCGAACCTTGTAGAGAGTGACCTCGACGCCGCATTTGTCGCAGATGACGCCGCGGTGCTTCATCCGCTTGTACTTGCCGCACAGGCACTCCCAGTCGCTTATCGGGCCGAAGATACGGGCGCAGAACAGGCCGTCCCGCTCCGGCTTGAAGGTGCGGTAATTGATGGTCTCCGGCTTCTTGACCTCGCCGTGTGACCAGGAACGGATCTTCTCCGGCGATGCCAGGCTGATGCGGATGGAATCGAAGTCCGCCACTAAATGGGGGCGGTCATAAGGGCTGCTGCGTTGCAAGGTAAGCCTCCTTTCTCAAACACTGAACCAAAATCGCTACACGTCCAAACTTCGTCAAACTTTTTCTTCCTGCTTCTGCCGCTTCATCAACTCCACATCCAGGCACAGCGATTGCAACTCGCGGATGAGCACGTTGAACGACTCCGGCACACCCGGCTCGATGGCCGCTTCGCCTTTGACGATGGCCTCGTAAATCTTGGCTCGGCCGTAGATGTCGTCCGACTTGCAGGTGAGCAGCTCTTGCAGGATGTAGGCCGCCCCGTAGGCTTCCAGCGCCCAGACTTCCATTTCCCCGAAGCGCTGGCCGCCGAACTGCGCCTTGCCGCCCAAGGGTTGCTGGGTGATGAGTGAATAGGGGCCAATGGAGCGGGCATGGATTTTGTCGTCCACCAGGTGCGAGAGCTTCATCATGTAGATGTAGCCCACTGTCACCCGTTGGGCGAACAGCTCGCCCGTCATGCCGTCGTAGAGAGTGGTCTTGCCGTCGGTGGGCAGCTTGGCCGCCTCCAGCAGGTGCTTGATCTCATTTTCGCGCGCACCGTCAAAGACAGGCGTGGCCAGCGGAAGACCTCCCTTCCAGTGCTCGGCCAGTTCCAGCACTTCCTTGTCGTCCATTTCTTCCAGCATTTCCTTCATCTGGCCCGCCAGGGCGGTGCCGCGGAACACTTCGGTGAAATATTTGCGGAAGCCTTCGGCACGGGTGTTGTCGGCGAGCAGGTGGCTGATGCGGTTGCCGATCTCCTTGGACGCCCAGCCCAGGTGGGTTTCCAGTATCTGTCCCACATTCATGCGCGAGGGCACGCCCAGGGGATTGAGGACAATCTCCACCGGGGTGCCGTCGGGCAGGTAGGGCATGTCCTCTTCCGGCACGATGCGGGCGATGACGCCCTTGTTGCCGTGGCGGCCGGCCATTTTGTCGCCCACCGAGAGCTTGCGCTTCATGGAGATGAAGGCCTTAACCATTTTGATTACGCCCGGCGGCAGCTCGTCGCCCTTGCGCAGCTTGGACAGCTTCTCGGTGTTGATCTTGCGTAGGACATCGATTTGGCGCGAAGTCTTCTCTTCGATGTCGTCGATTTTTTCTGTCAGCAGAGGGTCTTTCTCCTTCAGCCGCATCCGCTTGAGGTTGCGGGTGGTGATTCTCGCCAGCACCTCGCGGGTCAGTTCGGTGCCCTTGGTCAGCAGGCGTTTGTTGGTCTTTTCGTCGTGCAGATCGGTGATGAGCTCCTGCCCGTCCAACAAGGTGGCAAGCCGCTTCAGCCGTTCGTCGCGCAGCACGGCGATCTGGTCGCCCAGGTTCTTTTCCAGCTTTGCCACCTGCTCAGCTTCGATTTGCTTGTGGCGTTCGTCTTTCTCCGCGCCTCGGCGGGTGAAGACTTTCACGTCCACCACCACGCCTTCGATGCCGGGCGGGCAATAGAGGGAGGCGTCCCGCACGTCCCCGGCCTTCTCCCCGAAGATGGCGCGGAGCAGCTTTTCCTCCGGGGTGAGCTGGGTTTCTCCTTTCGGGGTTACCTTGCCCACCAGGATGTCGCCGGGCCGGACCGGCGCGCCCACACGGATGATGCCGCTTTCATCCAGGTTGCGCAGGAAACTCTCGTTGACGTTGGGGATGTCGCGGGTGATTTCTTCCGGGCCCAGCTTGGTGTCGCGCGCCTCGACCTCGTACTCCTCAATGTGGACCGAGGTATAGAGGTCTTCTTTGACCATCTTCTCGCTGACCAGGATGGCATCTTCGAAGTTGTAACCGCGCCAGGGCATGAAGGCCACCAGGATGTTGCGGCCCAAGGCCAGCTCGCCGCGCTCGGTGCAGGGCCCGTCGGCCAGCACCTGGCCGGCGTGTACCTGTTGGCCCACGCGCACGATGGGCTTCTGGGTGATGCAGGTGTTCTGGTTGGAGCGTTTGAATTTGGTCAGCAAGTAGGGGTCGGCGTGGATGTCGAGCGAGATGGTGCCGATGTCACGCTCGGTCACCGCGCGCACCAGGATGTGCTCGGAGTCCACCACCTCCACCACGCCGTCGCGCCGGCACAGCACTACTGCCCCGGAGTCGCGCGCGGCCACTGGCTCCATGCCGGTGCCCACCAGCGGGGCGTCTGGACGCAGCAGGGGTACAGCCTGGCGCTGCATGTTCGAGCCCATCAGAGCGCGGTTGGCGTCGTCGTGCTCGAGGAAGGGAATCAGGCTGGCGGCCACGCTGACCAGTTGCTTGGGGCTGACGTCGATGTAATCCACCTCTTCGCGTGATTTCAAGACCGTGCTGCCACCCAGGCGGGCATTGACGATCTCTGTGGTGATTCGCCCGCGCCCATCCAGCGGCAGGTTGGCCTGAGCGATGATGTAGCGGTCTTCCTCGTAGGCGGTGAGGTAGAAGCAGTAGGGGACGGTCTCGGCGCGGCGCTTGGGCGTGCGGGCCTGGTTGGCTTCCTCCACCTTATCGGCTTCGACGTGTTCGCCCACCTTGAAGTCGGTGTCGCCGGAATTGACGATGGTGACGTAGTCCACCACCCGGCTGTTCTTGACCTTGCGGTAGGGCGCTTCAATAAACCCGAACTCGTTGATGCGCGCATAGCAGGAGAGTGAGCTGATCAAGCCGATGTTCGGTCCCTCCGGGGTTTCGATCGGGCAGATGCGGCCGTAGTGAGTGGGGTGGACGTCGCGCACTTCGAACCCGGCGCGCTCGCGGGAGAGCCCGCCCGGCCCCAGCGCCGAGAGCCGGCGCTTGTGGGTGATTTCCGAGAGCGGATTGGTCTCGTCCATGAACTGCGAGAGCTGCGAGCTGCCGAAGAACTCGCGGATGGCCGCCATGACCGGCTTGGCATTCACCAAGTCGTGTGGCATGGCAGTGGCGATCTCCTGGTAGATGGACATCTTCTCCTTGATGGCCCGCTCCATGCGCACCAAGCCGATGCGGAACTGGTTTTCGAGCAGCTCGCCCACCGAGCGCACGCGCCGGTTGCCCAAGTGGTCGATGTCGTCGGCCACGTAGCGCCCCTCGGGGTTGCGCCGCATCTTCAGCAGGTACTTGATGGCTTCAATGAAGTCGCGCGCTTCCAGGGTGCGCTTGTCCAGGGGCGTGTTCAGGCCCAGCTTGATGTTGAACTTGAGCCGGCCCACGCGGGAGAAGTCGTACCGGCGTGCGTCCAGGAACATCCCGCGGAACAGCGAGGTGGCCGTCTCCAAGGTGGGCGGATCGCCCGGGCGCAACTTCTTGTAGATTTCGATCAGGGCGCCTTCGGTGTTGCGCAGCGTGTCCTTGCGGAGCGTCTGGCTGAGGGTGACGCTGATGTCGTCGAGATCGGGGAAGAAGAGGTGCAGTTCGGTGATGCTCGCGTCTAGGATTTGCGCCAGCGCCTCCGGTGTAACTTCGTTGTTGGCTTCCAACAAAATCTCGCCGGTCTGGGTGTTGATGACGTCGGCGGTGGTGTAGGCGCCTTGCAGGTCGGCGGCGCTGATCTCTACCGTCTCCATCCTGGCTTTTTGGATCTCTTTGAGCACGCTGGCGGTGATCAACCGGCCGGCCGAGGCGATCAACTCTTCCGAGCGGGGGCGGCGAATTTCGCGGCTGAGCTTCCGTCCGACCAATCCCGGCGAGGTCTGCCAGTAGAGCTTGCGGTCACGCGCGGTGATGCGCTCGACGGTGTAGAAAGTGCGGAGAATCTCTTCTGTGTTCTTCAAGCCCAGCGCGCGCAGGAAGACGGTGCCCAGCAGCTTCCGCTTGCGGTCGATGCGCACTGAGAGGATGTTCTTGGTGTCGTATTCGAACTCCACCCAGGAGCCGCGGTAGGGGATGATCTTGCCCAGGAAGAAGGTGCGGTGGCTGGTGGACTCGAAAAATACGCCGGGGGAGCGATGCAGTTGGCTGACGATGACGCGTTCGGTGCCGTTGATGACAAAAGTGCCGTTCTCGGTCATCAAGGGGACGTCGCCAAAATAGACCTCCTGCTCCTTGATGTCGCGGATGGATTTGGCGCCGGTGTCGGGGTCTTTCTCGTAGATGGTCAGGCGGATGGTGACCCGCAGCGGCGCGGCGTAAGTCATGCCGCGTTCCTGGCATTCGATTACGTCGTACTTCAACTGCAGGCCTACCGGGTCGCCGCACTTATTGCAGATGACAACGGCGTTTTTGTTGGGAGTGCCGCAGCGGGGGCAGTGCAGGTCGCCGGTGCGCTTGGGGTCGGTGCGCAGGCTGGTGCCGCAGGACCGGCAGGGCGTGCGCAGATGGTTCAACCCTTTCAGGTTGCCGCACTTGCACTCCCAGTTCCCGATGGAGTAGTCCACGAAGTCAAGCTGCGAGAGCCCGCGGAAATCCAGGATGGGGAAGACGGAGGTAAAAACGCTTTGCAGCCCGAAGTCTTCTCGCTCGGCTGGCAGCCGATCCATCTGCAAAAAGCGGTGGTAGCTGCGCCGCTGGACTTCGATCAAATTCGGGATTTGGATGGTGGTCTCGATTTTGGCGAAATCGAGCCGAGGGCGTCCCCGCCCATTGCTTCCGTTCTTACGATTGCTCATAGTCTCCCCTTAGCGCAAAGACACTTCACCCGCAGCCGCTCCCAGCCTGGTGCGGCGCAGGTTAGGTAACTTCAACTTTGGCACCCGCCTCCTCGAACTTCTTCTTGATGGCTTCGGCCTCGTCTTTGTTGATGCCTTCCTTGACCGGCTTGGGTGCGCTGTCCACCAAGTCCTTGGCTTCTTTCAAGCCCAGGCTGGTGACTTCGCGGACGGCCTTGATGACGTTGATCTTCTTGCCGCCCACTTCCTTGAGCAAGACGGTGAATTCCGTCTGCTCTTCCGCCGCCGGCGCACTGGGTGCGCCGGCGGCGACCATGGGTACGGCGGCCGCCGCTGACACGCCCAACTCCTCTTCCAACCGCTTGACCAAGTCAGCGGCTTCGAGCAGCGAGAGTGCCTTGATTTCCTCTACCAATTTGTCGAGCTTTGGTGCTTTTGCTTTTGTTTCAGACACTGGAGCGTTCCTCCCCGAAAGTAAAAATAAGTTCTGTTAGGCTTCCGAAAACTTTTTCTCGTCCACGCCCTGCTTCAGCACCGCGGCGGTTTGCCGGGCCGGTTCGCTCAGCAGGCGGGCCAAGCGTTGAGCGGGCGCTTGCAGCAGGCCGAGCAGCTTGCCGAAGAGCTCGTCGCGCGTGGGCAGCTCCGCCAGCGTCTGCAATTCCTCCAGCGAGAGTGCGCGGCCCTCCACCAAGCCGGCGCGAAACTTGAAGGCCGGGTTGTCCTTGGCATACTTGGCCAAGCTTTTCGCCAGCGCCGCCATGTCGCCCGCGGTGTAAGCGATGGAGTTGACGCCCTGCAACCCTTTCAGCAACTCTGCCGCCGGCGTGTCCTGGGCGGCGCGCTCCGCCAGGGTGTTCTTGATCACGCGGTACTTCCCGCCCACCTTTTCGACGCTGCGGCGGAGCTCGGTGTCTTGCTTCACGGTCAACCCCTGGAAGGTGGAAAGGACCAGGCTGGACACGTGCAGCAACTCCTGGTGCAGACTGTCGATTTGTTCTTGCTTTTGGCTGCGCTTTTTGGCCACCCGTGCTTCTCCTCAGATCACCGCCTCGACGCTGGCCGGGTCAACCAGAATCCCCGGGCCCATGGTCGAGCTGAGCGTGATTTTCTTGATGTAGCGTCCCTTGGCAGCCGGCGGCTTGGCGCGCACCACCGCCCCGATCAGGGCGCGAGCATTTTCGACCAGCTTGGCCGCTTCAAAGGAAATCTTGCCGAGGGGGGCGTGAATGATGCCGCTTTTCTCGACGCGGAATTCCACCTTGCCGGCCTTGGTTTCCTGGATGGCTTTGGTGACGTCGAAGGTCACCGTGCCGGTCTTGGGGTTGGGCATCAGCCCGCGCGGCCCCAGCACGCGGCCCAACCGGCCCACCAACTTCATCATGTCGGGGGTGGCGATGAGGGCGTCGAATTCCATCCAGCCAGCTTGAATTTTCTTGACCAGGTCGTCGCCGCCCACAAAGTCGGCCCCGGCGCTCTCGGCCTCTGTCACTTTCTCGCCGCCGGCAATCACGGCCACCCGCAGGGTCTTTCCCAGCCCGCAGGGCAGCACCACCGTCGAGCGCACCATCTGGTCGGCGTGCTTAGGGTTAACGCCCAGGTTCAAGGCCAACTCGACGGTTTCGTCGAACTTGACGAAGTGAGCTTTCTTCAGCAGCTCGACCGCCTCCTCGATCGGGTAGGGGCGCTTTTCGACCGGCGCGCGCGCCGGGCGGATGTT
>JACZYA010000272.1 GCA_022571295.1 Acidobacteriota bacterium | reverse complement strand
ACTCTACGGCCCCAAGGGGGTGGGCGCGCTCTACGTCCGTCGCGGCCTGCGCCTGAAGCCGCTCTTCTTCGGCGGCCACCACGAGCGCGACCGCCGCCCCGGCACTGAAAACGTCGCGGGCATCGTCGGCTTCGGCGCCGCGGCCGAGTTGGCCCGCCAGCGCCGGGAAGAGGAAGCTGAGCGCCTGGCCAAGCTGCGCGACCAGTTGGAGCGGAGCATCCTTGAGCGCGTGTCGCACGCGAGCGTCAACGGCGGCGGTGCGCCGCGCACGCCCAATACCACCAATATCTACTTTGACTTTGTGGAGGGCGAAGCGCTGGTCATTGCCCTGGACCTGAAGGGCATCGCCTGCTCGACCGGAGCGGCTTGCTCGGCAGGCGCAGTCGAGCCCTCGCACGTACTGTCGGCGATTGGCCTGCCGGCCGAGCGCGCCCGCGCCAGTATGCGTTTTTCCCTCGGTCGCCAGACCACGCGCGAGGAGATTGATTACGTTGCTGAGATGCTGCCGGGCGCGGTCGAGCACCTGCGCGCACTCTCTCCGCTCTACAAGAAACCCGTCGGCGCCGGCACGCGATGAGTTCGAGTCTTCGTTTTCAGCCACACGAGCGATGAGTGACATGGAGGCGATTGTTGCGAAGCTCAACCGGTCCCGCGCCGGACTGCTGTCGGCGGCGGAGCGCGTCCCGGTCGAGCGCTGGCAGAAGCGGCCGGGGAATGGCGGCTGGTCGGCGGCGGAAGTGGTCGCGCACCTGACCATGGTCGAGACCGCGGTCGTGAGCGGCGTGACCAAATGGGTGCAAACCGAGCCCAAGCCGGTGCCGTTCTGGAAGCGGCTGCACCTTCCGCCCGCGCTGGGGGTGCTGCGGCTGGTTAAGGTCAAGTCGCCCATTCCTCTGGATACCCGGCTGGTGGGAGAGAAAGACGCCATGCTGGAGCGGTACCGGACCGTGCGCGAGCAGACGCTGGCGTTCGTGGAAGCGAACCGCGAGCGTGACTTGCGGCGTTGGCGCAGGCCGCATCCTTTCATGGGCAGTTTCAACGGGAACACCTGGCTCAAGTTCATCGGGTACCACGAGTTGCGCCACACCAAGCAAATTCGCGAGATTGTGAAGTCGCTGTGAGATGAGCGGGAACGGACACAAGCCGATTGTGATTGCCATGAGCGGGGGAGTGGACTCCTCTGCTGCCGCCGCACTCTTGCAGGAGCGCCAGCCGGGCGCGGTGGTCGGACTGACCATGCAGCTCTGGGACCAGCGCCGCTTGCAGCCCTCGAATGGAGGAGCGGCGGGGGCGCTGCCGATTGTCCACTCCGGCCGCTGCTGCTCGCTCGACGACGCCTACGACGCCCGCCGCGTGGCCGACTTCCTCGGCTTTCCTTTCTACGTGGTCAACTTCGAGCAGCGCTTTGAGGCCGACGTGGTGCGGCCCTTCGTCCAGAGCTACCTGGCCGGCGAGACGCCCATCCCCTGCACGCTGTGCAACAACTACATCAAGTTTGACCAGTTGCTGGCGACCGCGCAGCAAATCGGCGCTGAACGGCTGGCCACCGGCCACTACTGCCGCGTGGGTCGCGACCAGCAGACCGGGCGCTACCAACTGCGGCGCGCGCGCGACCCCGGCAAAGACCAGTCCTACTTTCTTTTCGGCCTGACCCAGGAGCAGCTGGCGCGCACCGAGTTTCCGCTGGGCGAGCTGACCAAGCAGCAGGTGCGCGCGCTGGCGCGCCGCAAGCAGCTCCCGGTGGCCGACAAGCCCGAAAGCCAGGAGATTTGCTTTGTCCCCAGCGGGAACTACATCGGTTTTATTGAGTCTTATCTGGCCGAGCAGGGCAGCGGCCTGCCGCCGCAGAAGGGCGAGATGGTGACGAAGGACGGGAAGGTGCTGGGCGAGCACAACGGCTTGCACCAGTTTACCGTCGGCCAGCGGCGGGGACTAGGCATCGCCGCCAGCAAGCCGCTCTACGTGCTGGCGCTCGACCGTGAGAACAACCGAGTCATTGTCGGTGACGACGCGGATCTCCTGCGCCGCGAGGCCAGCGTGCGCGACGTCAACTGGGTTTCCATCGCCGCGCCCACCGAAGCCATCCGCTGCCGGGTGAGGATTCGCAACCAGCACCAGCCCGCCGCTGCCACGCTTTCTCCCGTTGATGAGAACGCTGATGAGAACAAGGTCGCCACGGTGCGCGTCGCGTTCGACCAGCCGCAGCGCGCCCTCACCCCCGGCCAAGCGGCGATTTTCTATGCGCCCGCAGATTCCCCCGACCCCGACCTGCTGCTGGGCGGCGGCTGGTTGACCTGAACTGGCTGGGCTCGCGTCGTGGCGGTCGGGTAGTGTCTTAATTTGAGCGATTCGGAACTCGGTCCAAATCACACCGAGCCCTGCGGCCCCCGCCGCAGGGATTTTCGCTTCCCCC
>JACZYA010000271.1 GCA_022571295.1 Acidobacteriota bacterium | reverse complement strand
GATGGCAGGAAAGGAGCGCAATTCAATCAATACCAATGTTGGCAGACTGGCCCGACATCCTAATCGTCCTGGGCTTACTTGCCGCTCCTTTGGGATTCTTAAAGAGAGAGGAGGGCAAAGACAATGGCTCTGAAGAAAGGTGAAGTCTACCAGTGTCCCCCTGGCTGCTGTGGATCTGAAATCACAGTGACCAAATCGGCCAACTGTGCTTGTGACGAACCGCCGCGCTGCTGCTGCGGAAAAGCAATGGTTAAGAAGTAGGACAATTAAGGAACGGGCCGCAGCCCGTTGATCACCAGCCACAGCCGCATGAACTTCCCGGAGTAGGCCCTTGCCACGGCATCCAAGAATCCTGTTCCTACTTGACTCCACTACCTCAGCGGGCGCAGAATCCCCGCTAACCCGGCGGGGGCAAACGATGGTCCCTCATCAGCCAATATCGGATAGACCCGAACGGCGTCGCAGTCAGCGCATCCCGATGGTCAAGCCCGTCGAGGTGGCGTGGCACACCGAGGAGGGCATCTACGTCAAGAAGCAGGCCCAAACCGAGGAGGTCAGCGCTCACGGGGCTCTTCTGCGGGCGGAGCACGACCTTCCTGTTCGGGGGGTGATCGCACTCAGGCAGGGCACGGCAACGAACTGGGCCATGGCGCGGGTAGCGCGCTGTTGCCCTGCTCGGCCAGATGGTCAGACACAGGTTGCTGTTGAGCTAACCGTCCCCAGCGAGGCATTCTGGGGTGTCTTGTTTTGGTCTGGCGTGTGAGCTTCCCGCTTTCAACAAAGGAGGTGATTCGCAATGCCGGCATCCATTTTCAGCAACGATATCCCTATACCAGATCGCCGCAAAGTCATTGGTGATGCGGTGCTGGATGGTATCGGAAACCGCCCTGAGAACTGGGTGGTTTCAATCCACCAGCCCCAATACAGTCCCGATTACGTTGTCACCATAGAAGGGCCAGAGGACTTCAAATGGACACGCAGATTCTTCGGAAACGAGCAGACCCCAGAGTTCATTCGGAACGCGGTAGGTCAAGCCGTTGCCGCTGTGAGACAAGAGTAGCGCGCGGCATATACCCCCTCAGGGACTGCGCGGAAAGAACACTTGAAGCATGAGCATTTTCCTGAGTAGGATGGGTTCGTGCCTGCCAAGCACTTCAACGGAAACGGCCGCTGTAAAGTCCACACCTGTGCGGCGATGGAACCGACTATCTTTGAGTTTATGCAGGCTCGTTTGCGCCCCTGACGCACAAGCGCGTCCAGCTGACGGGGTGTAGCCCGACAAAGAATCCTCTAGGGGAGGGATCATGCGCCGTACCGTCTTTCCCGTCTTGCTTGCCCTGACTCTCTCGGCTTCCGCCCAGCAGGCGCCCCGGCCGCGCGCTCGCGAACTCGGCATTGCTCCCGGTATTTTTGCCCCCGGCCCTCTCAATGCCATCACCGATGTAGAAGGCGTACGCGTTGGGCACTACACTCTAATCAAAGGCGACAACGTGCGCACCGGCGCCACAGCCATCGTGCCTCATCCGGGCAACCTCTTCCAAGAGAAAGTCCCCGCTGCGATTGTGGTGGGTAACGGATTCGGCAAATTGGTGGGTTCGACACAAGTGCAAGAACTGGGGCAGCTCGAGACCCCGATCCTGCTGACGAACACCCTGAACGTCTGGGAGGCGGCCGCTGCCCTAGTGGACTACACCCTGGCGCTTCCCGGTAACGAGAACGTGCGTTCGGTCAATCCGGTGGTGGGCGAAACCAACGACGGCTACCTGAATGACATTCGCCGCCGGCCCTTGCGCCAAGAGCATTTTCTGAAGGCACTGCGCGCGGGCGCCAGCGGACCGGTAGAAGAAGGCTCGGTGGGCGCTGGCACCGGCACCCGTGCCTTCGGCTTCAAAGGTGGCATCGGCACCGCCTCCCGCCACCTGCCCGACAGGCTCGGCGATTACACCGTGGGTGTGCTGGTGCAAACCAATTTCGGCGGGATGCTGAGCATTGACGGTGTTCCTATAGGTAAAGAACTTGGTTACCACCCCTATGGCGAACTTGTCGAGCCGGGCAGCGGCTCCTGCATGATTGTGGTTGCCACCGACGCCCCGCTCGATGCCCGGCAACTGCGTCGTCTAGCCCGAAGGGCTCTGGCCGGGATGGCGCGCACCGGCGCAGACTTCTCTCACGGCAGCGGCGATTACGTGATTGCCTTCTCTACGGGTGAATCCGTGCGCATCGCCCATGAGTCGCCGACGCTAACACACACGACCACCGTGGTGCACGAGTCTGAAATTGACCAGCTTTTCGATGCGGTCGCGGAGGCAACGGAAGAGGCCATCTACAACTCGCTTTTCCGCGCCACCACGGTACGGGGCCGCGATGGGAATGTTGCTCAGGCTTTACCGCTTGAGGATGTCAAGCGTATCTTGAAAAACTATCGGCGGGGAAACCGGT
>JACZYA010000111.1 GCA_022571295.1 Acidobacteriota bacterium | reverse complement strand
CCGCCACGTACTTCATCGTGCTCCCGATGGACTTGTGGCCGAGGCACTGCTTGACCAAGGCGAGGTTCACATTGCCAGCGACCAGGTGGGAGGCCAGGGAGTGTTTGAGGGCGTGCGGGTGACGTTTCTGGGATGGTAGGCCAGCAGCCTCCGCGCAGGCCCGGAAGATGCGAAAGAACTGAGAGCGGTGGAGCCGTCCCCCCTTCTGCGAGAGGAACAAGTAGTCCGAGCCGTCCGGCTCTCTCTCGCGCATCCACGCTCGCAGTGCGGTCACTTCATCGAGTAGCGGCTGGCCCTTGTGTCGGTAGAGAGGCTGCACAGTGTGGAGCGAGCCTTTCAGCCGCCAGTTGGACACGGAACCCGCCTTCAAGTCCACGTCGGCCAGCTTTAGGTCGCAAACCTCGGAGGCCCGCAAGCCGTGGCGATAGGCGAGCAGCACCATCGCCCAATCGCGAGCGGAGCGGGCGCGGGCGGCCTTCAGGACGGAGAGGAGTTCATCGGGCGTTAGGTGCGTCATTCGGGAGACGCGGTGACGCAGCCCTGGTGCTTGTTTGCCAGCCGGGAACGGGGTTACTTTCGGGGTAGCCATCGGTGCACCTCGGTTGCATCTTTGGTTAGGGGCGCGTTCGGTGTTTCCGCACCGGCGCGTCCCGCTCCTTCACTTTCCGTGCAAATCGGTTCTGCGACCCTTACCCTGGCCGTAGAAGCGTTCCTTGTGGCGGCGAATCCGGGCCACATCCCGCTCGGACCACAACCGTACAGCCACGCCGCCCACTCGCGTTAGCTTGGGTGCCTTCAGCTTCCGGGTCTTGACCCAACGCTGAAGGGTTGCTTGCCCGATCCCCGTGAGCCTCGCGGCCTTTTGGGTAGAGACTCGCATAACCTACGGCTATACCATTATCATATATTGCGAGCCTTGTCAATAGAGAGGTGAAAGCAAAAGTCAGGGCGGCGGCGGAAGGATTCCTCTACTCATTTCTGCTACAGACCGAAACTTTGAACCCTGAACCGTAAGGTCCGTCCACACACTTGCAGCTTCACCAATCCACCCTTTGGCGGCTGCATGGACTGGGTGCTTGTAAGAGCGTCCACCCGACGAATATCGGCTCAGGTAGACGGAGTTGCCCTTCTTATAGACAGAGATCCTTTCCTTACCACTCCCGTCGCTCTTCTGCATCTCCAGCCAGCCAACTAGCTCCTTCTTCCGGCTTGAACGTCTGCGTTGCCTTGCCATGAAGCCCTCATATTATCAGTACGGAGCTATGCACGCTGGAAGTTGCGGATGAGGAGCTCGTGGACGCGGCGGCCGCTTGAGGTCGGCCCACCTGACGACGTTTATGTACATGAGGCTAATTGGATCGCAGATAGGATAACGGCCGAAGGTGCCAGCCTTGCGCGTGACTTCACTCCGGCCCGGCCAGCCGCTCGAATCCGCTACCCGCTCCTTCATGGAGCCTCGCTTCGCACACGACTTTAGCCGCGTCCGCGTGCATACCGACTCGAAGGCGGCAGAGTCAGCGAGCGCCGTGAACGCGCTGGCCTACACGGTGGGGCGCTACATCGTATTTGGTGCAGGGCAGTATGTGCGGGGGACAGCGACCGGTAAGCGACTGCTGGCACACGAGTTGACGCACACAGTACAGCAGGAGCGCGGCGCAGTTCTCGCGCGGCGGCCGCGGCCTGTCCGCCAGCCGCCGCGCTCTGCAACGGAAGCTGGTTGGTATCTGAGGAAAGCTGGCAGTGGTGAGGCGGCAGCTCGCGGAGATTCAGGCTCAGGAGAAACCGCCTACCGACAACCCTGGATTGTTCGGCCAGCAGTCCCGGTCCCACCATGGCCTCCGTGCTTTGCAGGACCGCGAACTACAGCTAGAGCATGTGGTGAAACTGCTTGAGGGAGAACTGCGGGAGAAATAAGAGGGGCCACCGTTCCCGGAGTAGCAGCACTTGATTCTTGTCCTGTACTAAAACTGTCCCGAAGCTCAGTAGACCCTCTGCATCTCAATGGGAAAGATAAGATTTACGCTACTAGGTTCTTGAGCCTTGACGGCGGAAAGTGGAGGGAACCCAGGCCGACACGCCAATTGACGTGAAACGATGAAACACCGGCGCGAACAACGGATTCCGAAAGTGCTCCGAGTGAAGGTGCGAGGAGTAGACCGCAACGGCAACTCCTTTGTCCAGAAGGTGCACACAATTGATATCAGCCGCTGCGGGGCCCGGCTCGATTCGTTGGGCTGCTTGAGGGGGGCCGGCGAAACCATCCAGGTGCAGCGGGGATGGAAGAAAGCAGGCTTCCGTGTGGTGTGGACTGGCCAAATAGGTCTGCCGGAACAAGGCCAAGTCGGGATATGCTGCCTCGAACCAAGCAATTACATCTGGGGTGTAACCATACCTTCGGCGAAGCCCGAGACCTATACCACACCCCAGACCGAAGCGGCGAAAGCGGAAGTGGGGATACGCCAAGTCTCTTTGCCTGGCACGCTTGCAGGAGGGGAGCAGCGGCAGAAGGTCGCAGTTGAAAGAAGTCCCAGCCGGCGCCGGAGTGTGCGTGTCCCTCTGCAAATCCCGATTACGGTTCGGTGGGTCGCTGGTGACGGCACGCTACAGGAACACCAAACGATGACGATGACAATCAATGAGCATGGTTGCTTGGTGCCACTGAAGGCGCCCGTCATTGAGGGAATGACCCTAGAGGTGACGAATCGCTCCAGTAACGAGGCCCGCAAGGGCAAAGCGATTTGGTGCGGTGGCACAAGCCCGCAAGGTGACAATCAGGTAGCGATTGAGTTGGAGCGAGCTGGTTCGGAATTTTGGGGTCGGCAGTATGCCGAGCGGGCGCGCTTCCCCGATCTTCAAGACACTTGGGTCGGATGAGGGTATCGTAATACTCAAGTGATTTCCTCCCCCGCTGTTTGTCCGTTAGGCTGGCATGCGCTCAGACCCCCAGTTCCAATCCCTCCTCCGCCGCATGAACTTCCCGGAGTAGCCCTTCGCGTTGACTTGCCTAAGGGTGGAGTGGCTGCTCATCCACCCATGCAACCAGCCTTCGTCCTACCCTGTGTATGTTTACTAACAATCTCGGGCCGTTCATTTCCCATCCTATTAGTGAGACAAGAGAATCAGAGGAGGTACGACAATCATGTTTGAAATCGCGATACCGAGCAGGAAAGGCAACAAAAAGGTGAGCGAAGTCCGAGCCCAGGCAAACCCGCTGCCACAAACACCAAACCGGCCGGCCTTGCGTGCGAGAACTACAGACCGGAAAGGCATTCTACTCTTTTCTATGGCGGCCGGCATCATAGGTGGCCTGTGTTGCCTGACCCCGATTGTGCTCGTGCTGCTGGGTCTGGGCACAGTGGCCGCGGCCGCCGACCTCGGCAACGTTCTTTACGGCGACTATCGCTGGGCATTCCGCATCGCCGCTCTCGTACTTCTGTCAGTGGGCCTGTTCATCTATTTCCGTAGCAGAGGCATCTGCACGCTGGATCAGGCCAAGCGGCAGCGCAATCGCATCATCAATGTCTCGTTGCTGATCCTTACCGCGGCCACCGGAATCTACCTGTTCTGGACCTATGTCGTCCTCCACTACTGGGGGATTGCCGCCGGACTGCCCTGGGCCGAGTACAGCGATGAGTACTGGGCCATTCCCGGTGCTCTCATCATGTTCGCTGCCTTCGGCCTTATCTACTGGCGCTACCAACGCTCTGCTGCCGCTGAAACGGAAGCCAGTTCCGACTAGCTAGAGGAAATCTCTGCCGCGACTAGTCGCGGCAAGTCTTGATGTCCTTCTCGATCAGACTTACCCGACTTGAACCTAGTGTGCCTTCCCCCCCGCATAAACCTCCCGAAGTAGGCCCTGCGCGTTGACTTGGGTGGGGGTGCGGAATAGGATTCCCGCCAGGAACGAAGATGCCCTTAATTCTGACCGCTCCTTTGCTCAGTGAAATATCGTCCGACTTGAAGCGCAAGTTTGAACGTGCCTACGCCGAATTTCCTGAACTCGTTGAACGTCGGGTCACAGTGGGTATCACGAGAAAGCCGTGGCTGGATGGGTACACCGTAGCGGAGGATTTCTGTGTCAGGCTGAACAGCAAGCGCAGGACAGGCGTTTCCTACTTCACGGTTGGCCACGAGTTTACACTTCCAATATCCGAATTCACCATCACGCGCCAAGCGAAAAGTGGAGGTACGTCAGTTTTCGAGGACGGCGTTACGGATCCAAATGGACCCGCCCTCCGGCGTGTGGTCGGCGAGTTTTTTGAAAAGACAGCCCGTCCGCACCCTGCCGACGGTTCGCGTGCAGAGAGGCCTCAGCAAGAAGCACACCCATCCCCAGAGCATGGGAGGGGCGAGCTCTTCCCGGCGTCCATACCGACTTACTTCGGCGGGGGGACGATCCGGAGATAAGGTCTGGGCGACTTCCAGCCACCGGGGTATTTCTGTTTCGCGTCTGCGTCCGACACCGAGGGCAGGATGATAACCTCATCGCCCGGCTTCCAGTTCACCGGTGTGGCGACTTGATGCTTGGCCGTGAGTTGCATCGAATCGAGGACGCGCAGCACCTCATCGAAATTGCGGCCGCTGCTCATCGGGTAGCTGAGCATCAGTTTGATCTTCTTGTCCGGACCGATCACGAAAACCGTGCGCACGGTGGCATTGTCCGCCGCGGTGCGGCCCTCACAGGTTTCCCCGGCTTCTCCGGGCAACATGCCATAGAGCTTGGCGATCTTCAGCTCCGGGTCGCCGATCATCGGATAGTTCACCTTGTGGCCCTGCGTCTCTTCGATATCCACCGCCCACTTGCTGTGGCTGCTCGTCGGGTCCACGCTCAGCCCGATGATCTTGCAGTTGCGCTTTTCGAATTCGGGTTGCAGCCCGGCCATATAGCCGAGTTCGGTAGTGCACACCGGCGTAAAGTCTTTCGGGTGGGAAAACAAGATGGCCCAGCCGTTGCCGATCCATTCGTGAAACTTGATGGTCCCTTGCGTGGTTTCGGCGACAAAGTCTGGTGCTTCGTCATTGATGCGTAGTGACATGGTGGTCTCCTCGCTTGAAATTCTATTATGGGGAATAGCCCAGAAAGTGCATTCTACACATGTCCGTTTTTTGGTGTCAAGGCTAACTCGGGATTCACGATAAGTCGGATACCAGCACACCCCGGCTGGTGACAAAAGAAGTGGGTTTGCCTTCTTGTGGATGGCGCGACTACGACGGCCCGGCCGTCGGGTAGGCGATCTCCTGGCTGGCCGAGGGCGAGCCGGTCGCCGGGAAGACCGCATAGAAAATGGTCACCTTGGCGTCGCTGATCAGCGGATTGATCAGGCCGCGCACGGCGCCGCCGCGCGCGTTCGGCGTCGGGTCCCGATCGGCCTTCCTGAACAGTTTGACGCCCGCCATGGCGCGCCTCCCCTCGTGGTACCCTGGCGACAACCATCGACCATCGGGAGACCCGAGGCAAGTGCGTCGCGCTGCGCCGAGCCTCGTTGCGAAAACGCGCCAAACCAGCGCCCGAAAGGCCGGCTTCCTAGCGGGTTCCGTACGCCATACGCCCGACGGCAGACATTGGCGTGGAGGTATCGCGACGACTGCACTTAATACGGCGCATATATCCGGGCCATTGCGGTAGTGTTTCTGCTTCGGTATCAGTAAACGGACATCGGGCGCCGAAGAGTGTAACGACCGGGTGTCGCCACTGGTCGACATTCGGTCAGCACGGGAGCGGCGGCAGAGAATGTGGCGTATTGCATACGTGGCTGGCCTGTGCTGCTGCCTATCTTAGTGACCACAAAAGGTAATCTCATGGCCGAGAGCTACAATCCTGACAACGTATGGGCGCCGTTCGGCGCTTTCTCAATAGTGGTTCTGCAGGGAACCGGCCAGATCGTGCATCTGAAGGGCCAAGTGGCGCTTGATGCCTCGGGCGCCATCATTGGTGCCGGCGATATGCGCGCCCAAGTGCGCCAGGCGCTGACCAACATCAAGACCGTACTTGCGACTATTGGCGGCAGGATGAGTGACGTCATCTCGCTGACGCACTACACGACGGACATTCAGGCCTTCATGCAGACAGGTGATATCCGCAAGGAATTTTTTGCGGCTCCGTATCCAGTAACGACAACCGTTGAAGTGGCCGCCCTCTACAATTCAGATTTAGTCATGGAAATCACAGCGGTCGCAGAAATCCCCCAAGAGCGATACATGCGCCCCTCCATGGCTCAGGCCATGCACGAATAGTCACGGCGGGATATTGTCCATCAATTCTTACGCTGTTCAGATCAGGGCGCTACCAAAGAGATTGATCAGTGGTCAGCGGCATTCAAAACCAACCTTGCGCGCGACGTCTGCAACGGGTCGGGTCACCCCGTCTTTAAACGCGACCAGCACACCAAGCCTGTTCGTTGTAGCAGCAGCGGACAACGGGTACCGGGCGACGAGGCGAGGGTCGGAGCGATACCCCGACCCGATCGCGCCGTCCGGACTGCGGCCGCTATCACCCGAATAGCCGCCATTCGCGACCCGTTCGCGCCCCCGGACAAGTGAATCGCCAAACCGCCGCATCACTCGGGCCGGGGCGGTTGCCGGGGCAATGGTTCTGGTCTTCAATGGGCACCTATCGACGGTCAGACAAGGAGCGGGACATGCGAGAAAATCGGCTGCGCGAGATCTGGGGCGGCGGCGGGCATTCGATCAACGGCTGGCTCGGCATCCCGTCGAGCTACTCGGCCGAGGTCATGGCGCATCAGGGCTGGGATTCGCTGGTCGTCGATTTGCAGCACGGCGTCGTCGACTACCAGACCGCGGTCACCATGCTGCAGGCGATCTCGACCACCGACGTGGTGCCGATGGCGCGCGTGCCGTGGCTCGAGCCCGGCATCATCATGAAGATGCTCGACGCCGGCTGCTACGGCATCATCTGCCCGATGGTGAATACACGCGCCGAGGCCGAGGCCTTCGTCGGCGCCTGCCGCTACGCGCCCGACGGCTACCGCAGCTACGGCCCGGTCCGCGCGACGCTGTATGCCGGCGCCGACTATCAGGCGAACGCCAACGCCACGGTGCTCGCGCTGGCCATGATCGAGACCGCCAAGGCGCTGGAGAACCTCGACGAGATCGTCTCGACGCCGGGCCTCGACGGCATCTACATCGGCCCCTCGGATCTCTCGCTCTCGCTCGGCTACGAGCCCAAGCTCGACTTCACCGCGCCCGAGGTGCTGGCGGCCGTGACGCGCATCTGCGACGCCGCCCAGGCCGCCGGCATCGCGGCGGGCATCCATTGCCAGACGCCGGCGCACGCCAAGAAGATGCTCGCGCTGGGCTTCCAGATGGTCACCATCTGGGCCGACGGCGCGCTGCTCGCCAGCGCCGCCAAGCAAGCGGTCGACGCGATGCGCGAGGGCTGAGCGGCGACCGCGCCCCCGACGCAACGTCCGCCTAGAAGCCTGCCTTCATTTCGCTCCAGTCGCGCTCGATCTTGGTATTGAGCTCTGGAGAGATGCCCGGAATGAAGATGCCCGCCTCGATGATCGACAGTGGGTCCTTCGACAGGCCGCGCGCCAACAGGACGTCTTCGGCCACCGCGTCGAACGCCTTCATGTTCGAGTGGCCGTAGCCGTAATCCTCGATCAGGAAGATGCCCGATTCCGGGGCGATCAGGGCGTCGATGACGTCGTGCGCCTTGTCGTAGTGCGGCGCGCCGGCGGCGAGAACCATGCCGCAGACCCAGGTGAGGGCGCCTTCCTTCGGGGTCATGAAGCGCACCGGCAAGCCCTGCTTGGTCAGCTCGAGCGGCGATGAGTTCCAGGTCATGGCGGCGACCAGTTCGCCCGAGGCAAGCGCCTGCTCGACGGTCGTCATGTCGTTGTTGTAGAAGCGCAGCAAGGGCCGTTGCTTCTCGAGCAGCACGCGTACCGTGGCAATATCGGCATCGGTGAGGTTGTCGATGTCGACGCCGGCGTAGATCGCGGCGCACCACCAGGCATCCTCGGCGGCGTCCATCATCGCCAGCTTGCCCTTGTAGCGCTCGTCCCACAGCAGCGACCAGGATTCCTCCTTGCCTTCGAGATCGACGATATCGGTGCGGTAGGTGATCGAGGTCTGACCCCAGTCGAACGGCACGAACCACTGCTCACCGTCCAATTGGGTGTTCTGGAGCGTCTTCAGGTCGGGGAAGACATCGCCCCAGTTCGACAGCCGCGACGTGTCGAGCGCTTGAATGATCCCGGCATCGCGCCAACGGTCGACATGGAAGCTGCATGGATGGGCGACGTCGACCTGGAAGCCGGCCTGCATCTTGATGAAGGTTTCCTCGTTGTCGGCGAACAGTGGGGTATCCGGTTTCTCGCCGTGCTTCTCGATGTACGCAGATAAGACTTCGGGGATGTCGTAGCCCGACCAGGTGAAATAGATCGCCTGCTCTTCGGCTCGCGCGCGCCCAGGCACCATCGGCATGGTGACCGCGGCGAGGCCGACCGCCGCCAGCGCCTTGTTCAGCTCGCGGCGCGACATCGTGCCGGCGGCCAGCTTGTCCTTGAATCGGTTGATGTCCATGTTTCTCCCTCTCGGATTTTCGCGCCGGCGCCCCTGAATGCAACCGGCGACACCACGTGCTCGCGTTCGCTCTCCGGCGACTTGGGCAAGAACGATTTGTTAGATCGCTTACGCCTTGATACTATCTGACCGGAGAGTCAGTTACAAGCAGATCGCAGCTTCGGCGGTCGCCAGGGGGCAGGACGAATGCAGACGGCGCTGCCGACCACCGACAGGCGTCGGATCAGGGGCGAGGAGAGCCGACAGGCGATCATCGAAGGGGCGATCGACTGCATCGCGAGCCGGGGCCTGCGCGGCACCACGCTCGACACGGTGGCCGAGCGGGCGAAGGTCTCGCGGCCGCTGGTCGTCTTTCACTTCAAATCGAAGAACCGGATGCTCATCGACGTGCTGAACTACCTCGGCGCCCGGTTCAGCGCGGGTTGGGACGCCATCCTCGCCGATGACAGCGTTTGCGCGAGCGAGCGGCTGCTCAGGTTGCTCGAGTATGACGTCCGCTTCGTCACGGACTATCCACAGTACGTGTCGGTCTGGCAGGCGTTCTGGGGCGAAGCCAAGGGAAGCACGCTCTATCGAGAGGTGAGTTTTCCGAGAGACCGGCGCTATATGAGGGATCGGAGAGCCGCCCTTCAGGCCCTGGTTCGCGAAGGCGGCTACGACGATGTCGATTTGGCCACGCTGGACAAGGGTGTCGAGGCAATGCTCTTCGGTCTCTGGCTGGATGCGCACCTCAACCCCAGCCCGGATCACTATGCCATTGGAATGCGCGCGCTTCGAACCTACCTGGGAGCGTTGTTTCCACGAGATTTTGCCGCGGCCTGAGTGCGCCACTTCATGTCTCCGGCCTCGTGCCACGAAGCGTTTTTCGAGCCGGTTCGTATCGCCCCGGTAACGGCCAAAAACTGCATCGGGCTCGCGCGATTCAACCGTCAACGCCAACGGCGCATCGGATAACATCGGAGGATCCGCAACCGATTCGGCGGACGCCATGGAAATCTTCCGCTTGCATCGCGGGAGCACGCCGCTTCTGGTCAGCGTTCCCCACTGTGGCACCCACGTGCCGGGCGACATCGCCGGGCGCCTCACCCCGGAGGCGCGGCTGTAGATCGGAAGAGCGAAGAGCAACACGTCTGAA
>JACZYA010000270.1 GCA_022571295.1 Acidobacteriota bacterium | reverse complement strand
CAGATCGACACCCTCAAGCACACCTATCGCTTGTCTAGGGTCTGTTATGGGCTGCTTGCAGCTCTCGCAGTTGACCGCCAAAATGATTTTCCAGCTTTCTTCTGGCACTGGTGGCTCATCGGCTTTGAACTTCCGGTTCGTGACGAGCACAAGCGAGAATGACGGGTTTTTATCTGACATGGTTCTCTTCTCCTTCAGAGGGCTTTGCACTCTCGATGGGTTCCCCCACGGGGGAAGATGGCGTTGGTGAAATTCGGCAATTTTGGCCTTGTAGAATCAATGAGTTGCGACCCCTAAAATGCCCTGTTCGCGTACAGCAGGAGGGATGGAACGCTGATTCTGTCCACCATCCCGATAGGCGCGCTTCTGACACCGCTGGGAACAGTAGCGGGAGTTTTTCTTGCGGCTTTCAAAAGGACTGTTGCACCGCCGGCAGAGTTTCCAGCTTTCCGGCAGCTCACCCGTGCGGTTGAACACTCGCGCTACCGCCTCACTTCGCCGGCTTGCCCCTCTGCACTTTCGGCAGGAACTGAACCGCGAGTCTCGCACGACACGCATGGATTTCCCGCACGACGAGCAGCGAATCCGCACGGTCATGGACTGTTTCTCCGTCCCAGGCATCCACTGGCGCAGAGCTTCTTCCGTTGCGGTCGTAACCTCACCTGTCCCTGGGGCACATCTTTCGGCGACGCCCCGCCAGATCGTTGCCCGCGCACGCATGTTGGTGTCGCCGCCATTTTTTCGCTCGCGTTTTTCCTGGCACGCCAACCGAAAGGCCAGGTCAGGAATGCCGAAGCGCGTCAGATGGTCGGGGTTGGCGCGACGTGATAACCTCGGCCAGAGAGCGGCGGCGTCGGGGAAATTGGTGAGTTCAGTTGGGATGTTTGTTTCTCGTGCTCGTGCTATTGTGTCCATGCTTGTTGCTCCTTTGCGCGGGCAGGTCTATGTCTCTCACCCAGGCTGGGCCTTTCCGCGCTGAGATTGTCGGGGGCGGCCGGGACGCTTGCGTCGCCCCCGGACCACACAGGGTTGCTTTTGTTCTCCTTCCCTACGTGGTTATCTGACATCGGTTATAAGTTGCTCCGTTGAATTTCCAGCACATGCTCACGTCGGCGTTCTTCCGACTGCGGGAGAAATAACTTTCCTTGCCCCCGCTCCACAAGCCGGAACCAGGACCGGGTTTGGTTGCCGTGGCGCGAGACGCGGTTCTCAATTCGGTGCCCCCGTCTCCGAAGTGTCCAAATCCTGGCAGAGTATTGAGAAATTCTTAAATCGAGTATCCTTGGTAAAGGCACCCAACCGTTCACGTTTTCACGCAACAGGCGCAGGATTCTCTTGGATTGGTTTTCGCGTTGCTTCACCCTGCTTCCACTTCCTCGGCGACAGCATCAACGCGCAAATCTCTGCCCTCAATCTCAAACACGCCCCCGACCGTACACATTCCGCCTATTCTGGAAGCGATCCTAGGGTCGTCTGCCCACTTTTCGAGTTCGTCCAAGCTCAGGTTGGAGGTTAGAATCGTCGGCTTCCCGGTGCGCCACCGGCTGTCCAACAACGTGAGGATTCTCGAACTAGAAAAGGCGCTGGCCGTTCGGTCACGGTTTCTCGCTAGGTCGCCAAGCTCGTCCAAGATCAAGAACTGAGCGTCACGCAACGGTTGCAGAACAGATTTCTCGCTTACTCCCTCTGCTGTAAAACTGTCCCGGAGGTCCAGTAGGAGTTCACTCACCGTCTCGAAACGCACTGCCTTTCCACGCTGAAGCAGCTCGTTGCTAATGGTGCACGCAGCAAAAGTTTTTCCGCGTCCCACTTCGCCGTAGAGATAGATCGAGTTGACTGGACTAGCAACATAGCCGTGGACAATCGCCTTTGTTCCTGGATTTGAGCGTGAATCATCCCAGGTTGTGAGCAAAGCCTCGCGGTAGGCGGGCGGTATGCGTGCCCCAACTTGCCGTTTCAACAAGGGCGCCCGTGAGCGAATCTCCACAATCGTCCGCTTTGAGTGATCGCTAGAATCCCGTTCGCCGCGAAAGACGAACACCTGATCGCCGAGTATCTCTTCCCAAATCTGAATCGTTGAACTCATTGTGACGCTGCCTTCGTGCCAAAACCGGCCCTAGCAAACTTGCCGCCGCCGTTGGGCTTACCTACCTTTGTGGATTGCGTCTCACCTTCGATGAAGTAGTCCGAGTTGGTACAGAACCATGCGAGAGAACCGCGCTGCTTGGCGTAGAACGGATCGGTCGCCCAGATGTATCTCTCCCAACGGCGCTTGAACTCATCCAGGGAGTGTTTCTTCACACACCGAACGAGCTGCTGCCAATGCTTTTTTGCGCTCCAGTCCGGTTCCTGGGTGTACCTCTCAACGAATTTTCCCTTCGCGTAGTCCCATGCCTTGTTCACTTCCGAAGGAAGTGAACCCTTATTCCCTTTCTTCTCTTTATTAGG
>JACZYA010000269.1 GCA_022571295.1 Acidobacteriota bacterium | reverse complement strand
TTATTGCTGCCCGAGAAGGCCGAAGTGTGGCGCAAATCTGCGAGGCTTTCTTGAAGGCAGGATCAGAGGGATACAAGAAGAAAGGCCCCAAATACCTCCAGCGTTTCCTCTCCCGCCAGAAGAAGGAGGACACACGGCAGTAGCAGCAGGCGCTGCGCCCCAAATCTCGGTCAGGTCAGTTCTCCCCTGCCCATGCCACGAACTCATGGCCGCCATTACCAGAGAATTGGTGGACCTCCTTAAATGTCAGCGGCAACCCGAGGTCCGCCAACCTGACCCTCGACCGGACCAGTGATACCATTTTGTCTAAGGCCACCAACTGGCCTTGGAGGAGGTTGGTGTTCTCAGGTGTCGTGGAATCCATTACGAGCTTCGACGGTTGCGCGTCTGCCCATTCCCGGTAAACCTCCGTGAACATGGCAATGGTTTCTTTGACCACGTGCTGCGAAAACGTGGCGTCGTACACTGCACATTTATCGGCAAGCTGCCGCAGGTCATAACCACCAAGCTTTTTCTAGGCTCTCGCTTCCCCAATACTTAGGAGAAATGCTTTCAGATACGCTACGAGTGCATTGTGCCCGAGGACACCAGCTGGCAGACGCAGACGAGCATGCGTCTGCAGATAGAGGATTCGAGCAGCTTCCCAATCGCAGTCGGCGCAAATGGTTCTGAGCTTGCTCTGTTCCAGGCGCGGATCGAGTGGGGGCTTTAGTAGCTCGCCACAGTGAAGACAAAAGGATGAAACATCTGGAATCTCTTTCTGGCACGAAGGGCAATCCATGGATGTGTTCTTTCCGAGATGGCGTCCAGGCCTGTTCTTACTACTCTTCCGGCCAGGCCAAAGCACACTCTAGCGAACGACCCAAGCAGGGAGAATAGGCCGAATTTCCTTTGGGGGGGGGAGTACTTAGCTGAAACCACTCTTCTTGTGCCGATCAACACGTAGCAGCTGTGGCAAGAGCAGGTTTTCGCGCCCGCCACGAACTGATCCTTCTTCCACCACGTGAAGTTACCCGTCACTAACCGTTCCGAACTTGAAGACAAAGTGAAAGGGGTGGACTGTTGTGCAAAGTTTCTTGTTCATGCGGAAACACTTGGCAACTGAGATTGTCTCGTTGTCAATTTCACCATTAGGTGCAGAATACCAAGGACGCTGATACCGGAAACCCCACCTCAAAGGTTGAGTATAGGGGAATAGGGTTCACTTCCTAAGCAACATGACTCATGCTCACCTCGACAGGTTGTGCCAAAGGGAAGATTGGGCTCACTTAGATCTTGGAACCCCACTTCCCATCTCTTTTCCGTTGTATAACTTCCCGGCGCGGGGCTCCCTGGATTCCAACAATCCCTCCTGAACGCTCCGCTTTGTCGTGCAAGGGGTCGAGCCCACCAGTAGGGGAGTCTAGTCTTGGTCCATAGTACTTTTGTCTAGTTGCAAGCTGAACTCGCTCAAATGTAGCATAGCACGTGCGGATGCTAAGTCATGGCTAGAGAGAATCATTTGACCAGAGGAGGACCGGCGATGGCGAATCCCACGGAAGCGCAGCGGCGAAGAAGTCAGCGGGTTCACGTGGCCGTACCAGTGGACGTGGCGTGGGAAACCTCGGATGGCGCGCGTCACAGCGTACACGCGAAATCTGAAGTGGTGAACGCTTACGGCGGACTGCTTCAAATGAATGAACCCTATCCTCCTATCAAGCAAGTAGTTGAACTTTCTCATCTCCCCAAGCACCAAAGCTCTCGGGCGAGAGTCGTGTGGGTCACGGAACCTGAAGATGGCAAATCGGCCCGAATTGCTGTTGAACTTGCGAGCCCGAGCCAAGCTTTCTGGGGCATCAGCTTCCCCCCTGCCGACTAGCTCAAAGAGCAAACTGCCCCTCCAGCACGCGTGAGGGAGCTTCGTGTCCGGTACACAGCCAACCGCCGATACTTCCCCGAAGGGAAAAGGGCGAAGAAGAAGCCAGCGAGTTTACTTGCTCATACCGTTGGAAGTGACGTGGACCACAAAAGAAAACGCACAGAGGGTCGCATCGAATTCACTACCCAGACCGATTCATACAAGGTGAAGCGAGTGCGCTGCAACCCACGAGTAGTCTGCCTTATTGGCAGCAAGGAAGGCCCTACCATTAGTGGAACCGCAGAAATCGTAACTGATCAAGGTTGCTGTCTGGCGAGGGTACCGCGCCAACTGGAAGATTCACCCGCTAATGATTCTTTTCCTCGCATGCGGAATTAGGAGACGAATCAAGACAGGCAGGAGCATTCTTATTCGAGTCCATCCAGACGAGCCGAATCCCCTGTCAGGAGTGACCGACCCCTTAGTGTAGGCTGCTCGCGTTGACGGGTCACATCTGCAGCCCGAATTTGAGGAATACTGCCCTTCTGTTCTGTCATTCGTCAGTGACAGCGGTCACATTCTGCTGAAAATTGCTGCGGAGGTTTTCAACTGGTTG
>JACZYA010000268.1 GCA_022571295.1 Acidobacteriota bacterium | reverse complement strand
CGTGGCTGCTCACCCGGAGGAGGGCCTTCATCTCGTCGGGGGTAATGTGTTCCGGGCGACGGGTCTTCCAGTGCTCAACCCCAGCTTCGGTCGCCAGTTCTCTGGCGATCAGGCTCTCGGCCGTCATTTCGGCGTTGGCAAAAAGCGTGTGCAGTCCGTCACGGCACGCGCGCCGGCGCATTTGCTGTGCCAGCAAGGTTTTTCCCACGCCGGTTTCGGCGGTGAAAAGGATCAGTTCAGAAGGTCGAAAGCCTCCGGTGATCTTGTCCAACTCCGCGATGTCGGTGAAGATTCTGATTCCTTCCTCCCGCTGGTCCAACTGCTTCAGCAGCCTTTGGGCGGCTTCCCGATATGTCATGCCGTCTTGCTGGGCGGCTGTGGCCTCCTGGGCCAACTCGCTGATAGTTTGCAGCGCCAGGTCCAGCGTTTCCTCTGGATTCCCCACAGCCTCATACGCCTGCTGGATGATGGCGTTGCAGGTGTGGATGAGGCTGCGTAGAAGTGAACGGTCTTTGACGATGCGGGCATAGTGCAGCACATTGGAAATACGGGGCACACCATCCCCGAGTGCGACCACATAACCTGTGCCACCGGCCTGTTCGATCTCGCCCGCCCGGGTCAGCTGGTCGTCCAGCGTCACAATGTCCACGACCTTTCGCGCCGCGCGCATTTCCACCATCTTGCGGGCGATGCAGCGGTGGGCCGGCCCGTGAAAATCATCGGGCTTGATGGCGTCGAAGGCGATGAAAGCCGCGTTGTCGAGCAGGATGGCGCCGAGCACGGAGCGTTCGGCCTCGACGCTGCTGGGGAGTGGACGTTCCAGAGTGATGTCGTTCATCCTGGTATCCTCGCTTGGACCATCTCGCGTTCCTCGCACCGCTCTGTCTCTTGGCGCTCTCGTTTCTCCACTTCCCGCTTGACGGCATAGAACGGCCGGGGGACGAATTGCGGCCTTGCATCGCTGCCGGTAGCCTGCCAGCCTTGAATGCAGTCCTCCATGAGTTCTGAGAGTGGCTGCCCGTTGCGGTGAGTGAAGACGGACTTCCAGTACCGCTGAAAGTTCGGCGGGCCGATGGGTCTTTCTACTCCGAGAACCTTCCACTCTTCTCCTAAGAGTGTGGCAGGAGTAGCTACTGCTTCTTCTCCTACCTTCTCCCCATTATTAGGGGCCAGCAACCCTTGCTGCCCATTGGGCTTACGAGCCGTGCTGTACACATGCTGGTCGCATTTTGCAACCAGCAGACCCTCTGCTGGTCGCATTTTGCAACCAGCAGACCCCTTCGCTGGTGCGCTGGTGCTACCAGCAGATCCCTTCGCTGGTGCGCTGGCGCTACCAGCAAAATCCGTGATTGCCTTGTACCTCTTCACGGTGAAGACCGTTGCGCTGTGCTGGTTCTTCGCTGGCTCCAGAGCGATGTAGTGCGGCTGGAGCTCGCGGACGGCGCGAACAACCGAGGTCTTGTGTATTCTCAATTCTCGGGCCAGATCAGCGAAGCTCATAGCCACCTTGCCCTTGTTGGGGCCGGCGAACTTGGCGTCGATTAGTAGCAGGTTGTAGAGCTTCACAGCGTTGCCAGTTAGCTTAGGCAGGTGATCCCGCCAGCCTCGGCTCAGAGGAACGTAGGTCTTTGAGCCCTTCACACCGGGCGTGGCTTTCGCCCCTGCTCCTGGTTTCAACCGGCTACTCATGCAGCGCTTTCCTGTAGTTCGCTTGAGATCTCCGGGGAACACGCGCAGCCAGCCAGCCTCACCAACTCGTCGTGGGTGGGAGGCTTGCCATTGGCCAGCCGCAGCAGCAGTAATTTTTGCTGCGCGAAGAAGAGCCCAGCGGTGGAGTTGCGCGAAAGGTCAAACGCTACCCTCTCCAATTCGCGCAAGGTGGTGATCGTTTCGCATAGAGCAGCGTCAACCGAGAAGCGGCTGGTGGAGCCGGAGATTACGCTTGACGTTTGCTGTGGGTGGGAATATCTTTGGCCTGTCTGTTCATTCATGTTCTGAATGCGGGGGAGTGCCTCTGCTGGGTTGCTCTCCCGCTCTATCCTTCGCTTTACAAATTCACAGTTGCACTCCTGAGTGCCTGTGGGTCGTGGCCCCGCTTCTGCACGGTGGTGAAAAATTCCTCAATCAATTCCAGTTCTCGTTGGGTGGGCTGCACGTGCTCGTTTTCAATGAGGCTCATGCGACCCGGCTGAATCCCGGTAGCCGTCACAACGTCGAGCTGGCGAAGCCCCAACGTCATCCTCCGAACTTTTAATGTTGTCAGTCGTACCATCTTTCACAGACCTCGCGGCTGCGCAGTTCTTATACGGTGGGAAAAACTTGTTAGTCAAATGTCGGATTAAATCGGACGAATTGCTGTGAGCGAGGAAGGGTGGTAGGAACTACCTAGAATAGAAGGGCTTGCTGCGAATAAGGAGTATCCTTACTGGCTCTGGAAAAAATGTCGGACGAATTGA
>JACZYA010000110.1 GCA_022571295.1 Acidobacteriota bacterium | reverse complement strand
TAGAGTCTCTTTCGAAATGAATGTCGCTCCGGTCATTCTAGCTGCTGAATCCCAAGCCAACCGGCGGCGGGCCGTCCGGCTCGAATACCTGACCATTGTCTGGAACACCGCCGAAGCGGTGGTGGCGCTGCTGGCCGGCACGCTCGCCGGCAGCATCGCGCTGGTGGGCTTTGGGCTCGACAGCATCATCGAGACCATCTCCGGCGCGGTGCTGCTGTGGCGGTTGCGGCAGCACGGCGACTTTGAGCAAGTGGCCGAGTCGCGGGCGCTGCGCATTGTCGGGTTGACGTTCTTTGCCCTGGCTGCCTACGTCGGCTATGAGTCTGCCAGCGACCTCTGGTTCCGCCACCCGCCGGGGGAAAGCCTGGTGGGGATGGTCCTCGCCGGCGTTTCGCTGGTGGTGATGCCGCTGCTGGGGCGCGCCAAGCGCCGCTTGGCGGTTAAGCTCGGCAGCCGCGCACTGGCTGCCGACGGCATGGAAACTCTGCTCTGCGCCTATCTTTCCTTTACGCTGCTACTGGGACTGGGGCTGAACGCCTGGCTGGGCTGGTGGTGGGCCGACCCGGTGGCGGCGCTGGTGATGGTCGGCTTCATGCTGCGCGAAGGCCGCGAAGCCTGGCGCGGCGACTCTTGCTAACGTTTCGTTGCGCCTAGAAGCGGATGTGGTAGGTGACTTGGGTGTTGAAGCCGGGGGCGTCCACGCCCGAGCCGTGGTAGCGGTAGTTCCGGTCCAGCAGGTTTTCGAGCACAAAGGTCAGGTCGGTCTGCTCGCTGACCTGATAGCCGCCGCGCAGATTGAAGGTGACGAAGCCGGGCGTCTTGGTGAAAAACAGCGCGCTCTCGACCCCTGCACCCAGCACGCGGTCGATCACTTGGTCGAGCGTCTCGCTGGTCGCCAGCAGCACGCCACCGCTCACCAGCCCGCGGGCGACGGCGCCGTTGTTGAAGAAGCGCGCGATACTCGTTCGCGAGCGCAGCGCTCCAATGCGCTGGTCGGTCAGCTCCAGCGACGAGAGCCGGTCCTGCTTCCCCACCAAGTTGCTGTAACCCTCCAGCCAGTAGCGCTTGCCCGGCGGCTGCCAGCGCAGGCTGAAGAAACCGGTGGCGGGCGGCAGGCCGCCTTCGATGTCGGGCGCACCGCCGTTCGCTTTGTCCCGCCCGCGCAGGTAGGTGAAGTTGGCGTGGGCCGACCAGGAGTCGCTCAACTTCCCCTGCCACGCGCTTTCGATGCCCCAGATGCTCACGGCGCCCACGTTGGCGCGCACCAGCACCGGCCGGGAATCCACCGCCGTCAGCACCGCGCCCGAGGGCAGTTGCTCCACAATTGTCTGCCCGCCGATGCTCTGCCCCACCGCTCCCAGCGGCAGCAACAGCGCGCGCTTGGTGATGAAGTCGCTGATCTCGTTGGTGAAGCCGGTGAGCGAAGCGGTCATGCGACCGGTGCGGAAGCGCAGGCCCAGCTCGTAGTTGTAGAGCACTTCCGGTTCAAGCGTCGTCACCGGCTGGCCGGTAGCGGCGGCGCTGGCATCGGCTGCGCTGCCCACTTCCCCGCCGGCGGTGCTGCCGTCGTCGGGAGAAACTTCAAAGCCGTTTGATGTCAGCCCCACGGAACTGAAGTCGTTGACGTTGGGCGCGCGAAAACCGCGCCGCACCGTGCCGACCAACTGCACCTGCTGGGTCAGGCGCACCACTGTGCCCAGGTTGAATGTCACATCGTGCAGCGTGGTGGAAAAATCGGGCACCAACGGCTGGCCGTTGGCATCGCGTAGGTTGGCGTCGGCAAAGGTGCGGAAGTTGAAGGTGCTGTAGCGCAGCCCGCCTTGCAGTCGCACCCGGTTGGGGAACAAATCCAAACCGTGCTGGTAGAAAAGCCCGTAGGTGGTGTAGCGCGTTTCGTCCGGGAAGCGCCCGCGCACGTCTGTCCGGCTGCTGGTCAGCGGGTCGAAGCGGGTGCGGGTGGAGTCAATGTACTCGTCGTAGATTTCCCCGCCGAAGACCAGCGACTGGCGCGCGCCAATATGCGTGGTGGCCTGCACCTGATAGCCGAAGGCGGCGGTCTGGTTAAACTCGTCGGTGATGACCGCCAGCGGGTTGCCCGCGCCGCCTTGCGTCCGGCGGTCGTCGCGCTGGCGGTTGTAAGAGAAGGTGGCGCTCAGGCTGTCCAGCCCGCCCGCCTGTTGCTTTTCGTAGCGCAAGTAGAAGAAGTCCAAAATCTGCGGATCGAACGCATGCAGCAGGTCGCCGTTGCCACCGTTCAGTTTGTCGTAGCGGCGCCCGCCGCGCTGCTCGCTGCGCATGTAGCTGGCGCTGAGGTTGTGCCCCGGTGCCGGCTTCCAGAAGAAGCGCGTGAAGCCGGCAAACTGGGTGAAGGCGGTGTCTTGCAGCCGGTCGCCCAGCACGTCGGACGGCAAGCCCAGGAAGCGCGTGACGGCGGCGTGCGAGTCGCTGCCCCGGCCTGCCCGCAAGTCCTGCACGCGGCTTCCGGAGGCGCCCCCGAACAAATTCCAGTTGCGGCTGCCGTAGGAAAGGCGCAGGTTGCCGCCGGCGGAGCGGTCGGCGCTGCGGACGAAGGGCGTGAGTTCGCCCCGGAAGTGCCGGTTGGTCGCGTCCACCTGCGGGCGCATCGGCAGTACGTTGACGGTTCCGCCCAGGCTGTCGCTGCCGTACTGCGCCGACGCGGGCCCGCGCGCCACTTCCAGCCGCTCGACAAAATTGGGATCCACCAGCGCAAAGTATTGGTTGGGCCCGGGACGGAAGGTGGAGTTGTTCAGCCGAATCCCATCGATCAGGTGCAGCACTTGCTGGCCGGTCAGCCCGCGAATCACCACCGCACCTTGATGCGCGGTGGTCTGCTGCACCATCACACCTACTTCTTCCCGGAGCGCCTGTGGCAGGATGACGCCCGGGCGGCTCAGCAGTTTGTCTCCGCCTATGACGTTGACCTGTCCGGGAAGGTTGAAGGCGTTTTCCACTTCCCCGCGTCCCGGGGTGACGGTTACCAGAGTCGTCAGCGGCGCAATCTGCAAGACAAACCGAAGCGGTTCCGTTTCTGCGCGCGGCACGCTGACGGCTGCGCTGGTGGCCGCCATGCCGGGTGCGTGGACCACTACTTCGTAGCTGCCGGCGGCAAGGTCGCTCAGGAGGAACTCGCCCCCTGCGCTGGTCACCACCGTGCCCGCCGGTGTTTGTCCTTGTCGATAGGCGGTCACCTGCGCGCCTGCAATCACCGCCCCGGAAAGATCCAACACCTGACCGCGGATTTCATAGGCGGGGGTGGACGCAGCCGCCGGCGCAGAGAATGCAAGCAGCAGGAGAGACAAAAGAAGAAACAGCCCAAGGGGGAATCGTGGATAAGGTTTGAATAGCTTCATTGCCCTCTTCTTTCGGCTGCCCGCCGCTAGTTGCAATTGGGTTGCAACTAGAACATCTACTCTATCGGCTGCCACGTGGATCAGTCAAGAGTCTGGGAAATTTTCTGTTGCAATTCGGTTGCAACTAGCTGCAACACGCCCACACCTCTCGTTTGCGAGGGATTTCTTCAGGTCCGGCAGTTAGCGCAGTAGCCGCCCATCTCTACCCGCGTCAGCATGATATGGAAATGACACTCCCGCTCCACTTCCCCCTTCAGACGCTCGAACAGGCGGCTCTCGAACTCCACCACCTTGCCGCAGCGCAGGCAGGCCATGTGCAGGTGGTCGCGTTGCGGGCGGCGCTCGTAGTAGTGGCCGTCGCCGCGCAGGTGGAGCAAGTCCAGTTCGTCCACCAGCCCGTGGCGTTTCAGCAGCTTGAGTGTGCGATAGACGGTGACGCGGTCGATGCTGGGGTCGAGTCGTTGGGCCTTGCGCAGGATTTGGCTGGCGTCCAGGTGGGTCTTGGCGGTCTCAATCACGCCCAGGATGGTGCGCCGCTGCCGCGTCATGCGCACCCCGCGCGCCATCAACTCCGCTTGCAAGCGCCCCGGCGCTTCCGTTTTGGGCATCGGCATCGCAACGCCTCCTGAAACCCGGTTGCAACTAGCCTACGCCCTGCTTCGATTCCGGTCAAGAGCAGGAGGTAAAATGAGTTGCTTTAGTCGGTGGGTTCGCCGGCGGGGACGGGGGTCTGCTGCTTTTCGGCTAGGTAGGATTCGATCTCTTGCACCAGCGCGGGGACAATCTCTTCTTCCGTCACGCGCTTTACTGCGATGCCGTCGCGATAAATCATCCCGTTGCCGCGCCCGGCAGCCACGCCTAGATGTGCGGTGCGCGCCTCGCCCGGCCCGTTCACCGCGCAGCCCATCACCGCCACGTTCAGCGGTTCCTGAATGTGGGCCACCCGCTGCTCAATTTCGCTCACGATCTTGAACAGGTCCACCTCCAGCCGCCCGCAGGTGGGACACGCGATGACGTTCACGCCGCGCGAGCGGATGTCGAGCGATTTCAAAATCTCGTACGCCACCCGCACTTCCTCCGCCGGCTCGGTGGCCAGCGAGACGCGAATGGTGTCGCCGATGCCTTCCGCCAGCAGCATCCCCAGTCCCACCGACGACTTGATGGTTCCCACAAAGGCCGAGCCCGCTTCGGTGATGCCGAGGTGAAAGGGGTAGTCCACCTGCGGCGCCAGCAGCCGGTAGGCGTCCACGGTCAGCTGCACGTGCGACGCCTTGAGCGAGATGATGATCTCGCGGAAGTCCAACTCCTCCAGAATCCGAATATGGTCGAGCGCGCTTTCCACCATCGCCTCGGCGGTCGGATAGCCATACTTTTCCAGCAGCCGCCGTTCCAGCGAGCCAGCGTTCACCCCGATGCGGATGGGCACCCCGCAGCCCTGCGCTTTGCGGACAACTTCGCGCACACGCTCGGGCTCGCCGATGTTGCCGGGGTTGAGCCGCAGCTTGGCGATGCCGGCGTCCAGCGCCATCAGCGCCAGCCGATACTGAAAGTGAATGTCGGCCACCAGCGGCACCTTCGGCACGCGCCGCGCAATCTCCGCCAGTGCGTCCGCCGCTTGCACATCTGGCACCGCCAACCGAACCAGCTCGCACCCCGCCGCCACCATCTGCTCAATCTGCTCCACGGTGGCGCCCACGTCGCGAGTGTCGGTTTTGGTCATGGACTGCACCACCACCGGCGCGTCGCCGCCGATGGTGAGCGGCCCTACGCGTACGGGGCGCGTCCGGCGCCGGTCTCGTGTCGTTTCAAGCATTAGTTCCCTGCCCTAATGAGTGTTGAAGTTTTTGCGCCATTTGTCATTCTGAGGAGTCCGCCGTGGGCGGACGACGAAGAATCCCTCCGTCGTTTTGGTGGGACGGGATTCTTCGCTTCGCTCAGAATGACAACTAATGGGTTGTCGGCGCCCTGCCATAAGGGAAAGTATGCCATCCATTATCGGAAGAAGTAGCGCATTACATCGTTGTACATGACCACCACGAACAGCAGCATCAGCAGCATGAATCCCAACTGCAGGAAGCGCTCTTTGACCCGCAGGCTCAGGTCGCGCCGGCGAATTCCCTCGATGCCCAGCATGGTGATGTGCCCGCCGTCGAGAATCGGAATCGGCAGCAGGTTCAAAATCCCCAGGTTGACGCTGATGATCGCCATCAGGTGCATCAGCGGCCCCCAGCCCAATTGCGCTGCCTGCCCCGACAGGTTGACAATTCCGATCGGTCCCTGCACCGCTTGCAAACTGGCCCGCCCGGCGAACAGCCGATGAATTAATTCGTAGAGCAGCCCCGCCATGCGTGCGTTTTCCGCCACCGAAGTTTTCAGCGCATCCAGGAGGTTCAACTCCACCGAGGTCACGCGCGGGCCAATTTGAATCCCGAGGAAATACGCCGTCCGGCCGCGCCACTCGCGTTCCTGCGCACTCACTTCGATTTCGAACTCTTCACCCGCGCGTCGGACAGTGAGCCGCAGCGGCGCGCCCTGGCTGCTCTGAATTCGTTCCACAAAACTGCTAGCGCCCAGTTGCGTGGTGCTTTCTTCTTCCAGTGCCGCAATCTCATCGCCCACTTTGAAGCCTGCTGCATCGGCGGGCATGCCCGGTTCCACCTCAGTAATCACCAGCGGCAGGTAAGGCATCCATCCGACCACGGGCATGTCCTGCCCCTTGCCCAACTCCGGTTTTACCACCAGCTCGAACTCTTCGCCCTCCCGCGAAATCCTCACCGTCAGCGGTTCTTCGCCGCCCAGGGCGATCTCCACTTGCACGTCTTCCCAGATTGGATTCCTCTTCTTTCCAAGCTGTACGATCACGTCACCCGGCAGGATGCCTGCTTGGGCCGCGGCTGAATCCGGAAGTACGGAGTGAATCTGCGCGGGCTCGTCCACATACGCAGCCCGTTGGTAAGAGAATGAGAAGAGAATCCACAGCAGCAACACCGCCATCACGATGTTGACGGTTGGCCCCGCCAAATAAACCACCGCCCGCTGCCAGCGCGGACGGGAGAGAAACTCGTCCGGCGCTCCGGTGCGTTCCAGTAGCGGGTTCTCGCCCGCCAGGCTGACGTAACCCCCCAGTGGGATCGCGCTCAGGCGGTAGTCTGTCTGGCCGCGTTTCCAACCCAGCAGGCGCGGCCCGAAGCCGATGGAGAAAGTCTGTACGCGGATGCCGAATAGCCGGGCCACGATGAAGTGACCCCACTCGTGCACCAGCACCATCAGCCCCAGCACCAGAACCCCAACCAACATCCAAAACACATTCATTGGCGTTTCCTCTTCTTTTTTCGCACGGTCTCGACCACGTGCGCGGCATAGCTGCGCGCCTGCCGGTCACAGCTCAACACATCTTCGATGCTTCCCAGCGGCATCGGAGTGGACGCTTCCAGCACGCGCTCGATCACCTCGGGAATCTCTGAGAACCGCACCCGCCGGTTCAGAAACGCGCTCACCGCCACTTCATCAGCGGCATTCAGCACGCACGGCAGCGAGCCGCCCGCTGCCAGCGCTTGCCGAGCCAGTGACAGGCAGCGAAATTTCTTCTCGTCCGGTGGCCGAAACTCCAACTTGCCTAGCTCGCTCACGTTCAGGCGGTGATTGGTGGAAGGCACCCGGTCGGGATAAGTGAGCGCGTATTGCAATGGCAGCCGCATGTCAGGCCGGGCCAGTTGCGCCAGGGTCGAACCGTCCACGAATTCGATCAGCGAGTGGATAATCGCCTGCGGGTGAATGACCACCTCAATCTGTTCCGGCCGCAGACCGAAGAGCCAATGCGCTTCGATCACCTCAAACCCTTTGTTCATCAGCGTGGCTGAGTCCACCGTAATGCGCTTACCCATTTTCCATTGCGGGTGCCGCAACGCCTGCCGCGGAGTGGCCCGCGCCAGCCGCGCCCGCGACCACTTCAGGAACGGCCCGCCCGAGCCTGTCAAGGTCAGCCGCTCGATTTCCCGGCGGCGTCCGGCCCGCAAGCATTGATGGATAGCGTTGTGCTCGCTGTCCACCGGAAGAATGTCAACGCCCGACCGCGCCGCCGCGTCCATCACCAGCGCGCCCGCCGCCACCAGAACTTCTTTGTTGGCCAGTGCCAGCATTTTGCCCGCCGCCACCGCCTTGTAGGTCGCTTCTAGCCCTACCACACCGACGGCAGCGGAAACCACCATCTCGGCTCCCGGATGCGTGGCGACGGCGTTCAAGCCCTCGCGGCCCCAGAGAATCTCCGGCTGCCGGGTAACACCCAACTCGCCCAGCCGCTCGCGCAGCGGCGCCACTTTCTCCGCCGACGCCAGCGCCACCAGCTCGGGTTGGAAGCGCGCCGTCTGCCCGGCCAGCTCCTCGACGTTGTCCCCCGCCGCCAGGGCCACGACCCGAAAGCGGTCGCGCAGTTCTTCCACCACTTGCAGGCATTGTCTTCCGATGGAACCGGTGGAACCTAGGATTGCCAGCGTGCGCATGAAACTTTTTTATCCGCCGCCCAAAAGCGGCCAATTCCAATAGTACCACACGCCCGGAAGTGCGAATAGTAAGCTGTCGATACGGTCCAACATGCCGCCGTGGCCGGGAAGCACGGTGGAAGAATCTTTTACGCCCGCGCCGCGCTTGAGCGCGGACTCCGCCAGGTCTCCCACTTGCGCCAGCAGGTTCACGCTCAGCGGCAGCAAGATTGCATGGGCAACGGCAAAGGAAGGAAACCAGAGCCGAAATAGCCAGAACCCAATCCCCAGCGTCGCTACCAGGCTGGCGACGCTTCCTTCCACCGTTTTGCCGGGGCTGATCTTGGGGGCGAGTTTGTGGCGGCCCACCGCCCGGCCTGCAAAATAGGCAGCGGTGTCGCCGACCCAAATAAGAAGCAAGGCATACAAAATGATGCGCCGGTCTTGCCGGCTCTCCCGCAGCGCAATCATCAACGCAAAGGGAACAGTCGTGTAAAACAGGCCAAACAGCCCTGCCGAAGCAGCTGGCAGCAACTCAACCAGGGCGGGTCGGCGAAACAGTTCCACTGCCAGCACCACAAGAACTGCGCCCACCAAAACCGCCAGGAGTTGGCCGGGCACCAACCACGCAGCCAGCAACAGGCCCAGGCTCAAGAGATAGAGCGTCCAACGGGTGGGCACAGGCCCAGTGCGGCCCGCCAGTTCGAGATATTCCCACAGCGCCAGCCAGACGAACGGCAGCACCGCCAGCGCGAACAACCAGCCCGGCGCCCACAGCACCAGCGCCACCACCAGCGGGATCAACACCGCCGCCGTCAGGATACGTTTGAGAGTGGAGCCCATCGCGCGGCGAAATTCTAGCAATAAGCCAGGCTTCTGCGAGGATTTTTTCAGTTTCGGACCAGATCCGTGCGGCGGGACTCACTGCGGGACGCCGCCGGGCGCTGCCGCCGTTGAGCCGCTTCTGGCGAGAGCCCGCCATAGCGGCGCTCCCGTTGCTGGAAGTCCAGGATGGCTTGCAGCAGATGCTTGGGGGCAAAGTCAGGCCAGAGCGTATCCGTCACCCAGATTTCCGTGTAGGCGAGTTGCCAGAGGAAGAAGTTGCTGACCCGCATTTCCCCGCTGGTGCGGATGAGCAGGTCGGGGTCGGGCAAATCGCTGGCGTAGAGGTGCCGCCTCAACTCGTCCTCGTCCACTGCTTTGGCACCGTTGCTTTGCGCATGGGCCACCAGCGCGCGCACCGCATCCACCAGTTCCGCCCGGCCGGTGTAGTTGAGCGCGACCACCAATTGCAGCCCGGTGTTGTTCCGCGTTTCTTCCACGGATCGGACAATGTCTTCCTGCACCGCTCGCGGCAACTCGCGCCAGCGCCCGATTATCCGTAGGCGGACGTTGTTGCGCTTCATGTAAGCGAGCTCGCGCCGAATGTAGCGCCGCAGCAGGTTCATCAGGAAATCAGTCTCTTTCTCCGGGCGCTTCCAGTTGTCGAGCGAGAAGGCGTAGAGGGACAGCACCGGAAGGCCGATGCGGGCGCAGGTTTCCACGATCACGCGCGTGGCTTCCACTCCCGCGCGGTGACCGGCGATGCGGGGCCGGTGCCGCCGCCGGGCCCAGCGCCCGTTGCCGTCCATGATGATGGCTATGTGTTGCGGCAGGGCGTTGCGATCTACCCGTTGCCACAGCGCAGCTTCCGCGCTGCCAGCTTTGAATGGCCCTTTGCCCTTCACGATTCTCACCCTAGCACACGCATACTCGACAGGCAATCCGCCCCGGCCCGGTAGGACAAGGCCTTCTCTTAGCGTAGTCGGAGCGAAGTGGAGTTCCCGTTCTGCGGGTCGGGTCCCGGTGGGGGGGGCACTAGGTTGGAAGTTGGAGCGGGCCGGAGTTGAACGGCTGAAAGCAGAGTGCGCTTTGCCTTGCGCCTACGGTTTTGTCACGGCACGGCTTCAGCCGTGCCGTAGCGTGCAGCCGAACTTATGCGGCTTCAGCCGCTGAGGTCCCCAGGGGCTAA
>JACZYA010000267.1 GCA_022571295.1 Acidobacteriota bacterium | reverse complement strand
CCGCCAACCTCCTCGGACGCCAGCGCCGCTACCGGCTGGGCCAGCTCAGGTGCGGTCAGTTTGATCTCTCCCCGCATGTGGGAGCGGCCTTCGAGCACACCACCGGGCTGGATGACCAACGAGGGCGTGAACACATCTCCTTCCACCACGCCGCCGGGAAGAATCTCGACCCGGTTGGCGCCGTGAACGTCCCCGTGGACTTGTCCCGCCACCGAGACGACCGCGCCTTCCACACTGCCCTGGATCCGAGCGTTTTCGCCCAAAATCAAGTGGTCCCTGGAGCGCACCACGCCTTTGATTTCTCCGTCAATCCGGAAGGTGCCGGCCAGCTCGAGTGTGCCGTCCAACTTGACTTCTTTGTCCAGGAAGCCAATCCATTCGGCCCGGTTGACTGCGTTACGATCGCCCAACCAATGTTTTTTCATGATCGACCTCGAAAGCAGGCTGAAGCGCCGGCGGGCGGGACGGAAAGTGCCGGGCTATGATGGGATTCCGGTGGCAGCACGTTCACAATCCTCCCACGGAAGAGTTCTTGTGGGTGCGCTTACGTTCGACCGGCGAGTCAGAGCCGGTGAGCCCTGGGAACGAGGCCAGGAGGGCTGCCAGGGCAGCGACGCAAAAGAGAAAGGTAATAAATTCTTGCAGCATGGTCATCCTCCGCGCTTACCTTTATCGCTCCAATGCAGCCGGGAATCTACTGACCGCGCGGACAGTTTTGGGACAGGGCCGGAGGAAAAGTTAACCTGCGAAGATCCGAGCCAGGGTCCAGGAAAGCAGTCCCCAAGCAACCAGACCGAAGAGGATCTCCGCCCAGTGCCACACCTGTTCGCGTCGCCGCCAACGGCGATGGAGCGACTTGATCTCCGCCTGCGCCATCATCACACCGTTGGGCTGTGTCGTCGCGATCATGTAAGCTCCCACGCTTTCACTTTTCTATTTATCGGTCAGGACCGCGTGTACTTCAATAGGCCGGTACTCCCCCTGACCTGGTACGAACGTACCCCCTTCGCGGTGGGCATTTAGGAAGATGGGAACGGCTGGGATGCTTGCGGAGAAGGGAATCGGGGAGGGGCGGGTGCCCTACTCCCACTGGATGGTTTCGAGGTAGCGCTGCAAGTGCCCGGCGGTTCTAAACTTTTTGAGAATCAGGGAGCGCTTCAGTCCGCAGCAGATGTCCTTGGCCTCGGGAGGGAGCTTGGCGTAGTGGCGCGCGCCGCCGACGGCGTCGTAGAAAATCCGGATCAGGTTGCAGACGTCGTCCTGGATGTTTTCCTGCTTGGGCGTCCCCCAGCGGAACATATCAACCAACTTCAGGTTGAAGCCCAAGCCGTAGCGCTGGACGATGATGTTGTCGGTATGCAGGTCGCCGTGGTACTCGCGCAGATGGTGGATGCTGCCGATGCCCGCGGCCAGAGAATAGAGCAGGTGCAACGCCTGGAAAGTGCTGAGGCGCCGGCCCGGCTGCCGGTCGAGGAATTGGCTGAGCAGCTCGCCTTCGACGTATTCCGACACCAGGAAGGTGATGGGGCGGCGGCGGAAGGTGATGGTCTCCTGGGTTTGATACTGGATGACGATCGGGCAGGTGCGCAGCTTGTGGAGTTTCTTGGCGTACCAGACCAGCACGCGGTTGTTGGGATTGCGCTGGGGGAAGAAAAACTTGGCGGCGCGCTCGATGCCGGTGGAGCGCTCGCGAATCTTGTAGACTTCGCCTTCCCAGCCGCCGCCCAGGCGGGAGACGATCTCGTACTTCCCTGCCAGGGGACGCCCGCGGTCAAAGCCGAAGGAGTCGATGCGGAGCGGCGGCTCAGGTTTCTTTCTCGGTTTCGGCTTTTTCGCTTTCCGACGCTTGGCCCTGCGCGGCTTGGCCTTCCGAGCCTTACCCTTCCCGCGCCCGATCTTTCGCGCCTTGGCCTTGCGCCGCTTGGCTTTGCGCCGGCGAACCCTTCGCCGCCTGACCTTTGGCCGCGCGCGTTTCTTTTTCCGTTTCTGTTTGCGCTTTTGGGGCCGCTTCTTTTTTCTCTTTTTCTTTTTTGCCATCACGCCGCCCGATGCGCCAGTTTCTGGCGCGCTTGCCGCCCCGATTCTATCGGAAATATGAGGGCAAGGTCGCCCCTTCTTCCCGTTTGCCTGCCCGCCGTAGCCTTGGCGTAGGCGGGTCATCCTGAGGCGGCAGCCTGCCATGCCTACGGCAGGCAGGCCGAGGCGGGCAAGCCGAAGGATCCAATCCTCTCGCCCTCACCGCCCCCAGGCAGGCCCTGCCCTACCCATGCCGCCCATTCACCTAGACCGCCGAGCCCCGTGGCTTGTCCTGAGCAATGTCGAAGGGCACCTGCCACGGGGTGCTCGTGCCCTTATCCACCCGGTGGCGGGTGCCACCGGGCTCGGTGTGAAATCAAGACACAACCTGCCAAGCAAAATCGGCAGGGGAGGAGAGAAAATTGGTTGTAGGGGCTGTTGGTCAGAGGGTAAGATTGAGCCAATCACGCCC
>JACZYA010000109.1 GCA_022571295.1 Acidobacteriota bacterium | reverse complement strand
CCGCTCGCCCGAGGCCCGACGGCTGCGGGACGTGCTGACCGGCGCCGACGGCGTCACCGGCTTGGTCCTGGTGGGCGACGGCGTCCACCTGATGGTGGACGAAGCACAGCGGCGCATCCCGGAACTCGAAGCCCGGTTGGCGGCCAGCGGTTTGCCCTTCACTAAGTTGGCGCAAATCACGCCCACCATCGAAGACCTTTTCGTGGCGGCGGTGGAAGGCAGAATCGTTGCGGGCAAGCAATGAACCAGAACGCTAGCTCGGTGGTAGTCGAAAGCCTGGTTAAGCGCTTCGGCGACTTCACCGCAGTTGACCACGTCAGCTTCGAGACTCGCCGGGGCGAAATCTTCGGCTTCCTGGGACCGAACGGCGCCGGCAAGTCCACCACCATCCGCATGTTGTGCGGACTGCTCCAGCCCACTTCGGGCCGGGCGCAGGTGGCGGGCTTTGACGTCGCCCGCCAGCCGGACGCTGTGCGGCAACGCATCGGTTACATGTCGCAGAAATTCTCGCTCTACAACGACCTGCGCGTGGGTGAGAACCTGCGCTTCTTCGCCGGCCTCTACAACGTAGATTCGGAGGTGCTCAGCGAGCGCATTCACTGGGCGCTGGAGATGGCGGGACTGGCCGGGCGCGAAGCGGCGCTGACTGGTACCCTGGCCAGCGGGTGGAAGCAGCGGCTGGCGCTGGGCTGCGCCGTGCTCCACCGCCCCCCGATTCTTTTCCTTGACGAGCCCACCTCCGGCGTGGATCCCATCTCGCGCCGCCAATTCTGGGACCTCATCCATCGCATGGCCGCAGAAGGCGTCACCGTGTTTGTGACCACGCACTACATGGACGAAGCCGAGTACTGCAACCGCCTGGCGTTGATCCATCGCGGGCAATTGGTGGCGCTGGGCACGCCCACCGAGCTGAAGCAACGCCAGATGAAAGGCGAGCTGTTGCTAGTGGAAGCCGAGCCGCTGGCACGAGCCATCGAGGTGTTGTCGTCGGCGCCGGGCGTGCTGGATGCGGCCGTGTTCGGCAACGCACTGCACCTGGTGGTACCGCAGGCCGCTCCGGCCATTCCGGCCTTGCGGCGCTACCTGGAGGAGCGCGGCCTGCGGGTGGCGCGGCTGGAAGCGATCGAGCCCACCCTGGAAGACGTCTTCGTTTCTCTGACCAGCGGCCGCGCGGAACCCGGCCCGGAGGGCAACTAGCGATGCGGTGGAACCGCTTTGCCGCCATGGCCCGCAAAGAAGTGATCCAGATACGCCGCGATGCGCGCAGCCTGCTGATTGTGGTCGCGATGCCGATACTGATGATGCTGCTCTTCGGTCACGGCGTTTCACTCGACATTAAGCACATTCCGACCTACGTGCTCGACCGGGAAGGCAGCCAGCAAAGCCAGGACTTGTTGAAACGCTTCCAGGCTTCGGAGTACTTCGAGGTGGTGCAGGCGGTGGAGAGCTACGCCGCGCTGGTCCGGGCGATTGACACCGGCCGGTGCAAGCTGGGGATCGTAGTTCCCCACGACTTCTCCCGGCAGTTGCAGGCCGGCCGGACAACGCAAGTGCAGGCGCTGGTGGACGCCACCGACGACAACACCGCCAACCTCATCTTCAGCTACACCGAGGCGGTGGTGCGCAGCTTTTCCCGGGAGGTCGAGCTCGATTGGCTGGAACGCCGGGGGCAAAGCCAAGCCCCCATCCCGCTCACCGTGGACGCGCGTATCTGGTTCAACGAGAACCTGGAAAGCAAAGCTTTCATCGTGCCGAGTGTGGTGGCGATTGTGATGGCCGTAATCGGAGCATTTCTCACCGCGCTCACCATTGCCCGGGAGTGGGAGCGGGGCACGATGGAACAACTGATCTCCACCCCGGTCACCCCGCTGGAGGTCATGCTGGGCAAGCTGGTGCCCTACTTCGCGATCGGTCTGTTTGATACGGCTCTCTGCACCGCCATCGGAGTATGGTGGTTCAAGATTCCCTTCCGCGGGCATGTGAGCACACTGTTCGCAGCCTCTGTCCTTTTCCTGGTTGTGGTGCTGGGGTTAGGGTACCTCATCTCGGTGGTGGCCAAGACGCAGCTGGCCGCCAGCCAAGCTGCGCTGGTTGTAACCTTCCTGCCGGCGTTTCTGCTCTCCGGCTTCCTGTTCGCCACCGAGCAAATGCCTGCGCCCATCCGCGCAATCACGCACATCGTGCCCGCCCGCTACTTCGTGACGATTCTCAAGGGCGTGTTCCTCAAAGGCTCCACGGTGGCTACGCTGGGGTGGGAAATGTTTGCACTGGCCGTCTTCGCGCTGGTGATCGGAAGCCTGGCCACGCGCGCTTTCCGAAAGCAGTTGAGCTAAGGACAGGTGTCATGCTGGCCCGGCTTCACCAAATGTTGATCAAAGAGTTCCTGCAAGTCTTCCGGGACAAGCGCAGCCGTTTTCTCCTCATCGTGCCTCCCATCGTCCAAATGTTGATATTCGGCTATGCGGCCACGTTCGAAATCCGCCATGTGCCGATCGCGGTTCTCGACCTGGACCACAGCCAGGAGAGCCGGGAGTTGGTAGCGCGCTTCACCGCCAGCCGCACTTTCGAAGTCCGAGCCCGCCTGGAGCATCACCGCCAGATCGCCGAGCTCATTGACCGCGGCGAAGTGATCCTGACGGTTCAACTCCACCCCGGCTTCGCCCAGCGCCTGCGCAAAGGGCAGACCGCGCCGGTGCAAGTGATTCTGGACGGCACCAACTCCAACACCGCGCTGATTGCGCTGGGCTACGTCAACCGGATTGCCGACCGGTTCGCCCGCGACTACCAGCGCGACCGCCTCCGGCGCACGGCTCCGCTCACTGTGGCGCAAACGCCAACGGTCGAGCTGGAAAGACGGCCCTGGTTCAACCCCGACCTGCGCAGCCGCTGGTTCTTCATTCCCGGCATCATCGGGAGCTTAACGCTGGTGATGGTAGTCAATCTGACGGCCTTTTCCATCGTGCGGGAACGCGAGCTCGGCACGCTGGAACAGATCATGGTGACGCCGATTCGCCGGTCGGAATTCATCCTGGGGAAGACCTTGCCCTACTTCCTGATTGGCCTGGCCGATGCGGCTCTGATTGCACTGGTGGGCACGCTCTGGTTTCAGGTCCCCTTCCGCGGTGAACTCTGGGTATTATTTCTGGGAACCGTTCTCTTTTTGCTCAGCATGCTAGGGGTGGGGCTGTTCATCTCGACCATTTCGGCCACGCAGCAGCAAGCCATGGTTACAGCTTTCTTTTTTCTTATGCCGGCCATTACTATTTCCGGATTCGGCTCTCCCATCAGCAGCATGCCGGAGGCACTGCAGTACATTTCCTACGCCGACCCGCTGCGATATTTTCTGGTGGTGCTGCGCGGCGTGTACCTGAAGGGAGTGGGCTTGGAGGTGCTGTGGGCTCAGATGGCAATGATGGCAGTCATCGGCGTGACCCTGCTGACTATCAGCGTCCTGCGCTTCCACAAGTCGCTGGACTAGAACTCAACCCGCCGAAACGAAAGGAGGGAAATCCCGGAGACGCGCTACGCCAGAACTTCTTGCACGCGGCTGATGGCCCAGTCGATCTCCTCGCGCTCAATCACCAGCGGGGGCGCGAAGCGGATGACCTGCTGGTGGGTTTCTTTGCAGAGAAGGCCTTTCTCCATCAGCTTCTCGCAGAAGGGCCGCGCCGGGCCCGACTCCGCTTTAAGCTCGACCCCGATGAGCAGGCCCTTCCCGCGCACCTCCCGCACGTGCGGCGAGGAGATTTCCCGCAACCGGGACATGAAATAGGCTCCCATTTCCTGCGCGCGCTCCGACAGTTTTTCTTCCACGATGATGCGCAGCGCCTCCTGCGCGAGCGCACAGGCGAAGGGATTGCCGCCGAAGGTGGAGCCGTGATCGCCGGGCTGGAAAACGCCCAGGATTTCCTGGCCCGCCACTACCGCTGACACGGGATAGAAGCCGCCGCCCAGCGCCTTGCCGACGATGTACATGTCCGGCTGGACGTCCTCGTACTCGCAGCAGAAGAGGCGGCCGGTGCGGCCGAGGCCGGTCTGGATTTCATCGGCGATCAGCAGAACCCTCTCCGCCGTGCACAACTCCCGCAGCGCGCGGAGAAAACCCTCCGGCGGAACCACCACCCCCGCTTCACCCTGAATCGGCTCCACTAGAACGCCGACGGTGTTTGGACCCACGGCGGTGCGGACGGCTTCGAGGTCGCCGTAGGGAACGATCCGAAAGCCGGGCGTGAAGGGGCCAAAGCCGGCCCGGTACTGTGGCTCGCTGGAAAAACCGACAATGGTGGTGGTGCGGCCGTGGAAGTTGTTTTCGAATACGATAATTTCCGCTTTGTCTGCCTCGACGCCCTTCTTGGTGTAGCCCCACTTGCGGGCTGCTTTAATGGCAGTCTCGACCGCCTCGGCGCCCGAGTTCATCGGGAGCACCATTTCCATCCGGCAGAGCTGCGCCAGCTCTTGCAAGAACGAGCCCATGCGGTCGTTGTGGAAAGCGCGGGAGGTGAGCGTGAGTTTCTCCACCTGCTGCTTGGCCACGGCCACCAGACGCGGATGGCAGTGTCCCTGGTTGAGGGCGGAGTAGGCGGAGAGGCAGTCCATGTACTTCTTGCCTTCGACGTCCCAGACCCAGACACGCTGGCCGCGCTCGATGACAATCGGCAGGGGATGGTAGTTGTGCGCGCCGAAGGTTTCGGCGAGGTGGATGTGTTCTTGCGTCCGATTCAGGAGCGTCGCAGGCGGTTGGTTCTTCACATTTCTCTCCAGAACTCCGGTTAGAAGAAATATCAGTTTATCACACGGTGTTTTTGGCGGCTAGAACGGTGGTTGCCGGAAACGCTTCCTTGATGGAAGCCGAAGGCAGGTTTACTTCCTTGCTGCGTGCGAAATAGCCAGCACCCGGTTCTGGCGAAGGCAAACGTCAGGTCTCGCCCTCCCGGGATGCGCCGGAAGAAGTCGGACAGCCGACCCGTACAGAACCTAGTCTGGAATCAAGCTACCCCGCGCACAGGAGCAGAGGAAGCCCATTGCGCGTGCGATCCCGGTTCCTTTCCATCCCCGCCAACCGGACTCCCGCCACCCCCATTCCCTTGAGGCCACTTGCTGGTTTCAATTCCGTAGAATCGAAGCAACTCGGGGTAAGGGATCTGGTAGATCTCACTTAAGCTGGCCAGCTTGTAGAGGCTGGGCAGAGAGTTGCTGTTCTCGACTTGGCTGAGGCGTCCGGCCGTGAAAAGGTACTCGGTGTTTTGCCGGCCTTCGGCGATGCGCCGGCTTTGCGTTTCCACATCGCGCAGGGTCAAATTGAGCTTTTCTCGAATTTCACGTAAATGTTGGCCCACCACTTGAGTGTCCTCCCGATTGCTAGGTTACTTCGCCAACAACGCCGCCCCCTCTTCCACCAACTGAAAAGTGCAACCGCTATTCAAAATCGAGCGACCGTTCTGCCTGGGTTGGATGAAACAATCCACGCCTTGGTTGTAATAAACAGTTTCCTTCGCTCCGGGGAACCACACGCGGACGAACTTTCCCGCACGATTGTCTGGGGGAATAATAGGAATCTCTGCTGGGCGTTGCAACGCCTCACTGGCATCCGCTTCCGTGGCTCCGTTGTCCTGCTTACTACTTAGACCGGAGAAAGCTCCTTTGGTTAGCATCTTTCTGCATGGAAACCGGCCCACAGCGGGTCGTGTCTCCACATAACCTTCTACCAAGTAGTACGCGCGAGCAGGGCGAACTGTTCAACTCAAATTTCGCCCTCGAAAATAGAGGAGCAATCACCCTGCCAGCCCACCCGAACTCATAACCGCCGCAAACACAGCAATTTACAAGAACGATAGCGCTCCGGTTGCATCCGGAGGTGCCCGCTTCTGGGATTCCACTGTCGCAGAAACGAACACCTGAGAAGGAATTTGCAGGGCAGAACCGGGCAGGCCGGTCCACACTCTTCGCGGACTATGGCAAGGCAAGAAAGAGAGTATGAAGCAATGGAACTTCTCGGTGAGACCGTCAGCCAGTCGCCGAATGCGCTAGCGCAGGTGCGGTACGCTTCCGGCGGGGGGGACGGGCATTCTTGGCGCCGCAGGTGGCACAGCGGTCGCCGCGCCACCAACCTCCGTAACAGCGGCGGCAGCGCGTCGAGCGTCGGAAGACCAAGCGGGGCGGAATTATTGCTGGTTCGGGCACGATTCCTCCGCCTGGATTCCACAATGCCGGAGAAACTCTCTGTCGGTAGCGCTCAGGTCGTCAGATTCCTTCCACGCCGTGGCTCGGTCGGCTCCTGACAAAACGCCCGCTCCGGGGACTGAATTCGCAAACAGAATGTCGCGGTAAATCAGGATGCGGGTCTCGCCGTTGCCAACCCGCTCGACATGGATGAGGCCGGCCTGGACCAGCTTCTCCTTCCATCGCCGAACCACATCAGTCGAAGTACCCAGCACAACCGCCAGGTCGCCATCGCTGGCCGACCAGCCGGTGGCGGCCATGTCGGCATAGGCCACCAAGAGCCAGATGGCAGCGCCGATTTCCCGCCGCATCTCGGAAAAGGTCAGAGCGCACTCGCGACTGTCGTCGATCATCCTGGTACTCCTTTACGTGGCTCGCAGGCCCTCGCCTTCTCTCGCGTGTTCCGGCGACCAGGGAATCCGCATCTCCCTGCCTCTACCCACTGCACCACCGCCCCACACCGCTACTGGTTTTGTGGGGGCCCTCCTGCTTTGCGCTCGTCGGCGCCCCCTCCACTTATTCTTCGGCAACAAACGGATGCTCTTTACAGACCAAGAAGGATTACCCGTGGCTCACAAAGGGGAAAACCAGGCACCAAAAGCGCCCCGACACAGCGGCTTTTGGCGATGGTTGAGGTCGCCTTCCTGCAATGGGAAACGAACCCGAAAGGGCCGCGACCGGCTAGAGGGGCAGGCGAAGCCGAGCTTCGCAACCCCGGCTTTTACGCCGGTTTTCCAGCGTGAGGGTCCCGCCGTGGGCCTCGGCAATCTGGCGGCTCAATACCAGACCAATGCCGGAGCCTCCCGGCTTGGTGGTAAAGAAAGGCACGAACAGGTTGGAAGTATTGGAAAGGCCGGGCCCCTCGTCCAACACCCATAACTGCAAGTAACCATTGACATTTTCCCACCCGACCGTGGTTCCGCCGCCGGTCTCCAGGGCGGCATCCACCGCATTGCGGAGCAAGTTGATGAGTAGTTGATCCAATTGATCGCCGTCGGCTTGAATCACCATGTCGGGACCGGCTTGCAGCGAAACCTTTAACCGGGCTTCCAGTCCCACCACCCGCCGAACCCAGGCGCCCACCGCCACCGGCCGGAACTGCGGCTGCGGCAAACGCGCCAAGCGGGCGTAGGCCCCCATGAAGCGGGCCAACGCTTCCGATCGGGCAGCAATCACGCGCAACCCCCGCTGCATGTCGTCGCGCCAATCACTGGGCAAGGGTTCCCGCGCCAGCAGGCTGTCCAGGCTCCCGGCCATGGATTTGATAGGGGTCAAGGAGTTGTTCAACTCATGGCCCAGGACGCGGATCAGGCGCTGCCAGGCTTGGCGCTCTTCTTCGCGCAGCGCCCGACTCAAATCGGACAGCACCAGCAACTGGTGCGGCAAGCCGCCGGCGCGAAAGGTGCTGCGACGCATGCCCCAACGCCCCACTCGCCCCGGGAAAGCCATCTGGACGGTGCGCGTGCTCTCGCCCTCCAGACAAGCGCCCACGCCGATCTCTGCGGCGCTACGGCCCAGCAACCGCTCCGCCGGCTGCGCCAGCAGGCGCTCGCCTCCGCGGTTCACCAGCCGCAGGCGCTGCTCACTGTCGAAGGTAAACACGGCCACGTCAATCTCCTCCATCACCTTGCGGAGCAAGGCGGTGGCCTCCAGAGCGCCCAGCCGCTGCTCCCGCAGCATCTCCCCCAGAGCGTTCACCTCCAGCACCACTTCACCCAGGGCGTCCTCTCCGCCGGCCCGGCGCGCCCGGATGGAGTAGTCGCCCTCCCGCAGCGCTGCCAGCAGGTTTGACAAGGTTTGCAGAGGAAATGCGACTCGCTGGCGCAGAGCAAAGGAGAAGCCGAGCCAAGTCCCCAGGATCACCACCGTCAGGGTCCACTGCACCTTGGGCGTGTAATCGCCCCACACCCACAGCAGCAGCAGCGCCACCAAAACTCCGGGGAAACCCGCCAGCAAGGCGGTGATTAGGATGCGGCGTTCGTGGTTCATCGGCGGGCTTACCGAGCTAAAAATTTTGTCAGCTTACCGTGAAGCCCTTTCCTTCTTACCTCTTTCCCACTCAATGGGAAAGCCCGTGTCGCTTGAGGCGGCGGTACAACCCGCTGCGGCTCAGCCCCAAGGCCTGCGCGGCTTGGCTGACGTTGCCGTCGTAGCGGGCCAGCGTCTTCTGGATCAGGAAGCTCTCCACCTCTTCCAAGCTCATCTCCTCCAACCGCTGCCCGCCTTCGCGCGCCGCCACCAGACCCAGATCGCCGGCCCGCACCACATCGCCCTGCGCCATCAGCAGCGCCCGCTCCACCACGTGGTTCAGTTCGCGGACATTGCCCGGCCAGGGGTGCGCCAACAGCGCCTGCATGGCGGCGGCGTCAAACCCGCCCAGGGCTTTCCGGTAGCGTTGCCGGTGCTGGCCCAGGAAATGCATCGCCAGCAGCGCAATGTCCTCCCGGCGCTCGCGCAGGGGCGGCAGGTGGATTTCGATGGTGTTCAGGCGAAAGAGCAGGTCCTCGCGGAAGCGGCCGGCGGCCACTTCCTCCTTTATCTTTGCATTGGTGGCGGAGAGGATGCGCACATTGACGCGGCGCGTCTTGGACGACCCCACCCGCTCCGACTCGCCGGTTTCGATCACGCGCAGCAGTTTGGCCTGCTGGGCCAGAGGCACATTGGCGATCTCGTCCAGGAAAAGCGTGCCGCCATCGGCCAGCTCGAAGCGGCCCACCCGGTCAACCCGAGCGTCAGTGAACGCGCCCTTGACGTGCCCGAACAGCTCGCTCTCGAAGACGCCTTCAGACAGGCCGCCCACGTTCACCACCACCATCGGCTTCGAGGCCCGGTCCGAAAGCGAGTGCAGCGTCTGCGCCACCACCTCTTTGCCGGTGCCGTGCTCGCCGGTGATGAGCACATTGGCCTCCGAGGGGCCTACGCGCGCCATGAGTTGCAAGACGGGCTGCATGGCGGGCGACTCGGCGATAAGGGTGGGACGCCCCTCGGCGCGCAAGAGCCGGTTTTCCGCCTCCAGCCGCTGCCCCTTGCGCAACGCCTGGCCCAACTCAATCTGCGTCCGCAGGATGGCCAACATGCGCGCGTTCTCCCACGGCTTTTCGACAAAGTCGCGCGCCCCGCGCCGCATGGCCTCCACCGCCACCTCCACGCTGCCCCAGGCCGTCATCACCACCACCGGCAGCGTGCTGTCCACCGCCTGCAAACGGGCCAGCAAATCCAGCCCTTCCTGACCGGAGGTGGTGTCGCGGGCGTAGTTGAGGTCAATCACCGCCACGTCGAAGTCCCGCGCCTCCACCGCTGCCAGTACAGCCGCCGGTGAAGCGACCGCCTCGGTGCGGTAGCCTTCCCCCTTCAACAGCAGGCGCAGCGACTCCAGCACGTCGGCTTGGTCGTCGGCCACCAGCACTCGGGGGGCGGAGGAATGCTCAGCTTTCATCTCGTCCTTTCCAACCACATCATTTTACACATCATAGTCCAGCGGCGGCACAAGTTCGTTGCGACTCTACAGTGGGGGTCGAAAGAAGCATGAGAGCGGCGCGAACGGCACGGATTGCGCTCACCGCAGAGGCACAGAAGCCACAGACAGTTGGTCGGTTTTCCTCTGCGCCCTCTGTGTCTCTGTGGTGAACAGTTCCCTGCTCACACCGGCCACTTACTCGTAGCGAAGGGCGAC
>JACZYA010000266.1 GCA_022571295.1 Acidobacteriota bacterium | reverse complement strand
TGACAAATCCCGCGGCTACTGCCTGGAGATGATCTGTGCCGACTTCCTGGGCGGCGCCAGCCTCGAGAACCCCAATCCTAGTGCGCTCCTGTTCTCGATCTCTCGCCTCTATCAGTTCCTGCCTCCGCCGCAGCAAAAGCAGTTCCTGGAACAGCTAAGAAAGGCCTCGTGACTCGCTTGCACCCGCGCCGGCCCCGGCTTCGCCTCGACCCAGAGTCCTACCGTCGACTTTGCCAGCAAGTGCTGGAGCGCGATGGCTGGCGCTGCCAACGCTGCGGCCGCTCTACCGACCTCCAAGTCCACCACATCCACCCTCGGGGGCGACTGGGCGACGATACCGAGCAAAACCTCATCACCCTCTGCGCCGGGTGTCATCAGGAACTACATCTCTAAGAAGGTAGTGCTTCCCTCTGGAAGGGATCTGACTTGCGTCCATTCATTTGGCGCCATTGATTCGAAGGGAGAGGCAGCGGTTAGTGAACTCCGTCACCGCTCGGTCAGCATCCGCTCAAGTACACCCGAAACTTGATCCTGCTTCTTGGTCGAGAAGTACCAGTCAATGGTTCGATGCAGCCCCTCCATGAACTTAACTTCCGCCTGCCACCCGAGCAATTTCTTGGCCAAGGAATTGTCGGCCACGCGATTCAGCGGCCCGGTGGGCATTTCGGGATGGAACTCAATCCTTGCTTTGCGGCTCGTGTAACGTAAAACTTCCTGCACAGCATCGATTACCTTGATCCGTTCCATCGTCCCGAGGTTCACTGCGGTGCCATCATCAATGTGTTCGGCGGCAAGGATGGTGCCGCGAACAATGTCGTCTATGTAGGTCCAGTTCCGTACCTGCTCTCCTGTCCCCCAGACTACGAAGGGATCCTGCCCGATAAATGCGCGGGCAATCATGGCAATCACGGCATGGTTTTCGACGCCGCGGGGCCCGTAGACGGTAAAGTAGCGGCAGGAGGCGGACTTCATGCCCCAGTCCCGGTAGTAGGAGCGAAGAGTCATTTCGCCCATCAACTTCGCCCATCCGTACATATTGTCCGCATCGTAGGGGGGACCTACCATATCCTCAGTGAGGTAGAGAATTTCGTTGGGATCCGCCTGCAGATGGTTAGGATAAACGCATCCCGACGATGCATACACCACCTTTTCCACTCCAGCTTTTCTGCAAGCCGCGAAAACCATTCCGTCCAGCATCAAGTTGGTCGCGCAAGCGGCTTGGTGAAGGTCCACATAGCCCCGGCCCCCGTGGTCGGCGGCGAGGTGAAAGACAACACTGATGCCCTCCACCGCGCGTTCAGCCACGCCCGGTTGCTTGAGGTCTGCTTGCATGAGCGCCACTTGGCCGGCTTCGATACGAGCACGGATGTTTTCCAACCTGCCACTACTCAGGTCATCGATGACTCGCACGCGGGCGCCGCGCTCGAGCAGGGCGTCGACCAAACGAGAACCGATAAAAGAGGTTCCCCCTGTGACTAGAACGCTGCGGTCTTTCCACTCCATAGCCCCTCTCCCTGCTATTCGAATTTCTTCCAGCCGAAAAGCTCCAGCATGACGTACCACACAAACTTGGAACCGTAAATCAAATATCGTCGCCACAGCCTTCGGGGTTCCCGCCAGAGGCGGTAGAACCACTCCAGCCCGTGTTCGCGCATCCACACCGGAGCTTGCTTCAGTCTGCCCGTGTTGAGGTCGAAGGCAGCGCCCACACCAACCAGAACCGGCACGCCCAATCCGTCCCGATGCTCGTGCATCCAGCGCTCCTGTTTGGGCGTGCTCAAACCCACCCAGACCACATCCGGTTCGGCGCCACGGATCATGGCCGCGACTTCCCCTTCCTCGTCAGCGGTCAGCGGGCGAAACGGCGGGGAGTAGGTTCCCACAACCTGCAGGCCAGGGAAACGATTGCCGAGCGTCGCCGCCATTTGCTCAGCCACGCCGGGGGCGCCGCCGTAGAGGAAGTGACGGTAGCCCTTGCGCGCGGTCTGTTCGCAGAAGGCGAGCATGAGTTCGGGCCCATAGACCCGCCGCTGGAGCGAATGACCTCGGATGCGGCTCAGCCAAACCAGAGGCATCCCATCCGGCACCACCAGGTCGGCGGCATTCAGGATGTCTTTGAAGCAAGGATCGTGCTGGGCTTCGGTGACTCCGTGCATGCCCGTAACGGCGATGTAATGACTTTGCCCGCGCTCTTGGATCCAGCCTTCCATCTGAGCGACGACGTCGGGGACCTGGACCGCGTCCACGCGTACACCGAGAACTTTGAAGGAAGCGTTCTCGCGGGGCGCGGTCTGTGTCAGGGCTGGCTTTGACTGGCTCATCAGTCCCTTCATCAGGCAGCCCTGTGAGCTGCAATGGCGCGTTGGTAGATATCCATCAGCATCTGGTAGTTGCGCTCGGCGGTGTACTTGGCCTCGTACTCGGCGCGGGCCTCGCGCCCCATCTCTTCCATCCGCTCTGGGTGCGTCCAGGCCCACTCGACCTTGGCAGCCAGGTCGTCCGGGTCGCCAGCGGTAAAGTGGAGCCCGGTGCGGCCGTCTTCGATAATTTCTTCCATGGCGCCCAG
>JACZYA010000265.1 GCA_022571295.1 Acidobacteriota bacterium | reverse complement strand
GCAAGCTCTTTTGCGATCTCTACTTCTTGAGATGTCGGACTTTTGATTCCTTGTTTTCTTAGTATAGTTTTTACAGTCCTTTCAAATGGTGCAACACGCGCTACATTGAAAAGGTCAAAATCATCTATCTTTCGCAAGTCATTCAAAATGTTAACCAAGGTTCCCTCTATTTCGGGAACACCTAATCCCGCCTTAGAGAAAGCCAAGGAAAGTTGAATGCCTGTCTTGGCTTCTATCTGTCGAGCGATTTCTGGAAGGACTTGTTCCGCTGGGAGCCCTGCCTTACCACCCAACTTGACGGCTATCTCACGGGCTGCCCCTTCTTCCAGCAGGATCGTCCGCCGTGCGTTCTGAGCCTTCCCAATCTCAAAGTCGATCAGGTTGAGAAGGTCACGCTCAACCGGGGAAGCAAAAGCAGTCTTGGAGAACTTACGCGCAATCGGTTTGATGGTGCTCTCAAATAGTTTGTCACTGATGGTTGGACCCAGGATGCGTTTTCCTGCCCCGATGCCGAGTCTGGTTGTAAGCCCAATTCCTTTGCCTGCCAACCTGAAAACTGGCCCTGCAACCAACAAGGCAGGGTCGAACAGGATGTCTCCAGCAAATCCCAGAGCGGTAGCGGCTGGCCCGGATGCCAAGCGATTCCGTTCCAGAACATCCTTGAAGCGCAAATTTTCGCGGGTGCCCCGGACGCCAGCTTGTAGGAATGCTTCCTCTGGACGTTGATTCAGAAGCCCAAAAAGGAATTGCTGAGGGGTATTAATTACGTCCAGAAACTTCTCCAGGCTGGAAGCCCCGGAGATGATGGGCTGTTCTTCTCTGGCGGTGGCGGCATCCAAGATTTGATTGACTGTTTGAAAAGCAGCCAATCGTATCTCTTCGCCAATTCCTACCCTTTCACGAAACTCAGCCAGAGAGACAGGCATTAACGGTTAGACTCAGGCTCTCCGATGAACGGTCGTTTGCCTTGGATGGCTTCAATCGCGGGTGTCAATAGTCGTCCACCACGCTTGAGCAATTCTTGAAAACGAGTAGGCTTCAGTCTTTCTTTCAACTGTTCGAGTGCTCGTTTCCCTCCGCTTGTGACCAAACCCACTTGCTGTCCAATCACCTCTGCTTCTTCATCGGAGATTTCGCCTTGTTCTCGTGCAGTACGAAGGGTCAGAATAATTTCATCATCACTCACGGCAAGACTCTGAAATTCTTTTACAAATTCCTCGACTTTTTCCGCGCGTGGTATCGCAGCCGCAAGTTCTTCCTTGCTTGGCCCAATTCCGTTCGCGTCTCTAAAGATTGCGATTGCCCTCTTCCGCGCGAAAGAAATTGCCTCGGTTGCATTCTTAAAAGTCCGTTCTTTACCAAGCGGGTCTTCTGCCGAAAGACCAACACGAACTTCCTGAAACGCAAGGGAAAAAGCATCCTTGACGCTGAGAGCCAGTTTCCCTTTAGCCTTAGTCGTTTCCTGTTCGCGCTGAAACTGCTGTTGCTTGCGCTGGAGACGTTCTTGGAAAGTCTCGCGTCCCTTTCTTTCCTCACGGCGAAATTCCCGTTCTCCCGCTCTACGACGCCGCGCGCGATTGGTTTCCAACACATCTCTGAAACCTCTAGCGCGACGCCCTTCTTCCCGCTCTCGCCCTCTCTCCGCCCGATCAAGGTTACGCTCGATGCGGGCAGCTTCCGCCTGTTGTTGGGTGAACTCGAATCGCTCCGCATCAAGCTCTGCCCGCTCTCTAGCGAATTGCTCTCTGAATGCCTGATTCGCCCTGAGTAGTTCTTCTCTGGATTTCTGCTGGCGGCGTTCCTCACCTGCCGAGAGGGCACCACCGAAGCCAGCAGCGAATTCTGCCCCACTGGGCGCTCTGGAGGCTGCCTGGAGGCCCGTACCGAAGTTCTGAAGGAAGTTGCCCAATAAAGCCCTGAGACGGTCGCCGCGGCTCTCCTTGACGGGGGGCACTGGTTGACCTATGGAGCCACTGCCAATGTCTATTGGTTCGCCTGTGAACGTGCCAGTACTGACGCCAGGAATCCCTCCACCGGGGATGAATCCTGGCCCTTCCTCAACTTCAGGTGCTTCGTCAAAGACCGGGGGGATGGCCCCAGGAGCGAACAAAGGCTCAAGGTTGGGAATCCCACTTGGCCCTCGCGCCAATGCTTCTTGCAAATCGAGTCTGATTCCGTCTGCCATCTCAACTCGCTCCTTTTCCCTGCACCTACTTCAATTTTAGCACACGCGAAGGGAAAGCGAAAACTCGATCCTGCAGGAATGACGGATAGACGGAGTTGAACCAAGATTAAATATCGAATCGTTGGAAAGTTAGACGCTTCTGGAAATTTGGACGCATTCATAACACCGGAGTCCAGCCTAGAAGAACTTCTTGACGATCCGCTTGACTATGTATGCTTGATTCGGTAAGCTACGGGGTAATAAGGGAAGGCAAATGAAACCTAGCAATGAACAGGCACAGATGGTCCGAGGATGTAGCGCCCGCACTGCTTTTGTTCCCCTTCAGTCCGAAACCATGCTCGCTCATTATGAATCGCTCTCTGATAGTGCGGTAACGGTTGCCACGGT
>JACZYA010000264.1 GCA_022571295.1 Acidobacteriota bacterium | reverse complement strand
CGCCTGAGTTCGGATTCCGCAATCAATTCAATGCCCTCGACCCCATTTTGTTTCCCGCGGGCAAGCAACGATTCCAGCGTGGTTTTTTCTTCTGCGGTAGTCGCGACGATTAGCTTGCCGGTCCGTTTGTACGGCACCCCGTGCGCCGCGCAGAACTCGTAGGTGAGCCGGTTGCCTTCCACACAGTGCCGCGCTTTGAGCGAGTCGGGCGGGTAGTACACACCCGAGTGGATGACGCCGCTGTTGCGGCTGCTGGTCGCCATGCCCACTCGGGGCAGCTCTTCCAGGACAAACACGTCCTTGGTGTGCAACGCGACTTCAGCCGCAATTGCGCAGCCCACAATCCCGCCGCCTACGATGATGACGTTGGCGCGTTCCATATGCTCTCTCTTCCGGCCAATGTACACCAAAGCGCAGACGATGCGAAATCAGCACGCATCTTGGAACCGCAGCGGTAGGGTTGGCTAGCGCTTGCTTGTGCGCGGGGGAACGGGGTGCTCGGGGTCGAAGCGAAACCCCAGGGAAAATAGTTGGGAGAGACGTCGAATGGTGAAGTCGGGGCGTTCGAGCCGGTGCCGGGGTTGGGTGCGCGCAAACTCGCCCCCCAGCCGTCGTACCGTCCGCATGCCCAGCTCGCGCGCCGCCCGGATTTCGCTGTCGGGTCGGTCGCCTACGACCAGGACTTTCTTGGGGTTTGGTTCGTACCGCAAGACTTGGCGCAGGCGCTGGATTTTTCCGCGCCCCATTCGCAAACCGGTGTAGAACACTTGCTGGACGTAGGGCAGCCGGTCGAGTCCCAGCTTTCGCACTTTTGTCCGCTGCACGGAGAGGTCGCCGGCGGTCAGGATGAACAGGCGCACCCCACAGCGGTGGAGGCGTCGCAGAGTCGGCAAAGAATCCGGGAGCAGGCGCAGCCGGCCCACCGGGCAGGTGAAGTACGCTTTGTAGCCCACGCGGGCGATGCGTTCCGCCAGTTTCCCTTGTAGGCCGAGCCGGGCGCAGAGTCGGCGGTCGAGCGTATCCAAGTTGCGCTCCTCTCGGAAGAGCCGCAAACGCAACCGAAACACACTCTCGATCGTGAGCCGTCTTCCTGTGCTGCGCCGCAGACCGGCCGCCAGCATTTTCTTGCTGGCGTAGCGGTGCGCCACCAGCACGCGCTGGCGGTAGCAGTCGTAGAGGGTATCGTCGAGGTCGAAAACAACCGTGGTGATGGGGAGCCGGCGGCGTCGAGGCATGGGGCCAGCCGGAATCCTACGCTGTGAGCGGCGGGACCGGCGCCGGGCGGCGTGCGCCATTCCTAGTACAGCTTGCCTTCACGCTTGCGCCCGGTGTAGTCCACGTACACCACTTTCAGCTCGGTGTAGAAATCTATCGCGGTGGAACCGGTCTCGCGCTCGCCCACGCCGGTTGCCTTGATGCCGCCGAATGGAATGTGGGCCTCGCCCCCGACGGTAGGCGAGTTGATGTGCGCAATCCCGCACTCGATCCTCTCGGCAAACTGGAAGACAAGATTGGCGTCGGTGGTGAAGATTGAAGCCGCCAAGCCGTAGCGAATGTTATTGGCGACGGCCAGAGCTTCCTCAAAATTCTTCACGCGGATAACGGAAAGCACCGGCCCGAAAACCTCTTCCTGGGCAATGCGCGCGTCCGGCTGCACGTGGTCAAAGAGCGTGGGCGCGGTGAAGTAGCCGTCGTCGTAGCTGGCGCCCCGCAGGCGCTCTCCGCCGCAGAGCAGCTTGCCTTCGCCCTTGCCGATTTCCAGATACTCCTGCACCTTGTTGAATTGGGCTTCGTCCACCGACGGACCCAGGTCCACACCCGGGTCGGCGCCGTTGCCCACCTTCAACTTACGGGTGTGTTCCAGCAGTAGACCGACAAACTTGTCCGCCACCGCTTCGGTGACGATCACCCGGCTGGTGGCGGTGCAACGCTGACCGGTGGAGCCAAACGCCCCCATCACGGTGCTCTCGGCTGCCAACTCCAGGTCGGCGTCCTCCAGCACGATGACGGGATTCTTTCCGCCCATCTCACACTGCACCTTTTTCATCTGCCGCGCGCCCTTGGCGTAGATGAGCGAGCCGACTTCGCAGGAACCGGTGAAGCTCAGCGCGCGCACGCTGGGGTGCTCGACCAGCTCATCGCCCACTTCTTCTCCGGCGCCGTTCACCATGTTCAGCACACCCGCTGGCAGCCTGGCCTGGGAAAAAATCTTGACCAGCTTGCGGGAAGTGAACGGGGTCAGTTCCGACGGTTTCCACACTACCGTGTTCCCGCAGACCAGCGCCGGGGCGATCTTCCACAGCGGCACCGCCACCGGAAAGTTCCAGGGAGTGATCAACCCCACCACCCCCAGCGGCTGGCGCAAGGTGTAGGTAAAGTTGCGCGGCAGTTGCGAGGGCAGGGTTTCGCCGGTCAGCCGCTGGGACTCGCCGGCGGTGTATTCCAAGATGTTAATGGTGCGTTGGATTTCCCCCTTCGACTCGCCCAGCGTCTTTCCCTCCTCGCGCGTGAGCAGGCGCGCCACTTCCTCTTGCTGTTCTTCCAGCAAGCGCGCCACGCGCATGATGTGCTTGCC
>JACZYA010000013.1 GCA_022571295.1 Acidobacteriota bacterium | reverse complement strand
TCCACCGGCGGCGGAGTGAGCGGCTTTTGGGCCGCGCCGCAGTGGTAACAGTAGCGCGAACCTTCAACAATTTCCTTTTGGCAGTTGTAGCAAGTCATCTCGCATCCCCCTGCTTTTATCTACGGAGGCTTGAACCAAGAAGTTCCCTTCCCCTTGGCAAGGTGCAGAAAAGCAGATTCTTCGTCGGCTTCGCCTCCTCAGAATGACAACCTAGTAAGTTGCAGTACCCTCACTCACCTAAAAAGCCAGCAACTCGCGCGCGGCGGCAAGCACGTCATCGGTCTGGGGCAGGATGGCCCGTTCCAGCGCGGGCTGGTAAGCGCAGAAAGTGTCGAGCGCGGCCACCCGGCGGACGGGGGCGTCGAGGTGCTCGAACAGCTCGTCGCTGATGCGCGCGGCAATTTCGGCGCCGTAGCCCCAGGAAAGCGTATCTTCGTAGGCGACCAGCGCGCGGTTGGTCTTGCGCACCGAGGCGGCGATGGCTTCCCAATCGTAAGGGCTGAGCGAGCGCAGGTCGAGAATCTCCACCGAAATGCCGTCCTGCTTCTCCAAGGTTTTTGCGGCTTGCACCGAGCGGATGACCAGCGAGCCGTAGGTGACGATGGTGAGCGCCGTGCCCTCGCGCACGCGGCTGGCCCGGCCGAAGGGCACCATATAGTCGGGGCCGGGATAGGGCGCGCGGTTGTGGGCCTGCCGGTAGAGGTGCTTGGGCTCCAGGAACAGCACCGGGTCGTCGCAGCGGATGGCGGTGCGCAGGAGGCCGTTGGCGTCGAGCGCGGTCGCGGGCATCACCACCCGCAGTCCGGGCGTGTGCGCGAAGAGCACTTCGCCCGACTGGCTGTGGTAAATAGCGCCGCCGCCAAGGTAGCCGCCGACGGGGACGCGCACGACCGCGGGACACTTGAAATTATTACCGGAGCGGTAGCGCAGAAGCGCCATCTCGTTGCGGAGTTGCATCATCGCCGGCCAGATGTAGTCGAAGAATTGAATCTCGACCACCGGCTTCAAGCCGCGCGTGGCCATGCCAACGGCGCGGCCGATGATGCTGGCCTCAGCCAGGGGCGAGTTGAAGACGCGGCGGCTGCCGTACTTCTTCTGCAAGCCGTGAGTGCACTTGAAGACGCCGCCTTTGCCTTTGACTTGCTCGATGTGTTGTTCGCGGCTGACGTCGGCCACGTCTTCGCCAAAAACCAAAATGCGCGGGTCGCGTGCCATCTCGTCGTGCAGGCAAGCGTTAATCAAATCCACCATGGTCTTAGCGCCGCCCTCGGTTCGGGGCGGACGGGAGAAATTGTCCGAGGTCGGGTCCACGTCAGGCGAATAGACGTAGAGGGTGGCGCTCTCCGGCGAGGGAAACTCCGCTGCCAGAGCTTGGTCGGTGGCCGCAAGAATCTCCTTGTCAACTTCCTGTTCCAGGCGATTCAACTCGTCTTCGTCCAGAATCTTCTCGCGGATGAGGAAGAGGCCAAACTTGGGGATGGGGTCGCGCCGGGCTTCAGCTTCGCGCTCGGCAGTGGGGCGGTAAAGGCGCTCGTCGTCGGACATGGAGTGGGAGTAGGGGCGGATGACAGTGGCGTGCACCAGGGCGGGGCCTTTGCGGGCCCGGCAATGGGCCACCGCTTTGGTCAAGGCTGCGTAACTTTCCAGCGGGTCGGTGCCGTCGCAGTTCAACACCCGCAAGTGGGGAAAGTTGCGGACCAAGTCGGAGATGCTGCCGCCGGCGGTCTGCACTTCAACCGGCACGCTGATAGCGTAGCCGTTATCCTCGATCAGGAACAGCACCGGCAGCTTGAGGTTGCAGGCGGAGTTGAGCGCTTCAAAGAACTCGCCCTCGCTGGTGGCGCCGTCGCCGCCGGAGACGTAGACCACCTCGTCATTCTTGAACTTGGCGCCACCGGCTTGAGCCGCCTGGGGCTGCCGGGCGAAGTACACGCCCGCTGCGGCGCAGCCCACGGCTTGCAAGAACTGCGTGCCGGTGCAGGAACTCCGGGAGACGATGTTCAGCTTCTTGTGGCCCCAGTGGGAGGGCATCTGGCGGCCGCCGGAGTTGGGGTCGTCTTTGGCACCCACAGCTTCCAGCAACTGCTCCAGCGGGGTCATGCCGAGCGCGAGGCAAAGGGCGCGGTCGCGGTAGTAGGCATAGAACCAGTCGTAGCCGGGCTTGAGTGCCAGCCCGGCGGCCGCCAGCACCGCTTCGTGCCCGGCGCCGCTGATCTGGAAGAAAATTTTCTGCTGGCGCTTGAGCTGCATCTCGCGGTCGTCCATTTTGCGCGAGAGGTACATGGTGCGGTAGAGGCGCACCAGCGCCGCGCGGTCGAGCCCGTGGTACTTCTCCGCCGCGATCCCGGCCGCCGCGTTTTTCACTCCTGGTTCCGCCGCCATCTGTCTTGTCTCCGGGAAAATACCCCTAAAATTCTATGTGTTTGCCCGCCCGCTTGGCAACCTATATCTGCCTCCAAACCGGCGCAGTGGAAATGGGAAATCCATTCGCCTCGGCAGCAGCAGGAAAACAAGCCGACCGCCTCACTCCACCGGAAGGACGCGCGTCGTCACTTGGTTCAATACCTCAGCGACGGGAAATCCGAATGCGCGGGGGGTAATCGTAGCAGAAAAAACGCGAGGGGCTCAGGATTGCTCCAGCAGGGTACGGAGAAGAACCAACATATCATTACTGGTCACAATGCCGACCAGCTTATTGTCACCTTCGACAATGGGCACTGCGCCGAATTTGTTCTCCTGCATCATGGCCACCACGTCCTTCAGCGCGGCATCGGGCGTGACGGTTTGGGGATCTTTGGTCATGACCTTTGCGACCGGGGTGGTCTCAAAGATACGATTGTATTCCTCCTGGGAGATTTCCGCGAAGAGGGAGGGAGAAGCGCCCTTGACGTCGCGGTCGGAAATGATGCCCACCAGCCGGCCATTGTCCACCACCGGCACATGGCGGAAGCCGCTCGACCGCATCAGCAGGGCGGCATCCAGCAAGCGCGCCTCGTGGTCCACAGTGGTGACGCTGCTCGTCATGATATCTTTTACGAGTTCCAACTTTTTCGCCATGAGTTCCGCCTCGGCCCGTGTTCCGCCCATCGGAACACAGGCAACAGGCAAAGTCAAGACACGAACGAATCCGCCGCCCGGAATGCTCTCAAGGGGTCCACTGCTCGAACCACTCCTGCCAACCCGGCTGGGTGGAAAGCCACAGCCAAAGCATTGTCCCCACCAGCGCCACACCCAGCACCACCAGCGCAAACCCTGCGCCTAGTCGGGCGACACGCCCCAGCGCGCTGCCTTTTCTCCTCGCGCGGGCGACCGGCCGGGAGACTCTGCGCACGGGCTGAGGGGGAACTGCTGCGCGCGCCGGAGGCGAACCCGGCCGCTGTGCGCGCTGCTCCTCCGGCACAGCCGGGCTGTCCGGGCGCACCGCCGAGGCGGCCGGACCAACGCTGCCGGCAGCTTCTGCGGAGGAACAAAAAGGACAGGTGGAATACGCGAGGGTGATGGGGCGGCGGCAGCGCGGACAAACCCAACGCATCACTTCACTCAGATGCCTGATGCCCGACCGACGGCAACTGTGGCGGCGAACTGAGTCCCCTCTCCCCGATTGTACTTGTCAGGTTGGAGAGGTTCCAGTAGGGACATCTGCATTCCGTCGTCGTTTCCGTCAAGGATGGAATCCAAGCCTGCCGGGCGCACTGCGCAGAGGCGCTCACCAGAGGAAAAATGGTGCGGAAGGTGGGATTCGAACCCACAAGCCTTTCGGCACCGCCCCCTCAAGACGGCGTGTCTGCCAGTTCCACCACTTCCGCACGCAGACCCATTGTACCCAAGCCAAACCGGCCCTACTCCTGTGCGGGAGCCGGCGCGTCCGCCGGTGGAGCTTCGCTCGGTGCAGTGCCTTCCCCCACCGGCGCTGCTTCCTCTGTTTCCTGCCCCGAAGTCGGCAACGCAACCGAAGAGCGCGGCCGCGAGGCATAAACAGCCAGCACCAGCGAAGAGACCATAAACACAATGGCCAGAAAAGTAGTGGCTCTAGACAAAAGCGTGGCTGCCCCGCGCGGCCCGAAGGCGGTCTGGCTGCCGGAACCCCCGAAGGCCCCGGCCAGGTCGGCGGCGCGCCCGCTCTGCAACAGCACCACCAGCACCAGCAGCAGGCAGACCAGAATGTGGAAGGTCGTCAAAACCGGCTGGTACCAGGTCCCCAGGTAGAAAATGCCCGCGGTCAGAGCTGCAGCCGTACCCCAATAAGCTTTCTCACTCATATGGCTAAAAATTCACGATGGCGGCGAAGGATTCCGGCTCCAAGCTGGCGCCACCCACCAAGCCTCCGTCAATCTCCCTCTGAGCCATCAAACTCTTGACGTTGTCGGGCTTGACGCTCCCGCCGTAGAGAATTCGCAACTCCTGAGCCGCTGGCGCGCCGAAGCGCTCGTCCGCCTGCTGGCGGAGGAATCGGTGGGCGGTGGCGGCCAACTCGGGCGTGGCGGTCTGCCCGGTGCCGATGGCCCACACCGGCTCGTACGCAACGATGATACGAGAGAACTGAGTAGTGGTCAACGCGTTGCAGGCGCCCAGGAACTGCCGGGCCAGAACCGCTTCGGTGGCCTTGGCCTCGCGCTCCTGCAAGGTTTCGCCCACGCACACGATGGGGGTCAGGCCAGCGCTGAGCACGGCCAGGAGCTTGCGGCTCACTTCGCCGTCGGTCTCGTGGAAATACTGGCGGCGCTCGGAGTGGCCGACAATCACGTGCTGGCAACCGGCCTCGGCCAGCATCGCTGCGGTCACTTCGCCGGTGTAGGCGCCCTTCTTCTCCCAGAACACGTCCTGGGCGCCGATGGCGATGTTGGAGTCGCGGGCGGCTGCGACCGCCGCCCCCAGCGAAGTGAAGGGCGGGCAGACAACAATCTCGCAGTGGCTCGATTGCGCCACCAGCGGCTTGAACTTCTCCAAGAACGCGCGGGTCTCGGCCTGCGTCTTGTGCAGTTTCCAGTTGGCGGCCAGTACAGGGCGTCGCATGGGGGTCACTTCTTCTCCGTCAAGGCTTCTACGCCGGGCAGCGTGCGTCCAGCGAGGAACTCCAGCGAAGCGCCGCCGCCGGTAGAGATGTGGCGAATCTGCTGGGCCACGCCGGCCTGCTTGACCGCGGCGATGGAGTCGCCGCCGCCCACGATGGAGAGCGCGCTGGATTCACCCACCGCGCGTGCCACCCAGACCGTTCCCTGCGCGAAGGGCTCGCATTCAAAAACGCCCATGGGCCCGTTCCACACGATGGTCTTGGCGTCCAACAGCACCGAGCAAAACGCTTCCACCGTGCGCCTGCCGATGTCGAGTCCCATTTTGTCGTCGGGGACGGCGTTGCCCTCGGTCAGAATCGGCTCCGCGTCCGGGCTGATCTTGTCGGCCACGACGTGGTCCAGTGGCAGCAGAACTTTTACGTTGCGGCGCTCGGCTTCGGCGAGCAACTGCCGGGCCAGCTCCACCTTGTCATCTTCCACCAAGGAGCGGCCCACCGGCACGCCTTTAGCCTTGAGAAAAGTGTAGGCCATGGCACCGCCGACCAGCAGCGTATCCACCAGCTTGAGCAGGTTTGAGATGATGCCGATCTTGTCGGAGACTTTGGCGCCGCCCAGCACCGCCACGAAGGGATGCTCGGGCTCGGCGACGACTTTGCCCAGGTAGGTGAGCTCGTTCTCCATCAGGAAACCGGCGGCCGAGCTCCAAACCAGCCGGGTGATGCCGACAGTGGAGGCGTGGGCGCGGTGCGCCGAGCCAAAGGCGTCGTTGACGTAGAGGTCGCACAGGCGGGCGAGCGCGCGGGAAAACTGCTGGTCGTTGGCTTCTTCTTCGGGATGGAAGCGCAGGTTCTCCAGCAGCAGGACCTGATGGTCTCGGAGTCCGAACACCATCTTTTCGACTTCTTCTCCGATGCAATCGGAGGCAAAGCCGACCGGAGTTTTCAGCAACTCGTTCAGCCGCTCGACCACCGGCCGCAGGCTCAACTCCGGTTTCCGCTTCCCCTTGGGACGGCCCAAATGCGAGGCCAGGATGATGCGGGCGCCTTGCTTGCGCGCGTACTCCAGAGTGGGCAAGGAAGCGCGGATGCGCGTATCGTCAGCCACCTTTCCATCCCGCAAGGGAACGTTGAAGTCCACCCGGACGAACAGCCGGCGGCTGGACAACTCCAGGTCGCGGATGGAGAGCTTGGGCATGAGCGAAAGCGCACCCGGCGAGCTAGAAACGCTGGGCCAGGAATTTTATCAAGTCCACGACGCGGCAGGAGTAGCCCCACTCGTTGTCGTACCAGGCCAGCACTTTGACACAGGTATCGGCCACTACGCGGGTGTAGCCGGCGTCGTAGATGGCCGAGTGCGGATTGCCGCGGAAGTCGATGGAAACCAACTCATCGTCGCTGTAAGCAAGGATACCTTTCAAGGGGCCGGCAGCGGCTTGCTGAAAAGCCTGGTGCACTGCGTCCACGGTGGTCTTTTTCTGGACCGTCACGGTCAGGTCCACGACCGAGACGTTGGGCGTGGGCACGCGCAGCGCAAAGCCGTCGAGCTTGCCCTTCAGCTCGGGGATGACCAGGTGCAAAGCCTTGGCCGCGCCGGTGCTGGTGGGGATCATGGACAGCACGGCCGAGCGCGCCCGGCGCAAATCCTGGTGGGGCAGGTCGAGCAGACGCTGGTCGTTGGTGTAGGAGTGGACGGTGGTCATGGTGCCGTGCACGATGCCGAAGGTGTCGTTCAACACCTTGACCACCGGCGCCAGGCAATTGGTGGTGCAGGAGGCGTTGGAAACCACGTGGTGCTTGCCGGGGTCGTAGGTGTTGTCGTTCACGCCCAGCACCAGGGTGTGGTCGGGATCGGTGGCGGGCGCGGAGATGATGACTTTCTTCACCGTGTCGCGCAGGTGCTTGGCCGCCAGCGGGCCCTTGGTGAAAAGCCCGGTGGACTCCACCACGACTTCTGCCCCCACGGATTTCCAGTCCAACTCCGCCGGGTCCCTGACTTTGAACACTCGAATGGAGTGAGCGCCCACTTGGATGCTGTCTTCCTTCGACTGGACTTGTGCGTCGAGGTTGCCCAGCACCGAGTCGTACTTGAGCAGATGCGCCAGCGTGCGCGGGTCGGTGATGTCATTGACCGCGACAATGTCCACGCCGGCATCGTCCATAGCGGCGCGGTAGATGTTGCGCCCGATGCGACCGAAACCGTTGATGCCTACCTTGACAGCCATAGCGCCTCCCGATGAAAGCTAACTCCCCCGCGAAGAGAAACAAGCGACTTAAGTGCGGTCGGGTATCATAACCTCTCGGCCCGAGGAGGGTCAAATCGGCAGGAGGGGGGAGGGCTATTTGAATTCTTTAATTTCCACCACTTCGTCGCCCACGAAAATGACGAAAGTGAGGAAGGGCGCGTTGCCGTAAATCCAGTCCTCGGTCTCCTGCCCATTTTTTTCCTCCCGCACTTTGCTCAGCGGTTGGCCCAGGGCGACCAGCACCATTTCCCGGTTCATGCCCACCAGCGCTTTTTTCTGCTTGATGGCCTCTCGGAACTCCTCCGGGATAGTTTCAATCCACGGGAGGGTCGCCGACCGTCGACCGAATTCAAACACGCCCTGCATGAGCTGCTTGACGTCATCGGGGGTAAGGTCGGGCACCCGGCGGGGAAACCGCAAGCGGACCCAGGAACCACGCCCGAGCTGCGAGCCCTGGCGCCGGGAGCCGCCGACGGGCACGTTGGTTCCTCCCAGGGGCCCCCCGGCGGACACGGTTACGCGCTGGTACCACTTGGTCTTTTTCTTGCCGCCGCCGTTGATCTCGAACAGGATGTAGTTCTTTTTGATCTTCAGGTCGGTGATCTGGACGATCTCGCCGGTGGGGAGCGCCATGCCGCGGTTGGCCAGCAAGCGACGCAGGCCCTCCTCGTTCACCTTGCCGGTGGCATCCACCTCAACCGCTTCCTTTAACTTTCGTGAGGCCGGCAAAGGCTTCTGCAAAGTGACGTACTCGTGGGACACCTCGCGGACGATGGCCAGGCGGTTCTCAATGGTCAGCTTTTGGTTGGCGGGCGCAGCCGCGGCTTGGGTTGCTGCTCCCCCGCTGGCGAAAACCAGCAGCCCTAGGCAGGCAAGTTTGATGGCGCCGTACTTCATGGTTCTCCCCCGGCCCTTGCTAATTCTACCTCTTTTGCCTGGGCGGGCGAAACCTGCAGGCGGTGGGTTCGCGCCAGCCACAAGATCGCCAGCAAAGCCACCGCAGTGGTTAGGACGCTGCCTTCGGGCCCGTAGTTGCCCCCGGAAAGCCAGTCCGGGCCGGAAATGGTCGCGACCAGGAGTTGGCGCTGAACCACAATTCCGCTTACGGGCAGCGAATAGACGGCGGCCATGACAAAGTTCCAGGAGAAGTGCAGCCCGATGGGAAACCAAAGCGCGCGCGTCTTCAGGTAAGCCAGCGCCAGCAGGATGCCCATCAGGACGGTGTTGGCGGTGGAAAGCGGCGTGGCGGAGGGATTGCTCAGATGGCCCCACCCAAACAGAGCGGAAAGGACAAAAACGGCGGCGAAGGCGCCCCAGCTTTCGACCAGGCGCTGAAAAGGATAGCCGCGAAACAGGATTTCTTCGCCCGCGGCCGCACCGAAGAAAACCACCACGTTCCACCCCAACCCGAGCAGCACGCTGCGCGCGTCAAGCGAGGCGAAGGTCAGATGCACCTGCCCGAGCGCCACCAGCGCCCCTACCAGCACCGACATCAATCCCAAGCCGCCCGCCAAACCCCACAACAGTTCCCTTCCCCAACCGTCATAGAACCACAGGCCGAGAGTGCGAAAGGAGCGACGATCCAGCAAGCGCAACAGGATCCAACCGGCCAACAACGGCGCCACGGTGAGCACCACTCCCTGGACGATGAAGCCCACCTCCTGGTTGTCCTGTACCCGATCGTGACCGGCGACCAAAGTGCTCACAATCACAATGGGGATAGCGATGAGCACAAGCACCGGCAGGAACAGCAGCGCGCGCCAGATGGGACGCAGGCGTAAGTCGGCGGACAGGAAAATGGAACTCCAGGTCACCTGGTTACCTCCACCCGCACGCCGCGGCGGGCAATACGGAAGGGCAACAGAGTAGCGCCAGCGGCCGCCAGGGCAGTGGCCACGGCACCGTAGCGGTGGGGCGGAACGAGGAACACCACACAGCCGCCTCCGCCCGCCCCGCACACTTTGGCCGCCTCGGCGCCGGCCCGGCGGCCCGCCCGAATGAGCTTGTCAATGAAGGGCGTGGAAATGGCGGGAGCGTTGCGCCGGCGGGTGCGCCACTCGTGGCGCAACAACTGTGCCATCTCTTTCCAGTTTTCTTTCACCAGCGCCTGGCGCATGGCGGCGGCGGTGGCGGCGATTTGGCTGAAGTTGCGACGAAGGTGGCGGTCACCGTCGAGGTAGCGCTTTACTACGTCCCAGTTGTTGACGCCGGAGCGGCGGGGCTCGCCCGTATAAGCCAGCAGGAGCCGAGACTCCAGCGCGTGCAGGTCCACCGCCAGGGGTTCGCAGCGCGTGCCGAGCGGCTCCAGGCGAATAGCATTTACACCACCGAAGGCGGCCGGGTAGTGGTCCTGCTCGCCGGTGGGGACACCCAGAACGCGGGCGTCCGTATCCCGCCCCAAGAAAACCAACTCCTGCCGTGAGAGCCGGCGGCCGAGCCAGCGGCTGAAGGCTGCCCCGATGGCGACCGCCAGCGCGCTCGACCCGCCGAGGCCAGAGCCGGCGGGCACTTCCGACCAGGTGGTCAACGTCAGTCCGCGCGAGGGGGCGAAGAAGCGAACCATGTGGGCCGGCAACGGCAACCGGTAGCGGCCCTGCTTCTGCAAGGCTCGCAGGGAGGCGAAGGCTTCGCGGCGGCCGGTGTCGCGATTGATGAGAACGATGCGGCGGTCGGCGCGGGGTTCGAGCAGGCAGCGGGCCAGGCGGGAGATGGCCAGGTTGAGCGTGAGCGCGCCGGGATGAAACAGGTAGAGCGGCCAGATGTCGAGCGTGCCGCCGGCCAGGTCAATCCGAGTGGGAGCGGAAGCGTGCAGTCGCATAGAGAGCGCAAAAAGCGCGCCTCATCATAGCAAAAGAGTGTGGCCCAGTTAGATCAGGTTTTTGCCGTCTGTTTGGAGACGGCCACTTTTTCGGCGGCCAAGTGGGGGTCGAAGCAGCGGCGGCAGCGGGCTTCGTACTCGGTCTGGGCCCCGACCAGGATGCGCTCCTCGGAAGCCACCAAGCGCTGGGTGTGCTTGGCGGGGTTGCCGCAGCGGACGCAGATGGCGAGCAGCTTGGTGACTTCTTCCGCCACCGTCATTAATTGCGAGACCTGCTCGAAGGAGCGGCCGAGATAGTCAGTCTCGAGCCCGGCGACAATCACGCGCTTGCCCAGGTTGGCGAGCTGGTCGGCGGCCTCGACCAAGTCCATGCCGAAAAAGTGGGCTTCGTCGATGCCGACCACTTCGGTGCGCGGGTCAACCTGCTTCAGAATGTCCGGCGCCTGGGAAACAATCTGGGCCTCGATGCGCGCTTCGCTGTGGGAGACAATCTCCTGCTGGGCGTAGCGGTCGTCCAGCACCGACTTGAAGATTTGCACGCGCTGGCGGGCAATCTGGGCGCGGCGGAGCCGCCGGATCAGCTCCTCGCTCTTGCCGCTGAACATGGGGCCGCAGACGACTTCAATCCAGCCCATGTTGCCTTTGACGATATCCATGCGAACCCCCGCGCGGGATAATAGCACAGCTTGGGCGGGGCTGAGCCGCGTCAGGAGCGAAAAGGCCTGACGCGGGCGCGGAAACAAACTAGAATGGGAGGGGTCACACTGTTGGTACAACTTACTTGGAGGTATTGCTATGACTGCTTATCAACGCGACCCGGACGACATCCGGGAAGTCTATGCGGCCAAGTTGCGCTCGTTGGCGCCCTGGTCGGGTGCGGTGGTGGTGATTGTGGTTCTGGTGGGGTTGCTGTTGTTCGCTGCGCTGAAGTACGTGCCGGCGGGCCACGTGGGAGTGCTGGTGTTCTTCGGTCGAGTGACCGACACCACGCTGTCTGCGGGCACGCACCTGGCGAACCCGCTGGCGCGGAACATCACCTTCTCAGTCCGCACGCAAGAGTTAACAGAAAGAGCCCAAGTGCTCAGCAACGAGGGGCTGAGCGTGACATTGGACACAACATTACTCTTCCGCCTGGACAGTACTAAGGCCAATGAGGTGTACAAGACCATTGGAGTGGATTACGTGAACATAGTGGTGAAGGCCAACCTGCGCTCGACCATCCGCTCGGTCACTTCTGCCTACGACGCCGATGCTCTCTACGGCGTCAAGCGCGAACTGATCGGGAAACAGGTCGCCGAGGAGTTGATAGCAATCCTGAGTGGGCGAGGGATCATCGTAGAACGGGTCCTACTCCGGGAAGTGAAGCTGCCGGCTACGGTGACGCAAGCCATCGAAGCCAAACAGCAGGCCGACCAGGAAGCACAGCGGATGGAGTTCGTGCTGCAACGAGAACAGCAGGAAGCCGAGCGCAAGCGCATCGAGGCTGCCGGCATCCGCGACTTCCAGCGCATCGTCGCTCAGGGCATCAGCGCACAACTGTTGACCTGGAAGGGCATCGAGGCGACCGAAAAGCTGGCCAGCAGCCAGAACGCGAAGGTGGTAATAATCGGCAGCGGCGGTAAGGGACTGCCGATTATCCTGGGCGGGCAGTAGCAGCCAAGAGGGTGTTCAGTCCAGCGGTCTGCCTACCGCAGGCAGGCCGCCGGGTCCCACGGGCAGAAGCCCTTCGACCGGGCTCAGGACAAGCCCGTAGGCTGAACTATGACGTGTAGCGTTCGAGCAGAAAGGTCTTCAGGTCGTCGAAGCTGCTGAAGACCTTTTCGGCGCAGGCGAGAATCCAGCCGCTGATCTCGGCGGGGGGCAGCTCCGTAACCAGGTAGACGGGAACGCCCTTGCGGTAGGCGGCGGTGAGCTCGGCCTGGGTGCCGGCGCCGCGGGCGGACTCCCGGTCCCAGTAGCAGACCAGGTAGTCGGCCTGCTGTTCGATCAGGTCGAGGTCCCAGTCAATAATCTTGCGCACGGTGCGGCGGAAGCGCTCGAGGTCGGAGCTTTTCCAAGAGCGGAAGTGCGCCACTTCCTCATCGGTCAGATTTTTCTTTTCGTCCTCGGCGGGGTCATAGACGCGGTGGCCGAGCGTTCCTACGAGGAACGGTGTCAGGTCACGCCGCCAAGCTCGACCGCCATCGCGTGCGAACTCAATCGAGCCGGAGAGATAAACCCACATGGTTGAACAGTTGATTGGTTGATTGGTTGACTGGTTGATCGGCCAATTAGAAGGCAAATCCTCACACCCGCCGAGCGAACCGCACAGCGTCTATAACGTGGGCGAACGCTCAAGTCAACCCGCCTACGCCCTTTGGGCTTCGGCGGGCAGGCCCGCCTACCTCAAATTGCGCTGCGCTGAAACAGTCCCGCGCCCGGAGCCGACTCGGCGCTTCTGCCGCATGCTACAATGGAGGTTTGCAGAGCGTGAAATGGCGTGTCAGGGAGAAGTTCCCTGCCTTGAATAACCCAGCGTAGGAACATCGTAGTGCAGAAACTACTGACGAAAATTTTCGGGACGCAGCACGAGCGCGAGACTAAGCGCCTGCAGCCGCAGGTGGAGGCTATCAACCGGCTCGAACCCGAGATGCAGCGGCTGTCGGACGCCGAGCTGGCGGAGCGCTTCGGAAAGTTCCGCGAGCAGGTGCAAGCGCGTCTGAAAGACGTAATCGAAGAGGAGCGCAGGACAATCGAGCAGGCAGCGGGCGATGCGACTGCGCGGCAGGTTCAGAAAGAGGCCGCCGAGAAGCAGCGGCGCAAAGCGGAAGAAGCGGCGCTGGAGGAGGTGCTGGCGCCGGTGTTTGCGCTGGTGCGGGAGGTGGGCCGGCGGACAGTGGCGATGCGGAACTTCGACGTGCAGTTGATGGGCGGGATGGTGCTGCACGAAGGCAAGATCGCGGAGATGAAGACCGGCGAAGGCAAGACGCTGGTGGCGACGCTGCCGGCCTGCCTGAACGCGCTGCTGGGGCGCGGCGTCCACATCGTGACCGTCAACGACTACCTGGCCAAGCGCGACGCCGAATGGATGGGGCCGGTGTACAAGTCCCTGGGGCTGGAAGTGGGCGTGATTGTGCACGAGAAGTCCGACGAGGAGCGCAAAGCCGCCTACCGCGCCGACATCACCTACGGCACCAACAACGAGTTCGGGTTCGACTACCTGCGCGACAACATGAAGTTCGAGCAGGGCGACCGCGTGCAGCGCCCGCACCACTTCGCCATCGTGGATGAGGTGGACTCGATTCTGATTGACGAAGCGCGCACGCCGCTGATCATCAGCGGGCCGTCAGAGGAGTCCACCGACAAGTACTACCGCATCGACCGCATCATCCCGCGGCTGGAAAAAGAGAAACATTACACCGTCGACGAGAAGCACCGCTCGGCGGCGCTGACGGAAGAAGGCGTGGAGCACCTGGAGTCGCTGCTGAAGGTGGAGAACCTCTACGACCCCGTCCACCTGGAGACGCTGCACCATGTGAACCAGGCGCTGAAGGCGCACACGGTCTTCAAGCGCGACGTGGACTACATGGTCAAGGACGGCGAAGTGCTGATCGTGGACGAGTTCACCGGGCGGCTGATGCCGGGGCGGCGCTGGTCAGACGGCCTGCACCAGGCCATCGAAGCCAAAGAGGGCGTGAAGATCGAGCGCGAGAACCAAACCCTGGCGACCATCACCTTCCAAAACTATTTTCGCATGTACAAGAAACTGGCGGGCATGACCGGCACGGCGGAAACGGAAGCGCCGGAGTTCGCCAAGATTTACAAGCTGGACGTGTCGGTGATTCCCACCAACCAGCCGCTCGTCCGCCACCAGTACCCGGACATGGTGTACCGCACCGAGCGGGAGAAATACAACGCGGTGGTGGAGGAGATCAAAGAACTGCACCAGAAAGGGCAGCCGGTGCTGGTGGGCACGATTTCAATTGAAAACTCGGAGCGGCTGTCGGCGCTGCTGAAGAAAGCGGGATTGCCGCACGAGGTGCTGAACGCCAAGCAGCACGAGCGCGAAGCCTTCATCGTGGCGCAGGCGGGGCGGAAGAACACCGTCACCCTTTCGACCAACATGGCGGGGCGCGGCACCGACATCGTGCTGGGCGGCAACCCGGAGTTCATAGCCAAGGACCACCTGTTGACCCACGGGCAGGCGGAAGCGCTGCCGGCGGGCGAGGAACGCTACGGCAGCGACGAACAGTACGTCTATTTCTACAACCAGGGGCAGTTCTTCCGGGTGGCGAAAGAAAAATGGGCGGAGACATTCGCCCGCTTCAAAGAACAGACCGCCCGCGAGCACGATGAAGTGGTGGCGGTGGGCGGGCTGCACATCCTGGGGACGGAGCGGCACGAATCGCGCCGGATAGACAACCAGCTGCGCGGGCGCGCCGGGCGGCAGGGCGACCCGGGCAGCTCGCGCTTCTTCCTCTCGCTGGAAGACGACCTGATGCGCATCTTCGGCGGTGAGCGCCTGAAGGGGTTGATGCTGAAGCTGGGGATGGAAGAAGGTGTGCCGATTGAGTCGCGGCTGATCTCGAAACGCATCGAGGCGGCGCAGAAAGCGGTGGAAGGCCAGAACTTCGAGGCGCGCAAACACCTGCTGGAATACGACGACGTGATGAACAAGCAGCGCGTCGCCATCTACGGCATGCGGCGCGAAATCCTGGAAGGCGCCGACCTGAAGGAAGAGGTGCTGTCGATGGCGGGCGACTTTGCGTCGCACTTCCTCGACTTGCACTGCCCCAAGACCGCGCATCCCGAAAAGTGGAACGTGGACGGGTTGCGGCAGGAACTGTGGCGGCAGTTCGGGCTCGACCTGCGCAGCGACGGCCTCGACCCGCTGCAATTGAACCTGGAGGAACTGGAAGCGGCGCTGGAAGAAAAATTGAAGGCGCTCTACGCCGAGAAGGAACAGGAGCTGGGCGCGGAGCAGTTGCGGCGGCTGGAGCGCATCATCCGCTTGCAGATCATCGACACGCAGTGGAAAGACCACCTGCTGGCGATGGACCACTTGAAGGAAGGCATCAACCTGCGCGGCTACGGGCAGAAAGACCCGCTGCTGGAGTACAAGCGCGAGTCGTTTACGATGTTCGAGGAGATGCTCGACCGGGTGGATTCAGAGACGCTGCGCTACCTCTACCTGATGAAGCCGGTGGCGCAGGACGCCGGCGAAGAAGAGCGGCTGTTCGAGCGGCGACGTCGGCAGCAGGCGCGCGACCTGCGCTTCGTGGGCGCAGGCGACGCTGCGCCCGACAAACCGCAGACGGTGCGTGTCGGCAAGAAGGTTGGTCGCAACGAACCCTGCCCCTGCGGCAGTGGCAAGAAATACAAGAAGTGCCACGGAGCCGCGGCGTAGCCCCCAGAATAAGCCATCGAGACGCAGGGCACGGAGAACGCGAGCGGGGGTGCGATTGACGAAGTGGGGGCGAGGGCCTAGAATCGAATGAAAAGCGAGGAGAGTGCACTGCATGCTGGAAGGGTTGCCGTCGGAAGGATTAACCTTTGATGACGTATTGCTGATTCCCGCCCGCTCGTCGGTGCTGCCCACCGAAGTTGACACCACCACCCAGCTAACCCGCCGGATTCGCCTGAACATTCCCATCGTCAGCGCGGCCATGGACACGGTGACCGACACGCGGCTGGCGATTGCGCTGGCGCGGCAAGGCGGCATCGGAATTATTCATCGCAACTTGTCGGTGGAGCGGCAGGTGGATGAGGTGGACAAGGTCAAGCGGTCGGAGAGCGGGATGATCGTGGACCCGGTGACGATTCGCCCGGACAACACCATCACCGACGCGCTGGCGCTGATGAGCAAGTACCGCATCAGCGGACTGCCGGTGACCAACAGCGCCAAGCTGGTGGGCATCGTGACCAACCGCGACCTGCGCTTCCAAAAGGACACCTCGCTGCCGGTGAGCGCGGTGATGACCAAGGAGAATTTGATCACGGTGCCGGTGGGCACCACGCTGGCCGAAGCGGAGCGCATCCTGCAACAGCACCGGGTGGAAAAGCTGCTGGTGGTGGACGGCGACTACGAACTCAAGGGCCTGATTACGGTCAAAGACATTCAGAAAAAGTTGCAGTTCCCGCGTGCCGCCAAGGACGAGCAGGGCCGGCTGCTGGTGGGCGCCGCCATCGGGGCAACGGGCGATTTTCTGGAACGCGCGGTAGAGCTAAAACAGCGCAACGTGGACGTGTTGGTGATTGACACCGCGCACGGGCACACGGAGCGCGTCATGGCGGCGGTGCGCGAGGTGAAGAAGCGGCTGCCGGAGGTCGAGCTGGTGGCGGGCAACGTGGCGACCTACGACGGCGCGCGCGAACTGGCCGAGCTGGGCGTGGACGCGGTCAAGGTGGGGATCGGGCCGGGCTCGATTTGCACCACGCGCATGGTGACCGGAGCGGGCGTGCCGCAACTGACCGCCATCGCCGAATGCGCCAGAGCCGTGCGGAAGCCCGGCATCCCGGTGATCGCCGACGGCGGCATCAAGTATTCCGGCGACATCAGCAAGGCCATCGCCGCCGGTGCGTCCACCATCATGGTCGGGTCGCTGTTCGCCGGCACGGACGAAAGCCCCGGCGAGACGGTGCTCTTCCAAGGACGCAGCTTCAAGTCCTATCGCGGGATGGGTTCAACGGGAGCCATGAGCGCCGGCTCCGCCGACCGCTACGCGCAGGAGTCGGTGCAACCGAGCGCAGCCGGCGAAGACTTGGCCGCGCGCAACGGCCGCGGCGCAGACAAGCTGGTGCCGGAAGGGGTGGAAGGCCGCGTGCCCGCCAAAGGTCCGCTGAGCGAGCTGGTGCACCAGTTGGTGGGCGGACTGCGCAGCGGGATGGGCTACTGCGGTTGCGCGTCGGTCGAAGAGTTGCAACAGAACGCGCGCTTCCTGCGCGTGACCAGCGCCGGCCTGCGCGAAAGCCACGTCCACGACGTGATCATCACCAAGGAGGCCCCCAACTACCGGCTGGAATAAAAAACGGCCCCGATCCGAAGATCAAGGCCGCTTCCCACACTTCCCAGAACTTCTATTCTTTTATTCTTTCGACGCCGCCTCGGGCGCAGCTTCCGGCACGGGCTCCGGCGGCGGAGCTTCCTTCTTGCGCTTCTTTTCTTTCTTCTCTTTAACTTTCAACTCGGAGCCAATCAAATGGATCAGCGCCATTTCACCGCCGTCGCCGCGACGCCAGCCGACGCGCACGATGCGCGTGTAGCCTCCCGGGCGGTCGGCGAAGCGCGGCGCAAGCGTGCCGAAGAGCTTCTTCAACACCGGCGGGCTGAGCAAGAACGCCGCCGCCTGCCGGCGGGCGTGCAAGGTATCGCGCTTGCCGAGCGTGATCATCTTTTCGGCCAGCGGGCGCAGGGCTTTGGCTTTGGTGACGGTGGTGGTGATGCGCTCGCGCTCGAGCAGATTGGTGACCAAGTTGCGCAAAGTCGCCCGGCGGTGAGCCGTATTGCGACCGAGTTTCTTGTAGCCCTTGCGATGCCTCATGGAATTTCCCCGGTCTTAGAGCGAAGTTGCAGGCGCCTGCTGCTCGGCTTCCGGCTTGACCGCCTCCCACGGCGGATAAACGATGCGCCCCTGTTCGTCGAGTTTCATCCCCAATTGCAAGTTCATGCTGACGAGGATGTCCTTGATTTCGTTCAGCGACTTACGCCCGAAGTTTTTTGTCTTCAGCATCTCTTGCTCGGAGCGCTGCACCAGCTCGCCGATGGTGCGGAGGTTGGCGTTCTTCAGACAATTGTAGGCGCGGACGGAGAGTTCCAACTCGTCCACCGACCGGTCCAAGTACTCCTGACGCGGATCGAAGCTGCGTTCCACGGACGCTACCTCCGCCGGCACGTCCTCCTCGAAAGCGATAAAGATGCTCATGTGGTCTTTGAGCAGCTTGGCGCCCAGACCAACAGCGTCGTGAGGTTTGACGGCACCGTTCGTCCACACTTCCAGGGTCAGCTTGTCGTAGTCGGTCACCTGCCCCAAGCGGGCCGCCTCCACCGTGTAGTTGACCTTGCGCACCGGGGAGTGGACCGAGTCAGTGGGAATGTAGCCGACGGGCAGGTCTTCGTCGAAGTTGCGGTCGGCGCTGACGTAGCCCCGGCCGTTCTTCACGCGCATCTCTATCACCAGTTTGCCGCCCTCGCCCAGGGTCGCCAAGTGGATGCTCTTGTCCAACACTTCGATTTCGGCATCGGTTTCGATCATGCCGGAAGTGACCTCTCCCGGTTTGTCCGCGAACAGGGTCATCGTCTTGACCGCTTCGGGATTGTGCAAACGCAACGGCACCTGCTTGAGGTTGAGGATGACGTCGGTGGCGTCTTCCACCACGCCGGGGATCGATTGGAACTCGTGCAGCACCCCTTCGATCTTCACGGCGGTGATGGCGGCACCCTCCACCGAGCTCAACAGCACCCGCCGCAAGGAATTGCCGATGGTGGTGCCGAATCCTCGCTCGAACGGCTGGGCGTAGAATTTTCCGTAGTGGTCGGTCAGCGTTTCAACTTCGCTCACCAAGCGCTTCGGTTTTTGAAAGCCTTTCCACATAGATCTTCTTACCTCCCTTTACCTCGAATAGAGTTCGACAATGAGTTGCTCATTGAGCGGCGGCGTGGTCAACTCCTCGCGCTTGGGCCAAGCGGTCAGCTTGGCGCGCAAGGCCTCGCGGTCAATCTCCAGCCAACTAGCCGTCAACTGCCGCCCTGCCACCTCCATCGCCTGCAACACCATCGCGTTCTCTTTCATCTGGCCCTTGAGGCTGATTTCGTCTCCGACGCTGACCAGCGCCGACGGGATGTTCACCCGCTTCTCGTTCACGCGCACATGCCCGTGCAGCACCAACTGGCGCGCTTGCGCCCGCGAGCTGGCAAAGCCGGCGCGCTGCACCATCGTGTCCAGCCGCCGCTCCAACAACACCAGCAAGTTCTCGCCGGTCTTACCCGGCATCCGCTCCGCTTTCTGAAAGATGTTGCGGAACTGCCGTTCCAGCACCCCATAGACACGACGCACCCGCTGCTTTTCCCGCAACTGGGTGCCGTAGGCGCGTGTCTTGGGCCGGCGCCCGCGCCCGTGCATGCCGGGCGGAACGTTCCGCTTCTCAATCGCGCACTTGTCGGTGAAGCAGCGCTCCCCCTTCAAGAACAGCTTCATTCCTTCGCGCCGGCAGAGCCGGCAAACCGCATCACAGTATCGAGCCAAGGCTGTCTTCTACCTCCCTACCAACCGATTCGTTCCTCTCATCACACCCGACGCCGCTTGGGCGGCCGACAGCCGTTGTGCGGGATCGGGGTGACATCTCTGATGACAGTCACCTGCAAGCCGGCAGCCGCCAGGGAGCGGATGGCCGACTCGCGACCCGACCCCGGCCCGTTGACGCGCACTTCCACCGTCCGCATTCCCACGTCGCGCGCGCGCGTGGCAGCCGCCGTGGCTGCCTGCCCGGCTGCAAAAGGAGTTCCCTTGCGAGACCCTTTGAACCCAACCGAGCCGGAGCTGGCCCACCCGATGGTGTTGCCTTTCATGTCGGTAATGGTGACCTGGGTATTGTTGAAGGTCGCCCGGATAAAAACCAGACCCGCCGGGATGTGCTTCTTCTCGCGCTTCTTGCGAAATGACTTCTTGCGTCCCGTCTTGCCCGCTGGAGCTGCGGCTTTAGCCATTCTTTTTTCTCCCTTAACCCTTCTTGGTCGGGGCCGCCCGCTTCAAGGCCACGGTTTGACGGCGCGGGCCCTTACGCGTGCGAGCGTTGGTGTGCGTGCGCTGGCCGCGTACCGGCAAGCTGCGGCGGTGGCGCTGACCCCGGTAGCTCCCGATCTCGATCAGGCGCTTGATGTTCATGGAAATCTCTTTGCGCAAATCACCTTCCACGCCGCCCTGCTCCTCGATCACCTGGCGGATGTGGCTGACATCGGTTTCGGTCAAATCCTTGACCTTGCGGAACTGCTCCACCTCCGCCTTAGCCAGAATCTGCGCCGACCGGCTGCGCCCGATACCGTAGATGTGCGTCAGCCCGATCCAGACATTCTTTTGCGGCGGCAGATCCACGCCGGAAATCCGTGCCATGGTTCTCTCTCCTTAGCCCTGGCGCTGCTTGTGCTTGGGATTCACGCAGATCACCCGCACTATGCCGCGCCGGCGGATGATCTTGCACTTAGCGCAAATTTTCTTTACCGATGCCCGTACCTTCACAGCGTCCCTCTAGCGAAAACGATACGTGATCCGGCCCCGGCTCAAATCGTAGGGCGACAGTTCCAACTGCACGCGGTCGCCAGGCAAGATACGGATAAAGTATTTCCGCATCCGCCCCGAGATGTGGGCCAGCACCTTGTGCTTGTTCTCCAGCTCAATCCGAAACATCGCATTGGGTAACGTCTCGACCACTGTGCCCATCACCTCAATCGCGTCCTCTTTGGCCATACGCTCCTTTATCCCGCTAGGCTTCCGTCAACACCCAGGGGCCGTTCTGGGTGACGGCCACGCAGTGCTCAAAGTGGGCGGCATGGCCGCCATCGGCTACCACCGCCGTCCACCGGTCCGGCCGCATCTTTACAGCCGGCGAACCTTTGGTCACCATCGGCTCCAACGCCAGCACCATCCCGGGCCTCAGCTTCGGGCCGCGACCGGGCGTGGCATAGTTGGGCACCTGCGGCTCCTCGTGCAGTTGCGTGCCGATGCCGTGGCCCACGAATTCGCGCACCACATTGAACCCGGCGCCCTCCACATGCTGCTGCACCGCCTTCCCGATGTCGTTCAAGTAATTCCCTGCCCGCGCCTGCTTCACCGCTATGTCCAACGCTTCGCGCGTAACCCGAACCAGCGTCTTGACCTCCGGCGCCACCGGCTCCAGCAGGACGGTGGTGGCGGTGTCCACGTAGAACCCCTCCAGCTTAATCCCCACGTCAATCGAGAGGATGTCGCCCTCCCGCAGCTTGCGCTCCGACGGGATGCCATGCACAATTTCCTCGTTGACCGAAGTGCACAGCACGCACGGATACCCGCGGTAGCCCTTGAAGGCCGGTTCGCCTTTGCCGGCGGCGATCTCCTTCTCCGCCAGCGCTTCCAACTCCAGCAGAGAGACGCCCGGGGCTGCGTGCGCGGCCACCTGTGCCAATACGCGCGCCCCGATCTGCCCGGCAGCGCGCATCTTTTCCAATTCCGCCGCTGACTTGCATACAATCATGCCCGCCGCTCAACTCCCGCCCCCACCGCCGACTCCACCAGTGGGATCAACCGCCGGGTCAGCTCCTCCGGGGCTTGCTCGCCGTCCACCTCCAACAAGGCCCCGCGCTGGCGGTAGAATTCCACCAGCGGTTTCGTCTGCTGCTCGTAAGTATCCAAACGTTTTCGCACTACCTCTTCGCGATCATCAGCCCGCGCGGTCAACTCGCCGCCGTCACGGTCGCACCGCCCCTGCACGCGCGGCGGGCGGTCGAAAATATTGTAGATTTCCCCGCAGACCGAACACGTACGGCGTCCGCAAATTCGGCGAATCAAATTATCATAGCCCACCTGCAAGTTTATCGCAAGCGCGCTGGAAAAGCCCGCCTCGGCCAGAATCTCATCCAATCGCTCCGCCTGCGTCCGCGTGCGCGGAAAACCATCCAGGATGAACCCGCCCGCACGGTCGGGCTGCCGGATGCGCTCCGCCACCATAGCGGATACAATCTCGTCGCTCACCAACTCCCCCCGCTCCACGATAGCTTTGGCCTGCTGCCCCAAGGGCGTGTTCCGGGCGACGTGGTCGCGGAACATGTCGCCGGTGGCAATTTGCGGCACGCCACGGTGTTGGGCCAGGGCGCGGGCCTGCGTGCCCTTGCCGGCTCCGGGTGCCCCCAGGAAAACCAACGGGCGCGCCGGTTTCCTCCCGCTGGCCACGGCTCAAGTTCTCCGACCCCGGATGCGGCCACGGGCCGTGAAGCCATCGTAGTGCCGCATGGTCAACTGCGCCTCAATCTGGTTGACCGTGTCCATGGCTACACCCACGACGATCAGCAGCGAGGTGCCGCCGAAATAAAACTGCACCCCCAACCCCTCCAGAATCCACCGGGGAAAAGTGGCATCCACCCAGGCGCCCACAAACGGCAGGTGGTGGAGCTTGATGCCCGAAATCATCCATTCCGGAATGATGGAAATCAAAGCCAGGTAGAGGCCGCCCACGAAAGTGATGCGAGTGAGAATGTTGTTCACGTACTCGGAGGTGTGCCGCCCGGGCCGAATGCCGGGGATAAACCCGCCCCACTTGCGCATGTTGTCGGCCAGCTCGTCGGGGTTGAAGATAATGGAAACATAGAAATAGCAGAAGAAAATAATCCCGGCAATGTAGAGCAGCGTGTAGAGCGGCTCGCCCCAGGCCAGCGCCTGCGTGAACGAGCGGACCCACGGGCCGTCGCCCGCAAAGACTCCAATGGTCTGCGGAAAGGTCAAGATCGAGCTGGCAAAGATGACCGGGATGACGCCGCCGGTGTTGACCCGAATGGGCAGGTAGGTCATGCTGCCGCCCATCATGCGCCGGCCCACCACCCGCTTGGCGTACTGCACCGGAATCCGCCGCTGCGCCCCCTCCACCAGCACGATGAAACCCACGATGACTATCATCAGAATCAACAGCGCCAGCAGGTGGTGCAACTGCCACTGCCCGCCCTGGAAACCCTGGTAGAGCCCGGCCATCGCCCCCGGCAGGCCCACCACAATCCCGGAAAAGATGATGAGCGACATCCCATTGCCGATGCCGCGGTCGGAGATTTGCTCGCCCAGCCACATGATGAAGATGGTGCCGGTGGTCAACGTCAGCACCGTCATCAGCAGGAAGTTCGCGCCCGGGCTGATCACGTAGGAGGTGCCCTGCAAGCTGCTCCGCATCAGCGTGACCGCGATGGTGAAAGCCTGGAACCCGGCCAGAAATACCGTCAGGTAGCGGGTGTGCTGGGTAATCTTCCGCCGCCCCAGCTCACCTTCCTTTTGCAACCGCTCCAGGTAGGGCCAGACCACGGTGAGCAACTGCAGGATGATGGAGGCGGTGATGTAGGGCATGATGCCCAGCGCGAAGATGGTCATGCGGCGGAAATTCCCGCCGGAGAAAATGTCAATCAAGCCCAGCCAGGAACCGCGGTTTTGCTCGAAGAATTGCTCCAGCAGCTCGGCGTTGATGCCCGGGATGGTGACGTGCGCGCCCAGCCGATAGACCGCCAGCAGCGCCAGCGTGAACAGCACGCGGTTGCGCAGGTCGGGAATGCGGAAGATATTGCGAAGGGCTTCGAGGAACTTCATAAACAGTTAGGCGCTGGCGGCCTCCCCCGCCGTGGACTCCCGAGCCGCAGGCGCGCGCGTAATCACCTCCACGCTGCCGCCTGCCTTTTCGATCTTTTGCCGGGCGCCGGCGCTGAACGCGTGGACCACCACGGTGAGCTTGGTCTTGAGCTCACCTTCACCCAGAATCTTCACCGGCAGGCGACGCCGCACCAATCCGCGCGCTTTCAGTGACTCCGGCGTCACCCGCTCGCCGGCGGAAAACCGGCTCAGCGCCTCCACGTTCACGACCGTGTACTCGGTGCGAAAGATATTGGTAAAGCCACGCTTGGGCAGGCGCCGATGCAGGGGCATCTGCCCGCCTTCAAAACCCGGACGGACGCTGGCGCCTGAGCGGGAGAGCTGTCCCTTGTTGCCGCGCCCGGCGGTCTTGCTCTTACGCGCTCCGATGCCGCGTCCCACCCGCTGCGGTTTTTTGTGCGAGCCCCGCGGCGGGTGCAAGTTGTCCAACCTCACCATCGCCTACTCCTCCACCACCTTCACCAGGTGCGGAATCTTTTTCACCATGCCGCGCACCGCCGGCGTATCCACCCGCTCCACCACGTGGCCGAGCCGGCGCAACCCCAAGCCCCGCACCACCGCCCGCTGCTTTTCCGGGCAGCCGATCCAACTCCGCACCCACTGAATCTTAAACGTGCCGATCTTTTTCTGCGCCATCGCTGCTACAACTCCTGTGGTTCCTTACCGCGCAGTTGCGCCACCACCTTCTTGTCTTTCAGGCTGAGCAGGCCGTCCAGGGTGGCCTTAATTACGTTGTGCGGGTTGGTGTTGCCGAGGGCCTTGGTGAAAACGTCGTGGATGCCCGCCGCTTCCATCACCGGCCGAATCGGTCCGCCGGCGATCACCCCGGCGCCTTCCGGCGCCGGCTTGAGCAGCACCCGACAGGCCGAATACCGCCCAATCACCTGGTGCGGAATGGTCGGCGGGGTAAGGTTCACCTTGAGCAGATTCTTCTTGGCGACCTCGATTCCCTTGCGAATCGCCATCGGTACCTCGCGGGCCTTGCCCATTCCGAAGCCGACCACGCCTTTCTTGTCGCCCACCACCACCAGCGCGGAAAAACTCAGGTTCTTGCCGCCCTTCACTACCTTGGTGACGCGGTTGATGGCAACCACGTGCTCGGTCAACTGGTAGCCGCCGGGATCAATCGGTTTCTGCTGCCGCACTTTGTCTCGAAAGGTTGCTCTACTCATCGTTTAGAATTTCAATCCGGCCTCACGGGCCGCCTCCGCTAGAACTTTTACTCGGCCGTGATACCGGTAGCCGCCGCGGTCGAAAGCCACCCGGGTCACACCCGCTGCCTGGGCGCGCTCGCCCAAAACCTTTCCTGCGATCTTCGCGGCCGCCGCGTTGCCGCCGTAGCTGGCCTGCTGGCGCACCTGCTTGTCGAGCGTGGAGGCCGCCACCAGCGTGCGCCCCTGCGCATCGTCAATCACCTGCGCATAGATGTGCTTGTGCGAGCGAAACACGTTCAAGCGCGGGAGGCTGGTTGTCCCGCTCACCTTCGAGCGCACGCGGCGGTGAAGTTGCCGGCGGTGCTCCAACCGGGTGATCTTCCCCACCGGCTTGCGCGCGCGTCCAAAACGGCTCTGTCGGGCTCGCATGGTTATTTCGCTGCCGTAGCGGCCGCCTTGCCGGCCTTCTTGCGTAACAATTCGCCCACCAGACGGACTCCTTTCTGTTTGTACGGATCCGGCGGGCGCAGGGCGCGCATGTCAGCCGCCACCTGCCCCACCAACTGCTTGTCAATCCCGCTCACTTTCAGCTTGGTCAGCTTCTCCACCGTGACTTCAATGCCAGCGGGAATCGGAAACTCTACCGGATGGGAGTAGCCCAGACTGAAGACAACGATTTTGCCTTTCACCTCAGCCTTGTAGCCTACCCCCACAATCGCCAAATCCTTGGAGTAGCCCTGGCTGACGCCGGTGACCGCGTTGGCCACCAGGGCCCGCGCTAATCCCCAGTTGGCTTTCTCCTGGTTCGAGAGCCGCGCAAGCAATTCCTTTTCGCTCACACCTTCCGTGGCGGCCGTGGGACGCACCACCACCCGCCCTTTTTCCTGCTGGAGGCGCGTACCCGCAGGGATGGGCGCCGTCAGCTTGCCCTTGGGCCCCTGGACTTCAACCGAAGCCTCGGCGATCTTTACACTCACGCCCTGGGGCAACTCAATTGGTTGGCGTCCGATGCGCGACATAATTCCTACCACACCTCGCAGAGCAATTCCCCGCCCACACCTGTGCGCCGGGCGGCCCGCCCGGTCATGATGCCGCGCGGCGTGGTTACGATGCTGATGCCCATCCCGCCGTACACCCGCTTGAGCTCGTTGCGGCCGCGATAGACGCGCCGCCCGGAGCGGGAGATGCGCCGCAGGCCGGTGATCACACCCTGCTTCTGCGGGCTGTACTTCAGGTAGAGCCGCAAACTCTTGCGCTTCTTCTCTTCGATCACTTTGTAGGCGGCGACGAACCCTTCTTCCTTCAGCACGCGCGCAATCTCGGTCTTTATCCGCGAGAACGGCACATCCACTTTGGGGTGGCGGACCCGCACGGCGTTGCGGATCGAAGTCAGCATGTCGGCAATCGGATCGGTGGTTACGCCCATCGTTTCTCCTACCAGCTCGCCTTCACCACGCCGGGAATCTCACCCCGGTGGGCCAATTGCCGGAAACAGATGCGGCAGAGCTCGAACTTGCGGATGAAGCCGCGCGGCCGCCCGCAGCGGCGGCAACGGTTGCGGTGCCGAACCTTAAACTTAGGCTTGCGCCGAGCTTTCGCTTCCCAGGCGGTGGTAGCCAACTCTCCTCCTTCGTCTCGGTCTCTAGTCTCGCAGGGGCATGCCCAAGTGCTTCAGCAGCGCGCGCCCTTCCTCGTCCGTCTTGGCGGTGGTGACGACGGTAATGTTCATGCCGCGAACCTTGTCTACCCGAGCGTAGTCCACCTCGGGGAAAACCAATTGGTCCTGCAACCCCAGGGTGTAATTGCCGCGGCCATCGAAGGATTTACTCGACACCCCGCGAAAGTCGCGCACGCGCGGGAAGACAATGTTCACCATGCGGTCCAAGAACTCGTACATGTTCTCCCGGCGCAGCGTGACGCAAACCCCAATGGGCATGTTCTTGCGCAGCTTGAAATTGGAAATCGACTTCCGCGCCCGGGTCACAATCGCTTTCTGGCCGGTAATCTGGCCCAACTCGTTGGCGGCGGCGTCCAGCACCTTGATGTTCTCAATCGCCTCCCCCAACCCCATGTTGATCACGATCTTCCGCAAACGCGGCACCTGCATGTCGCTGGTGTACCCGAACTCCTTCTTCAGGGCCGGCAGCACCTGGCTGCGGTAACGTTCGTGCAATCGGCTCATCGCCATCGAATCCTTCTCCTGCTAACTCAGTGTGGCGCCGCAGTGCTGGCAAGCGCGCACCTTGCTGCCGTCCGCCAGGAAGCTGTGACCCACCCGAGTGGGTTTGTTGCAACTGCCGCAGACCACCATCAGGCTGGAGATGTGAATCGTCCCTTCGCGCTCCACAATCCCGCCCTTGATCTGCTTGGCCGGGTTGGGACGAGTGTGGCGCTTAAGCATGTTGACGTGCTCCACGGTGGCCACGTTCTTATCCTGATTGACCGTGAGCACCCGTCCGGTCTTGCCTTTGTCGCGCCCGGCGATCACGCGCACCTGGTCGCCCTTGCGGATGCTGACCGTCCACGCCATCGCCTACCACACCTCCGGAGCCAGCGAGACAATCTTCAGAAACTTGCGCTCGCGCAGCTCCCGCGCCACCGGCCCGAACACGCGCGTGCCCACCGGGTCGCCCGACTCGGTGATGAGCACGGCGGCGTTGTCGTCAAAGCGAATATAGGTGCCGTCGCGGCGGCGGCGCTCCTTGCGCATCCGCACAATCACCGCCCGCACCACTGTACCCTTCTTGATCGGGCTGTCCGGAGCCGCCTCTTTGACCGAAGCGGTGACCACGTCGCCCAATCCCGCCCCCACGCCTACGAAACCGCCCACCGGCAGGATGGCCATCAAGCGCTTGGCGCCGGAATTGTCGGCCACCTTCAGCCGGGTTCGCATCTGAATCATTGCTGTTGGCCTCGCCTATGCGTGCGCTCGCTGGATAATCTCGATCAGCCGCCAGCGCTTCAGCTTGGAGAGCGGCCGCGTCTCCTCGATGCGCACCACGTCGCCCGTATGCGCCTGGTTCTGCTCGTCGTGGGCGTAAAACTTCTTCCGCACCGGCACCACCCGCTTGTAGAGGCGGTGCTCAACCCGCCGCGTCACCTTGACCACAATCGTCTTGTTCATCTTGGCGCTGACCACTTTCCCCACCCGGCGCTGCCGCGCCCGGGGACGTTTGGCCGCCGTATTAGCTTCCACCATGTTCAACCCTCAGCTCCTGTTCGCGCCGCACCGTAAGCAACCGCGCCAAGTCCTTGCGCACTTGGCGGATTTTCTTCACGCTTTCCGCCTGTCCGGCCGACAATTGAAAGCGCAACCGGAAAAGCTGCTCGCGCATCCCTTGCTCGCGCGCGCGCATCTCGTCGGCACCTAGTTGTCGCAACTCTTCCGCCTTCATCCCATCCTCCCTAGGCGTCGAACGGCCCGCGCCGGATGAACGTGCTGCGCAGGCACAACTTGTGGGCAGCCAGCGAAAGCGCCTTCTGGGCCTCGGCCAGCGTCAGCCCTTCCACCTCAAAGAGGATGCGTCCCGCCCGCACCGCTGCCACCCAGCCTTCCACCGGCCCCTTCCCTTTGCCCATGCGGGTTTCCGCCGGCTTCTTGGTAAAGGGCCGGTCCGGGAAGATGCGAATCCAGAGCTTGCCGCCACGCTTCATGTAGCGCGTGATGGCTATGCGCGCCGCCTCGATTTCCCGGCTGGTGAGCCGCCCTGACCCTAGCGCCTTGAGCCCGTAGTCCCCGAAAGCCAGCCGGGAGCCGCGCCACGCTTTGCCTCTCAGCCGCCCGCGTTGCTGCTTGCGGTACTTAATTTTTTTCGGCATCAACACAGCGACGCTCTCCTACACGCCCGCAGAGGCGGGCACCTCCACTTCTTCCCGGCGGACTTTGACTTTCTCCACCTCGCCGCGGTACACCCAGCACTTCACTCCGATAACTCCGTAGGTGGTGTGGGCCTCAGCGGTGCCGTAGTCGATGTCAGCGCGCAGCGTCTGCAAGGGCAAGCGCCCCTTCAGGTACCACTCCTTGCGGGCGATTTCTGCTCCGTTGAGGCGGCCGGCGCAGCGCACCTTGATGCCCTGGCAGCCAAACCGCAGGGCGGATTCCACCGCCTTGCGCATGGCGCGGCGGAAGGCCACGCGCTTCTCCAGTTGCAGCGCAATCGCCTCAGCCACCAGTTGCGCGTCCATCTCCGCCCGGTGCACCTCAGTGATGTCAATGTGAACTTCGCGCCCGGTGCGCTCCTGGATTTCGTTGCGCAGCTTGTCAATCTCCGATCCCTTTCGGCCGATGATGATCCCCGGCCGGGCGGTGTGGATGCGCATCATGAGCTTGTTGGCGGCGCGCTCAATCTCAATGGAGCTGATGCCCGCGCCGCGCAGCTTGCGCTTGATCTGCTCCCGCAGGGTCACATCTTCGAACAGGAGGTCGGCATAGTCCTTCTTGGCAAACCAGCGTGACTTCCAGGTCTTGTTCACACCCAGGCGAAAGCCGTACGGATGAATTTTGTGTCCCACGTTTCCTCCTTAACTCGCCGCCGCCGCCGGCACCGCAGCCGCTCGGCGCTCGGCCACCGCAACCTCAATATGGCTGGTGCGGCGCTGGTAAACGTTGGCCCGTCCCATCGGCGCCGGCCGCATCCGCTTCCAGCGTGAGCCGTCGTTCACCACCGCGTACTTGACGTACAGCCGATCCACGTCCACCGTGTCCGACTTCTGTTCCGCGTTGGCAATCGCCGACCGCAAAACTTTTTCAATGTCCTTGGCCACGCGCTTCTTGGTGAACTGCAACAAGTTCAACGCCCGGCCGGCGTCCAAGCCGCGGATGAGGTCAATCACCAACCGCGCCTTCTGCGGCGCGACCCGCACGTAGCGAGCCAGGGCGCGCGCTTCCACTGGAGCTGCACCGACCGGCTCCGCCTCTTTCCGCCGCAGCAGCCGCGAGCGCCGAGGCTTTTCCGGCGCCGCCTGCGCTTTCTTCTTGGCGGTGGACTTGCGAGCGCCTGGTTTTTTCTTCCCTGCCATACTCGATCCCTGCCTATGGTTTCGGCGCTGCGGGCGCGGCAGGCGCCGGCGCTCCCCGCCCCGGAGCAGCCGTCGCAGCCTTGGCCGTCGCGCCTTTTACGCCGTGCGAGCGGAATTGGCGTGTGGCGGCGAATTCTCCCAACTTGTGCCCGACCATGTTCTCGGTGATGTAAATCGGAACAAACTTTTTTCCGTTGTGCACCGCGATGGTGTGTCCCACCATCTCGGGAATCACGGTGGAGCGGCGCGACCAAGTCTTAATCACCTTCTTTTCGTTGCGCCGGTTCATCACCTCCACCTTCTCCAACAGGTGGTTGTCAATGAACGGGCCTTTTTTCAGCGAGCGCGCCATGGCTTTACTTGCTCCGTCGCTGCACGATGTAGCGATCCGTGCGCGGATTGTTGCGAGTGCGGTGGCCACGGGTGGGCTGGCTCCACGGGGTCACCGGCGTGCCGCCCTCGCCGGCTCGACCCTCGCCGCCGCCGTGCGGGTGATCCACCGGGTTCATCGCCACTCCGCGCACCTTGGGCCGGCGTCCCATCCAGCGCGTCCGCCCGGCCTTGCCGAAAGTAATCTTCCCGTGGTCGAGGTTGCCCACCTGACCGATGGTGGCACAGCACTCCGGCAGCACCTTGCGGGTCTCCCCCGAAGGCAGCTTCACCAGCACGTAATCTCCTTCCTTTGAAACCAACTGTGCCGACGCGCCCGCCGACCGCACCAACTGGCCGCCCTTGCCGGGCCGCAGCTCCAGGTTGTGAATCAAGGTGCCCGAAGGGATGTTCCGCAGCGGCAGCGTGTTGCCGGGCAGGATGTCCGCCTCCGGCCCTGCCAGCACGGTATCGCCCACGTTCAAACCCACCGGATAAAGGATGTAGCGCTTCTCCCCGTCGGCGTAGTGCAGCAGGGCGATGTTGGCCGAACGGTTGGGGTCGTACTCGATGCTCGCCACGCGCGCCGGCACGCCCTGCTTGTCGCGGCGGAAGTCAATCCTCCGGTACATGCGCTTGTGGCCGCCGCCCCGCTGCCAGATGCTGATTCGGCCCAGATTGTTGCGCCCGCCGCTCTTGGGCAGCGGTTCGAGCAAACTCTTCTCCGGCTGCGAGCGCGTGACTTCCGTGCGGCGCACCCGCGTCATCTGCCGCAAGCTGGGGGTAGTGGGACGATAGGTTTTTAGTGCCATATCAAGCTGGCTCCAGATAGTCGATCATCTTTTCGCCGGACTTCAGTCTCACGTAGGCCTTCTTCCAGTCTGACCGGTAGCCGCCGCGCGCTCCCTGGCGGCGAAACTTGCCCGGCACCACAATCGTGCGCACCGCGCTGACCTTTACGCCAAACACCTGCTCGACCGCGCGCTTGATCTCCGGCTTGGTGGCGCCCAGCGCCACTTGAAACACCAGCGTGCGCTGCAGTTCTTTGATCTCCACGCCCTTCTCGGTGATGATGGGGCGCTGGATGATTTCGTGCGGCGTCTTCATGCAACCTTCGCCTTGGGCGCAATCGCCTGCTGCAACTTTTCCACCGCGGCGCGCGAGAACAAGACGCGGTCATGCGCCAACACGTGGTAGGGATGCACCTGCTGCGTCGCCACCAGCTTGACCCGGGGCAGGTTCCGGCTGGCGCGCTCCAGATTGGCGTTGCCTTCGGCCTCGACAATCAGCAGGCTCTTCTCCGCGCCCAACTTGCCCAAGACGGTGCGCAGGACCTTGGTCTTGTGGTTTTCCAATTCCAACTTGTCCACCACAATCACCTTCTTGTCCTCGAACTTTGCCGTCAGCGCTCCCCGCAACGCCCCCAGCAGCACCTTGCGCGGCAGCGAGTAGCTGTAGTCGCGCGGCTGCGGTCCCTGGGTGGTGCCGCCGTGACGCCAGAGCGGTGACCGGATGGAGCCAACCCGCGCCCGCCCGGTGCCCTTTTGCCGCCAGGGCTTGCGGCCGCTCCCTCTGACATCGCCCCTGGTCTTGGTCTTGTGGGTGCCGCGCCGCTGCGAGGCCAGGTAGTGGCGCACCGCCTCGTGCAGCAGCGCTTGCTTCACCTTGACGGCGAACACTTCCTCGCGCAACTCGAGCGTCGAAACTTTCTTGTTGTCCAAGTTCTTGACTTCGACCACCGGCATGATTATTACTTCCGCCTCTTGCCCAGCTTGGTGGAGGCTTGAATCAGCACATACCCACCGTTGGCGCCCGGAACCGCCCCCCGCACCAGCAGCAAGTGCTCCTCGGCGTCCACCTTCACCACCCGCAAGCTGCGGACGGTAGCCCGCTTGTTGCCCATCTGCCCGGCCATGCGCTGCCCCGGCCAAACCCGCGAAGGGTAGGAGCTGGCGCCGATGGAGCCCGGCGCCCGATGGAACATGGAACCGTGGCTGGCGTTGCCGCCGCGGAAGTGGTACCGGCGGACAACCCCGGCCCAGCCGCGGCCCTTGCTGACGCCGATGACGTCCACGCGATCTTCCGGCTTGAACACTTCCTCCACCAACACTTTGTCGCCCGCTTTGACTTCGTCCTTGCCGTCCGCCAAGCGAAACTCCCGCAGCAAGCGCACCGGCGGCACATTGTGTTTCTTGAAGTGCCCGCCCCGGGGCTTGTTAACCCGCTGCGGCTTCACAAACTCGACCAGGCCAAGCTGCACCGCTTCATAGCCGTCGTTCTCGGTGGTCTTGCGCTGCACCACCACGCACGGGCCCGCCTTCAGCACCGTGACCGGAATCACGCGCCCATCGTCCGCAAAGAGCTGCGTCATTCCGAGCTTCTTTCCCAGTATGCCTTTGACCGCCATGAGTCAGTTTGCGTCACCCGCGACCCGCGCAGAGGCCCTGGCCTCCCCGCCGCATCTTCAGGTGGTGTGCTCCTTCCCGAACGCTTTGATCTCCACGTCCACGCCGGCGGGCAGGTCGAGCTTCATGAGCGCGTCCACCGTCTGCGCGGTCGGCTCCAGAATGTCAATCAAGCGTTTGTGGGTGCGAATCTCGAACTGTTCGCGCGACTTCTTATCCACGTGCGGCGACCGCAGCACGGTGTAGCGGTTGATCGTGGTAGGCAGCGGAATCGGCCCCGCGACCAGCGCTCCGGTGCGCTTGGCCGTCTGCACGATCTCCCAGGTGGATTGATCGAGCACGCGGTGATCGTATCCCTGCAAGCGAATGCGAATTTTTTCCTGTGTATGCATCTTCAGTGCCGGTTACTCGGTGACTTCCGTTACTGCTCCTGCTCCCACCGTGTGGCCGCCTTCGCGGATGGCAAACCGCAGCCCCTTCTCAACCGCCACCGGCATAATCAACTCCACGTCCATATTCACATTGTCGCCCGGCATCACCATCTCCGTCCCCGCCGGCAACTCCACCGACCCGGTCACGTCCGTGGTCCGAAAGTAAAACTGCGGCCGGTACCCCTTGAAAAAGGGCGTGTGCCGCCCGCCCTCTTCCTTCTTCAATACGTAAATCTCGGCCTTGAACTTCTTGTGGGGCGTGATCGAGCTGGGCTTGGCAATCACCTGCCCGCGCTCCACCTCTTCCTTGTCCACTCCCCGCAGCAGCAACCCGACGTTGTCGCCCGCCATCCCTTCGTCCAGGATCTTGCGGAACATCTCCACCCCGGTCACCACCGTCTTGCGGGTGTCGCGGAAGCCCACAATCTCTATCTCCTCGCCGGTCTTGACCCGCCCGCGCTCTACCCTCCCCGTCACCACCGTGCCCCGCCCGGTGATGGTGAAGATGTCCTCAATCGGCATCAGGAAGGGCTTGTCCAGCTCCCGCACCGGCTGCGGAATGTAGGAGTCCACCGCCGCCATCAACTCTTCGATCCCTTTCTCCCACTGGGCGTCGCCTTCCATCGCCTTCAGCGCCGAGCCCCGGATGACCGGAATCTCGTCGCCCGGAAACTGGTAGCTCTTCAGCAGGTCGCGCACCTCCAACTCCACCAAGTCCAGCAGCTCGGTGTCGTCCACCATGTCGCACTTGTTCAGAAACACCACCACCGAGGGCACGTTCACCTGCCGGGCCAGCAAAACGTGCTCGCGCGTCTGCGGCATGGGGCCGTCGGTGGCCGCCACCACCAGGATCGCCCCGTCCATCTGCGCCGCCCCGGTGATCATGTTCTTGATGTAGTCGGCGTGGCCGGGACAGTCGATGTGGGCGTAGTGGCGCTTGGAGGTCTCGTACTCCACGTGCGCCACGGCAATCGTGATGCCGCGCGCCTTCTCTTCGGGCGCGTTGTCAATCGAGTCAAACTCCCGCACCTCGATCTTGGGGTTGCTCTTGGCCAGCACCTTGGTGATGGCGCTGGTGAGCGTGGTCTTGCCGTGGTCAATGTGCCCGATGGTGCCGACGTTCAGGTGCGGCTTTGCGCGATCGAATTTCTCTTTCGCCATTGCTATCTCTCTCCGTCCTCCGTAAGTTCGTGTCTCCCGCCCCCGGCGGGGAATCTCCTTATCAACCGGCTCCGGTGATGGCCGAAAACGCCAGGATGATTCCGGCGCCGCCGGAGGCCAGCGCTTCCAGGGTGGCCCCATCCAGCATAACTTCCCGGCCGGCAAACCCCAGGAACACAACCGCCAGCCCGCCGTAAAGGATGCGCTTAACGTTCTTGCTCTTCATCTGTTCGCCCTTACTTCACCAAGCGGCCGGTGGCGCGGGCGATGATGTCTTCCGCGATCTCGCTGGGCACCTGGGCGTACTCCTTGAAGTGCAGGGTAAAGGTGCCGCGGCCCTGGGTGCGCGAACGCAACTCGGTGGCATAACCAAAGGTGCTGGCCAGCGGCACGGACGCCTTGATGACTTGCGAACCGGCCACGTGCTCCATGCCGGCCACCTGCCCCCGGCGTCCGCTGATGTCAGCAATGACGTCGCCCATGTACTCTTCCGGCACGACTACTTCCAACGACATCTTCGGTTCCAGCAACACCGGCTGCGCCCGGGCGGCGGCTTGCTTGAACGCCATCGAGCCGGCAATCTTGAACGCTATCTCGGAGCTATCCACTTCATGATAACTGCCGTCCACCAACCGCACGATGATGTTGACCAGCTCGTAACCGGCCACGATGCCGCCTTCCATGGCCTCAAAGATGCCATCTTCAACCGCCGAGATGAAGTTGCGCGGAATGGCGCCGCCGACAATCTCGTTGATGAAGACCAGATTATTTTCTTTGTGCAGGGTGGCTTTGTTTTTGTCCAGGAGTTTCTGAATCTCTTCCGAGGGGTGGTGGGGATTAAACGGTTCCAGGACAATCTCGACGTGGCCGTACTGGCCGTGCCCGCCGGTCTGGCGAATGTATTTGCCTTCAGCCTCGGCGACGCGGCGAATGGTTTCGCGGTAAGCCACTTGCGGCCGGCCGACGTTGGCCCCCACATTGAATTCGCGCAGCATGCGGTCGGTAAGAACTTCCAGGTGCAGCTCGCCCATGCCGCTGATTAAAGTCTGGCCGGTATCGGGATCGGTGTGCACGCGGAAGGTGGGGTCTTCCTGCTGGAGCTTTTGCAATGTGCTGCCCAACTTCTCCTGGTCGGCCTTGGTTTTGGGCTCGATGGCGACCGAGATAACCGGCGCGGGGAAATCCATCGCCTCCAGCACAATGGGATGGTCTTCGTCGCAGAGGGTATCGCCGGTGCGAACCTTCTTCAAACCCACAGCAGCCGCGATGTCGCCGGTGTGGGTGTCCGGAATGTCTTCGCGCTTGTTGGCGTGCATGCGCACCAAACGGCTAATGCGCTCGCGGGAATCCTTGCTGGCGTTGTACACATAGGAGCCCGCCTTGAGCGTGCCGGAGTACACCCGGAAGTAGGTCAACTGGCCGACGAAAGGATCGGAAGCGACCTTGAAAGCCAAAGCCGAGAAGGGCTGGTCGTCGGCAGCCTGCCGCTCGAGCGGCTCCTCACCGTCGAGGGTGGTGCCTTGCACCGGCGGGATGTCCACCGGACTGGGCAGGTAGTCCACCACGGCGTCCAAGAGCGGCTGCACGCCTTTGTTCTTGAAAGCGGCACCGCAGAGAACCGGAACCAGCTTGAGGGCGATGGTGGCGCGGCGCAGGCTAGCGCGCAACTCGGCCGGAGTCATAGGCTCATTGTGGGAATACTTTTCGAACAGGGTGTCGTCGTGCTCGGCGATGTAGGCGATGGTCTTGTCGCGGTGCTCGCGGACAAACTCGGGCGTGATCTCAGCAATCTTCAACGCCGTCCGCACGGCCGGACGCTGCGCTTGAAAGTCAGGGTCGAAAAGTTGATCGACGGGAAACACCTCAAACTCCGCCCCCAGGGCCTCGTCCGTCCAAATCAAAACCTGGTTTTCGATGAAATCAATCACACCGATGAAGGCGTCTTCTTTGCCGAGCGGGAACTGAATCGGGGCGGGGTCAGCGGTGAGGCGAGAACGCATGGAGCGGATACAGTAATCGAAGTCGGCGCCCACGCGGTCCATCTTGTTGATGAAAGCGATGCGCGGGACGTGGTAGCGGTCCGCCTGGCGCCAGACGGCTTCGGTTTGGGGCTGAACGCCGGCGACGGCGTCGAAAATAGCCACCGCGCCATCCAGCACCCGCAGGGAGCGCTCAACCTCAACGGTGAAGTCCACGTGCCCGGGCGTATCAATGATGTTGATGCGATGCTTCTGGTTGAAGCGCGACCAAAAGCAGGTGGTGGCGGCGGAAGTGATGGTGATGCCGCGCTCGCGCTCCTGCTCCATCCAATCCATGACGGCGGTGCCGTCGTGCACCTCGCCGATTTTGTAGCTGACCCCGGTGTAGAAAAGGATGCGCTCGGTCGTAGTTGTCTTGCCGGCGTCGATGTGCGCCATGATCCCGATGTTGCGCAATTTTCCCAACGGTACGACCCGCGGCATAACCTTTCCCTGTTCCCTTTCAGCACCGGTTTCCTACCTCGCACCCCCGAATCCCGAAAACTTCGCGAACGGAATGCTGAGCCCCCCGTGGGGCACCGGCTGAACTAACAACAAAAAACCCGGCCGCAGCCGGGAAGAAAACCTCTACCAACGGTAGTGGGCAAAAGCCTTGTTGGCCTCGGCCATTCGGTGCGTGTCTTCCTTCTTCTTGATGGTCCCGCCGCGATTATTGGCGGCATCCATCAACTCTTCAGCCAGCTTGCCCACCATCGACTTTCCGGCTCGCCCACGCGCGTAGCTCAGCAGCCAACGGATGGCCAAAGACTGCCGCCGGTGCGCGTTGACCTCGATCGGAATCTGGTAGTTGGCACCGCCCACGCGCCGCGTCTTCACTTCCAGCAGCGGCCGGCAGTTCTCCATCGCCCGCTGGAATACCTTCAGCGGGTCGTCCTTGGCGCGCTCTTGGATCAACTGCATGGAACCGTAGAAAATGCGCGCGGCGGTGGACTTCTTCCCGTCCCACATCATGCAGTTGATGAACTTCGACACCAACACACTGCCGTACACCGGGTCCGGCGAGGGCTCGCGACGCTCAGTTTTTCCTTTGCGCGACATCTTTCTCTCGGATAGTAGCGACTACAAGGCGCGCGTCCGCGCGCCCAAACTCTTTATTTCGCCGCGGCTTTCGGCCGCTTGGAGCCGTACTTGGAGCGGCTCTTCCGCCGACCGTCCACGCCCAGGGTGTCCAGGGCGCCCCGGACGACGTGATACCTCACGCCCGGCAAATCCTTCACGCGGCCCCCGCGAATCAACACAATCGAGTGCTCCTGCAAGTTGTGCCCAACGCCGGGGATGTAGGTGGTCACCTCCATCCCGTTCGACAACCGCACGCGGGCAATCTTGCGCAGGGCTGAGTTGGGCTTCTTAGGCGTCATGGTCTTCACCTGCACACACACGCCGCGCTTCTGCGGCGAGCCTTCCAGCGCGGGCGACTTGGTTTTCACCCGCAGCCGGCGGCGACCGTAACGCACCAATTGCGCAAACGTAGGCACAGTTACTCGATTCTCCTTACTTCGGGACTGGACTCCTTCGGCGGCCATGCGGCCCCACGGAGCCATTAGCGGAAGCTTCTACTGCGCCCGCCCCTCGGGGCAGGCATCCTGCAAACACTGCACCCCCACCCGGGCTTGCTTCTGCCCGCCCACGGTCGGGGCCTAGCGCCACTCCCGAAACCTTAAGAATGTACCAACCACCGAAGAAGTTGTCAAGCGGCTTACCCCTTGGAATCCTTACAAAACCGAGGGTTTGTAAAAACCGCCCCTGCCTCCGTCCTCACCCCAAGACCGCCCATTATTTTTTCGCTGCTCTATCTCTCACCCAGCATGTTGGTGCAAGAAACCCCACTCGCCGGAGGATACTTTTTCAAACCAAGTCTCCTTTCTGTTTTTCTTGACATTTTGGAACCGAGTGCCAGAATAGGATGAGTTGGGAGGGGGTGGTGTTGCGTCGTCGCCAACCGTCGGCTACTGGCGTTCGCCAACGAAATCGTAGTCTTTGAACTTCAACCGAAATACGGCAAGCCGCAGTGCGGATTGCCGCCAACGCACGGGGGACTGACGGGATGGGCGAAGCGACGTTGGTCACACACGACTGCCCCACCGCAATCAGAAACCAACCCCGCCATGGGCCTCCCCGCCCAGGGAAGGTCGGCTTCCCACGCCCAAAGTCCACATACCCCGGCCGGGCGCCCACCGAAACCTC
>JACZYA010000263.1 GCA_022571295.1 Acidobacteriota bacterium | reverse complement strand
GGACACGTCGCTCGCGATGGTCCAACGGGTGCGCCAACGGGTGCGCGAGGACAACACGACGAGTCCCGCAGACGTGGCGGAGCTGTTCAAAGAGGACCTCGCCCTCCTCCTAGACCCCCAAGACAAGAGCATCTGGGACTGGTATGACCGGGAGGAGCTTGCGGCAAAGCCGTTCGTCCTGATGGCCGTGGGCGTGAACGGGGCCGGCAAGACGACGAGCGTCGCGAAGATGGCGCGCCACTACCAGCAGCTCGGCAAGACCGTCGTGCTGGGGGCAGGCGACACCTTCAGGGCCGCGGCGGTGGAGCAGCTGCGCGTGTGGGGACAGCGCTTGGGCGTGGACGTCGTGGCCCAGAAGCCGGGTGCTGACCCTGGAGCGGTGGCGTTCGACTCGTACCAAGCGGCGGTCGCGCGAGGCGCCGACGTCCTGATCTTCGATACGGCGGGCCGGCTGCACACGAAGGCCCCGCTGATGGAGGAGCTGCGGAAGATCAGGCGCGTGTTCGAGCGCCAGGCGGCCGGCGCTCCTCACCAGACGCTGCTCGTCCTCGACGCCACCACCGGTGAAACCCCCGGCGAGTTCGTCCGCGCCACCTGCACCCTGACCCTCGCCCTCCCTAAAACCGGCCTCACGCACCCCTGCACCGGCCAACTCATCCTGGCCGACATCGGCATCCCCCCGGCCGTCTTCGCCCGCCTCGGCCTTTCCTACACCCCGCCCTTCGGCCCCCGCTCCCGCCTCCTGCTTCCCGCAAGTGGCTGTTGCCGCGCGCTCTAGCTGCCTCGCCACCAGGACTTTTCTCCCGCTGGAATGTGACTTCCGGCCTATTGCCTAACCTCCCCGGCGCGCCGACAGTAAGAGCAGGGGGTAAGCCATGCCGAACGCACCTTCCCGGCAGCGTCGCAGCAAGCGCCACGCTTGGCGCGCGCCCGTCGTTGTCACCTGGCAGGCCAGCGGAGGCGTGCGGGTCCGGGAGCAGGCCGAAACCGAAGTCGTCAACGCCCACGGTGCCCTGATCAGCCTTGACGCCACCCTCCGCTCCGGCAAGCAGGTGAACCTCTTCGATCCTCGCAGCCACCAGTCCAAAACCGCCCGCGTGGTCTCCTCTACCCGCGACCCAAAGGAAAACAAGGCCCACGCCGGCATCGAGCTCGACACCCCCAGCGAAAACTTCTGGGGCCTCTACCTCCCCTTCTAAGCCCCGGCCCGCTCCACCCCACCGAGATCGGCGAAAAAACCCGCAGCCGTATCTCCCTCTAGCAGCAGGCTGATAGCGTCTTTACTCGGACGGCTGGTTTCCTCCGTGGTTTCCCCGATAAAGTTCTTCGCCCGCTGGCCGATTTTTAAGAAATGACACGGTAGGGCGACGAATCAGGACCGAATTGAACAGAGGACTGACGAGTCATGGAAAAACGGAAAATCCTGGTGGTGGAAGACGACCCGCAAGTGCTGGCCATGCTGGGCGAGGCCCTGGACCTGATGGGCGTGCAGCCGCATTGTCTAGCCTCCAGCCGGGAGGCGGCTGAGTTGGTCCAGAAAGAAAAGTTCGACGGCGTTTTCCTGGATTGGCTGATGCCGGAGATGAACGGATTGGAGCTGGCCAAGCGGATTCGCGCCTCGGAACCGAATACTCGCTGCCCGATCTTCATGCTGACTGGCAACGACAAGCGGCAGGCGCTGAAAGAAAGTTTCGACGTGGGGATCAACCTCTTTCTGCAAAAACCGATCAGCCTGGAGCATATCCGCCAACTGGTCAACGTCAGCCGAGACACAGCCCTGGAGAAGCAGCGCCACCATAGCCGTGTGCCGCTGGAAGTGCCGGTGGTTTGCAAATGGGAGCACCGGCAAGCGCAAGGCCAGAGCATCAACCTGAGTCCCACCGGCTTGCTGGTGGAAATGGAACAAGCGCCACCCCCGGGCGCTCGGGTGCACCTGGAGCTCGGCCTGCCGGGCGAAAGCCAACCACTGGCGGTGACTGCCGAGGTGACGCGCATCAACGCCGACGGCCGCCAGACCGGCTTCCAGTTCATCGAAGGCGGCTACGAGGAGTGGCAGCGGCTGAAGAACTTGGTCGAACAGGAACAGACCGCCCTGCGCTGCGAGTAAAGCCTTCCCCCAGCCGCTTTCGCCCGCCTCCCCCTGCTCTGAACAACTGCATTCCACCGCAAGGAATCCACCCGGCTCAGTGATACACTTGCAGACTCGTCTCAAGCCTGACAACCGGGAGGAAAGAAACGATGAAGTCGCTGCCCACCGGCCTGCTCTTGACGCTTCTTGCGATTGCGCTACCAACCCTCGCGCCCCTCAGCGCCGCGCCGGCCGAATCCGCCGACTCCGCCGGCGCGCAACTGCACGCGCTCTTCGACCAGGAGTGGGAGTACACCCTGCGCCAGAACCCCACCTTCGCCTCCCGGCTCGGCGACCGCCGCTTTAACCACCGCTGGCCCGACGTCAGCCTGGCCGCCATCGAGCGCCGCCATCAACATGACCAGGAAGTCCTGAAGAAACTCGACGCCTTCGACACCGCCGCCCTCTCCCCCGCCGACCGCCTCAACTACACCCTCTTCCGCAAAAACTACCAGAACAACGTCCAAGGCCACCAGTACCGCTGGCACCTGCA
>JACZYA010000262.1 GCA_022571295.1 Acidobacteriota bacterium | reverse complement strand
TCCCTGCGAGACGCCATACTTCGTTGTTGCTGACTTGAAGCAACAATATTGCTCCCCTAAATGTGCGGAGTGGGCACAGGGCCAATGGAAGAGGGAGTGGTGGGCCAAAATTGGCAAGCCCCGCCGCCAACAAAAGCGCAAGCAACAAGCAACTAGCCGCCGGCCAGCCAAGAAATCTCCCACCCGAAGAAAGAAACGGCGTCGCTGACCCATGCAACAATCTACAGGAAGGGAGCAATCCGATGAAAAAGAAACGTAAGCAAACAAAAGCCCAATTGAAAGAGCAAGAGCTTCATGAAGTGATCCAACAGCTTGATCTCTGGAGACGTGCCAGAATCCCCATCAGTCTGTCTATCTGGTACAACTATTTCCTGCACACAGAGCTTCTTGGCTCGATCTTGCGCAGTGGGAATATCTCTACTTTTCATGCAGGAGATGGACAGTTCAATCTCAGTTTCATGCCTGAAGGTTTTGAATACTGCAGTATTGAAAGCAAGAATGGGCACACATCCATAAAGATGGTCATGGACACAGATAAGCCCGATGGGTTGAGTTTGACGTTAACAGACGATCTGGGAAAGGTATTATCTGAAGCTCTCAAAGATGCTCCCGTGGCTACAAGAAGGCCACAATAGAGTCCACCTGCTACATATACCCCCTCTCCTGTGGATTTGCATAGTATGTGCGAATGGTGGCAGATGGTGGAATATGGTGGAATATGGTGGTAGGGCCTCGCAGAATCAGCAGCTTAGATTCAGCCGGCGCCCCTATTTTATTTGCACGGTATTTGAGAGCATTCGCCTACTTTGTGCACAGTATTTGCGCAACACTTCAGGCGTGGACGCCTTGGTCAGAAGGGCGCAAAGGGCTGCCGGGGGGGCTGAAGGCCTGGGATTCTCAGCTGACTGAGTTTCAGTCTCTCTCCCCTCTGTGTGCCGTTCGCTATGCTCATCGGTAGGACAGAGCAACTCTACCTTCAATTAACAGCCAGGTTTGGCTTGCAGCGACTATCCCTACACCCCAATTCGTCGCGGATTCGGACCGGCGACCTGCGGTTTAGGAAATGGAGGCTCGCCCCCTCCTCCTGTGTGGAGTCAACAAGTTACAGTCGGGAGAAGTGTGTCGAATTCGGGAAATATCACCCCATTCGGGCACAAGTATGCACCTACTATGCACCAACTGAAGAATGCCATTTGATGGCTGGACGGCGACCCCTCTCGCAGTGAATTGAGCCGCGGATGGTCATCGGTGCTGCAAACCGCTATTCAGCTGAGCGTTCACGTCGATCACTCTTGCCTGAGGCGGAAAACGATAAGAAGCAGAAATCAGTGAGCTCTACCCCCGCATGTATTGGATCGGCTAATCACTAAATGGAGAATTCAGAATCTGATTGGCGGTTTGCCAAACCGCAGTTCAATCCCAACTCCTTGTCTTTCAGAGTGTTACCTGGCCTGGTGCATAGTTGGTGCATACTCGGACGGCTTTCTGAAATTAGCTTGATCCGTCCTCAGACAAACACAGAGAGGGCGAAGGTCCGGGTAAAAGCCCGGAGACCTAGCAGGATTATGGACAAGTTGCCAGCCAATTAGAGAGCTCTCCACAGGCCATTGAAAACATGATAGCGGAGGAACCGGTCAGAGGGCTGTATCAAAGGATTACCTTTGACACACTCGCGAGTTCTTTCTTGCGCGTGGCACTTGGGGGTGCTACTGGGCGTCGCCGACAAGTACGAAAGCAGCCCAGTAGTAGGGATTTCGGTAGGAAGTCCCAGTCGGAGCTTGCCGGGAAGCCGAGTCGGACCTAAGTAGATCTCGGGTAACGGATTCTCGGTACCCTCGTAACGGCGTTTGAGCTGTTCATAGTCCGGCGGTAATTGTCGCACTTTCTCCAAGTACGCTTCGAGGCCCGACCCCTCCAACTCTTCAGGGGCGCCCAGCAGGCGTTCGGGAGTAGTGGTGGGAAATGCTAATCGCCGCGCTATCCGCGGTTTCTGGGCCGTATTGCGCCAGGTAGAGTCGGGGGCATAGGAGAGGTGCCCCATGATCTGCTGGCGGTCCACAAAGAATCCGGCCAAGTCCGCTCCGCCTTCGGTTCCCGGGGCAAGAGATCCCAGCACCCGGGCGGCTACCTCGGCAACGACGTGGTGCCCCCGCTCACCCCAAGCAAGACACCGGGAACTGACGAGGAGGCAGGCCAGGAATAACCCTGTGAAGACTGCGCGTTTCATTGATTTCCTCCCGTCTAATGACTTTGGATGGAAGACAAGAAGCGGGCGGCGCCTCTTGCCTTCAAACTCAGAACGGATGAAAACTCTTCATGCGGCGCGGGCGAGAATGATGGTGATTGTTCGGTGGGGAACTCGGCCTTGCCGGCTTCCACGTGCTCAATGATGGCGTCGACGGGACTGCGGAACGGAGTTTCGCGCTCCTGCAGGGAAGGAATAGGCTGCGGGGAAGCTCGCTGTGCGGCAACGGGCAGGACGAGCCCCAGTCCCAACCCCAGAAGGGCAGCCAGGCACTTCCCTTGACCTGCGAGTTTCTTCACGATGGGAGACCTGAACTAAGACTATAGGCAAAACTCCTGTGGGGGTAAAACGCTTGTTGATTCGTGCCCGTTGAAAAACTTGTA
>JACZYA010000261.1 GCA_022571295.1 Acidobacteriota bacterium | reverse complement strand
ACGTCCCCTCCGCGGTCATCTACCACCAGGGAGGTGCAACTTTCGAGGCTCGAGGGAAAAAGGAAATCTTCCGCCTGATCACCCGCAACCAAATCTGGGTGGTCGCGAAAAACTATCCGGCCACCGTGCTCCTGCGCGCCCTACCTCGCATCCTGGTGTTTCAAGCGCTCTGGGTGGGCTTGATGCTCTCCCGTGGGCTGTTGAAAGCCTGCCTGCGCGGGCTCTGGCAAGCTTTCCGTGGGATGCCCCGGATGCTCCGCAAGCGCCGTCACATCCAGCGCAGCCGGAGTATCACGCCCCAAGAATTCTGGCAGATGCTCAAGCATTCTGAACAGGAAATCGCCGCTTGGCAGCAGCGGCTGGAGCCAGCCGAACGCTCCTTGCTGCTGCGGATTTACTTCGGCCTCTTCCGCTCGCCCACGACCAACCAGCAAACTGCGAGCCCGGTGCTGGACCGACAACCCCACAACCGAAAGGTGTCCATCTCTTCCTGAACACCTGGCAGTTCGTCCGGCGTTTCCTGCGGGTGTGCTTCTCGCTGGGCGCCGTGTGGGCGGGCTGGAAGCTGATCTAACTAGAGATCCAACTAGACAAGTGAGTATCCTGGACTTCCAACGAGTTGTCATAGCAATTGCGGAAAAAGAGGGCAAACTGCGAAGAGAAAGAGAAAGTGAAGGAGGAAGCGACTGCCCCGGATTGATCGCAACCTGCTGATTTCCTTCGGTGGTGTCGGCTCCGGCAAGATTTGGAAAATTGGCTAAGCAGCCTGTGACCCAAGAAGAATGGATCTCAGAACGGGTGTTCGAAGTACCCTGGGTCCTGAGACGCCTCAAAAAGGGACAACGCACGGTGGACGTTGGGTGTGCAGAGAGCTCCTATTTAGGTCGGCTGATTCGACGGGTTGGTTTTCTCTATGGAATTGACACGCGCCCGTGTCCGTTCCGTCACCGACGCTTTCGGTTTCGATGGGCCAACATTGCGCGGCGCACACCGTTCCGGTCTGGATTCTTCAAGCAGATTGTCTGTATTTCTACGCTGGAGCACATCGGATTGAAGGCATACGGCAATCCCCCTTTCCCCCAAGGCGACCTCCACGCGCTACGACAAATGTATCGTCTTCTCGCACCGGATGGCCGCCTACTGTTGACCATCCCCTTCGGACAACGGGAATTTCATGGCTGGTTCAAAGTCTACGACAGCAAACAGTGGGATAGGCTCTTGAATAAGACACAGTTCAAGATTAGGAAAGAGGCCTGTTTCAAGTATGTCCGATCTCAAGTTCATTACCGGCCATGCCGTCGCCAAGATTTGCAGTCTGTTGGATACGGGAAAAACCGAGCCCATGGTGTTCTGTGCACGGTCTTGGTCAAGGAACGCACCTAGGCCGCCACTGACTGCCTACACGACGTGTGCCCTGAAAAAAGAAGCCCAATAGACATTAATGATCCCGAGGTTGTTCTTGGCATCGAAACGAGCATGCTGCCTTCCAGAGTATGGAATTGACATAGTCAGACCACACACATAGGATTGCTTAATATTCATCATCTCCAGGAGACAGCGATGAAGGGAATAGTGCTGGCGGGGGGGACGGGATCACGGCTGCATCCGCTGACGCGGGTGACCAACAAGCACCTGCTGCCGGTGCACAACCAGCCCATGATCTACTACCCCATCCAGACGCTGGTGAACGCCGGCATCCGCGACATCCTGCTCGTCACCGGCGGGCAGGACGCCGGCGACTTCCTGCGCCTGCTCTCCAACGGCAAGGACTTCGGCCTCCAGCACATCAACTACACCTACCAGGAAGGCGAAGGCGGCATCGCCGACGCCCTGCGCCTGGCCCAGCACTTTGTCGACAGCGAGAAGGTCTGCGTGATTCTGGGCGACAACATCATCGAGGGCAACATTTGCGAGGCCGTGCAGCGTTTCCAGCAACAGCAGCGCGGCGCCCACCTGCTGCTCAAAGAGGTGGATGACCCGGAGCGCTTCGGCTGCCCGGAAATCGCCGACGGCCGCATCCTCCGGATCGAAGAGAAGCCCAAGCAGCCCAAGTCGCGCTACGCGGTGACCGGCATCTATTTCTACGACGCCACCATTTTCGAAAAGATCAGCCGGCTGCGGCCGAGCTGGCGGGGCGAGTTGGAGATCACCGACGTCAACAACATGTACATCGAGGAAGGCACTATGACCTTCAGCGTGCTGGAGGGCTGGTGGACCGACGCCGGCACCTTCGCCTCGCTGCGGCGCGCCACCAACTTGGTTGCCGAGAGCGGCGCCAATAAATTATCCTCCACCGCAGCCCCTACCCGCGAGGCGGACTGAAGCTCGTGCGGCTGTTGGTCACAGGGGGCGCGGGCTTCATCGGCGCGAACTTCATCCGCTACCTGTTGCGGGAGCACCCCGACACTGAAATCACCAACTTCGACGCCCTCACGTACGCCGGCAACCTGGAGAATTTAACGGAAGTAGCCGAAGACTCCCGTTACCGCTTCGTGCGCGGGGATGTAACCGACACCGCGGCCGTGGAGGAAGTCCTGCAGCAGGAGTTTGACGCCATCATCCACTTCGCCGCTGAGTCCCACGTGGACCGCAGCCTGGAAGACGCCTCGCCCTTCTTGCGCACCAACATC
>JACZYA010000108.1 GCA_022571295.1 Acidobacteriota bacterium | reverse complement strand
CCTGCTCCAGCAGCGCTCTGCCCACGCGGGCGTGCTCGCGGGTGGGGACGGCCACGCTGGCCGCCTCCACCGCTTCCGCCAGCGCTTCTAGCGATTCAAACGCCCGCGTCTGGAAAGCGCCGGCCACTTCGCGGGCGCGTTCGGCGTTGCTGTCGAACACGCCCACCAGCTCGACCTCTTCCAGGCTGCCATAGACGCGCACGTGGTTGCGGCCAAAATCACCCACCCCCACCACCCCCATGCGAACCTTCTCGCCCACCGCCTACTCCTTCTCCGGCGCGAACGCCACCACCGCCAGGCCGTAGTCGTCCGCCCGCCGGGTGAATTCTTTCCGGTCGAACACCAGCGTGCGCTCCGCGTCCAGCGCCAGGGCGGTAGCGCCGGCGCGCTTCATCACTTCCAGCGTCTGCACGCCCACCACCGGCACGTCAAAGCGCATATCCTGCTGCGGCTTCGATACCTTCACCACCACCAGCCGGCGCCCATTGGCCAACCCGGCGGCGCGCTCAATGGTGGCGTCGGTGCCCTCCATAGCCTCCACTGCCACGCAAGCGCGTTGGCTCACCACCACCGTCTGGCCCAGGTCCAGCCGGGCAATCTGGCTGGCAATAGGGCGGCCGTAGGCAATGTCGGCCGCTTCCTCGGCGTCGGGCGCCCGCTGGCTCAGCGGCCCGCGTGGTGCCAGCAGCGACCGCACAAACAGAGTCGAGTCCACCACTTCGATTCCCACCGTCTCCAGGGCGCGGGCGATGGCTCCAATCAACGTATCGGTATTTTTCTGCGGCAGTTTCGTCAACAGTTGCGCCAGCAACCCGTCGGGCGGGATGTCGCTGAAAATCTGCTTGTGCTTGACCTGCCCGGCCAGCACCGCCTTGCTGATCTTTTCCGCCCGCAGGATGCCGAGCGCCTTCTGCAACTCCCCCAGGCTCAGCCAGTGCACCGGCGCGCCCAGTTTTTCAATCTCCGGCAAGGCTTCCTCGCGAATGGCCAGCACCGTCATCTCCACGCCCTGCCGGCGCGCCTCTTGCAGCACCAGCAGAGGGAACTGCCCGTTGCCGGCAATCAAGGCGTAACGCTCGCTTCCAGCCGCGCTCATTTGATCACCCCGCGCTCCGACGACTCCACAAAGCGCACCAGCACCTCGATGTCCTCGTTCCGGTCGGGGGTCTGGCGGATTTTCTCCAGCGCCTGGGTGGTATTGAGCTTGGAGCGGGTGAGCACGCGCAGCGCCTGCTCGATCTGCCCGATGCGCTCGCTGGAAAACCCCCGCCGCTGCAACCCCACGGTGTTGGCGCCATAGACGCGCACGCCGCGCTCGTGCACGGCGTGGGAAAAGGGCAGCACGTCCTGCGTAATGACGGTATAGCCGCCAACGAAGGCGTGACGGCCCACGCGGCAGAACTGATGCACCCCACTGAAAGCCCCGATGCTGGCGTTGTCTTCGATCACGATGTGGCCCGCCAGGGTGGCGGCGTTGCCCATGATGACGGCGTCGCCCAGCACGCAGTCGTGCGCAATGTGGCAATAGGCCATGATGAGGTTGAAGCTGCCCAGCCGGGTCACCGCGCCTCCGCCTTCGGTGCCGCGATGGATGCTGACGAATTCGCGGATGCGGTTGTCGTCGCCGATGATCACTTCGCTGCGCTCGCCCCGGAACTTCAAGTCCTGCGGGATCAGCCCGATGGTGCAGAAAGGAAAGATGCGGTTGCGGCGGCCGATGCGGGTGGGGCCTTCGAGTACGACGTGCGCGCCCACCTGGGTCTCATCGCCGATTTCGACCTCGGCTCCGATCACGCTATACGGCCCTACCTTGACACTCTTCCCCAGGCGCGCGCCGGGATCAACGACCGCAGTGGGATGAATGCTCATTTCCCCCCCAAGGCGCGGTCGCGATCCACCAGCATGGCCAGCAGTTGGGCCTCGGCCACCAGTTTGTCCCCCACGTAGGCTTTGCCGTCCATCTTGGCGATGTTGACGCGCCGGGAAAGCACCGTCAACTCCAGGCGCAAGTCGTCGCCGGGAAACACCGGCTGGCGGAAGCGCGCCCGGTCGATGCCGGCGAAGAAGACCAGCTTGGACTCACGGTCGGGGACTTCGCGCAGCAGCAGCAGCGCGCCCGCCTGCGCCATCGCCTCCACAATCAGCACCCCCGGCATCACCGGCGCGCCGGGGAAATGCCCGGCGAAGTAGGGCTCGCTGGCCAGCACGTGCTTGACCGCGACGATGCGCTTGTTCTCCTCCAGCTCCAGCACTTCGTCCACCAGCAGGAAAGGCTCCCGGTGGGGGAGAATCTTCCGGATTTCGTCGCTGCCGAATTTCACTCCGCTGGCTCCTGGGACAGCATAAGCCAACGATTATAAACGAAGTAGCGTGCCCCGCGCCAAATCGCTGAGGCCTGCCATCCCCGATGGACAAACCGGCGAGGAAGCCCCGGCTTGCTCGCCGCTACCTCTTCTGCTTGGTAGCGGCGATACCCGTACGGGCATCGTCGGCTTTCTCTGCTGGCGAAAATCGCGAGGCCTTGCCGGGTGCTCTCACCTCGGCTAGCATGCGCCCCTGATGACCGCCTCCTTGCCCCTACGAGAAATGCAGCGCCACCTCGCACGCCGCCGCCCGGCCATGGTCCGCCTGCTGCGGGCGCTGGTGGAGTTGGAGTCGCCCACCACCGAGCCGCCCGCCGTCGCCCGCTTGGCGCGTTTTCTGGCCGGGGAGTGGCGCCGCCGAGGCGCGCGTGTGCGCCTGCTACCGCAAGCCAAGCACGGCCCCATCCTGCGCGCCGAACTCTCCCTGGGTCGGGGCCGCTCGCAAGATCAACTACTGGTGTTGGGCCATCTGGACACCGTCTATCCGTTGGGCTGGCTGCGGCGCGCGCCCTTCCGCCTCCGCGCCGGCCGCGCCTACGGGCCCGGCACGGTGGATATGAAGAGCGGGCTGGTGCAGGCGCTCTTCGCTGTGGATGCTTTGCGGGAACTGAATCAAGCACCCGCGAAAAAACTGGTGTTCCTCTTCACCAGCGACGAAGAGACCGGCAGCGTGGCCGGCCGCCCGCTGCTGGAGCGGGAGGCGCGCCGCAGCGACGCCGTGCTGGTGCTGGAGCCTTCCAGCGGCATCCAGGGTGCGCTGAAAACCGCCCGCAAGGGCGTGGGCAGCTTCGAGCTGATTGTGCATGGCCGCGCGGCCCATTCCGGCATCGAGCCCGAGAAAGGCGTCAACGCCATCGCCGAGTTGGCGGAGCAGCTTGTCCGCATCCGGCGACTGGCGCGGCCTCGGCAGGGCCTGACCATCAACGCCAACGTGGTCGAAGGCGGCACCCGCAGCAACGTAATCGCAGATTGGGCCCGGGCGCAGATTGACGTGCGGGTTCCGCGCCAGCGCGATGCTCGCCGCATCGAGCGCCAAATGCGAGCGCTGCGTCCGGTTGACCGGCGCGCGCGGCTGGAAATTCGCGGCGAGGTGGACCGCCCCCCGCTGGAACGCACCGCTCAGGTGGCGCGCCTCTTTCGCCAGGCGCAGCGGCTGGCGAAGGAATTGGGCTTCCGATTAGAGGAATCGTCCACCGGCGGCGGTTCCGACGGCAACTTCACCGCCGCCCTGGGCATCCCCACGTTGGACGGTTTAGGCGGTGTGGGCGGCGGTGCCCATACCCCCGGCGAGTTCGTCGTCGTCCGCCGCCTGCCCGAGCGCGCTGCCCTCCTCGCCGCCCTCCTGCTAACCCTGTAAAAGACCACTCGCAAAGAGAATCCACCGTCAGGGCACGCTTTCAAGCGTGCCGTTGCCCAAGGGGCAAAATACGGCTTTAGCCGCTGAGGCCCTGTACCTCAGGGGCTAAAGCCCATCTATATTTTCTTCTCTCTTTTCGGCACGGCTAAAGCCCTGCCCTGACAAAGCTAGCCCAGCGGAGAGGGCCGCTGGGCTGGACACCCATAGCTTCTGCATTGCTTCGCCATCCGCTTTTTCTCAGTCCAACCCGGTGGCCTGTTTTGAGGAAAGTCGAAGGGCCCCTGCCCCCGGGCCTTCGGTGACGATGTGACGGACAACTTTCAACGGAGGGAGTCGAAGACCAGGCGGTCGAGGTCGGCGGGGCGAAGGCGATAGGCGCGGCGCAGCGCGGCCTCGGATCCCTGCCCGGCGGCCAGCGCGTCCAGCATCTGCACCATGTCGCCGCGCCCGAAGCGGCGCTGCAAGGTATCCACCACCAGCCAGGCGGCGCTGTAGGCAGCGGTGACCTGGTTCCAGTCGCCGCCAAAGCCGGCCTCGATGCGCCCCAGCGCAGAGCCATCCCGCGGCTCGAACAACGAACGGAAAGCGGAGGGCGCGTGCTGCGGACGCTGGCGCGCGTGCCACTGCGCCAGTCCTTCCTGCAACCAGCGACGCGCGCGGCCCCGGCTCTTCAAAAAGACAAACGCGTGCACCAGCTCGTGCCGCAGCACCTGCTCCAGCGCGGGCGTGAGCGAAACCAAACCCTCCACCGGCACGCGAATTTTCCCGTCATACGCGCCGTGGACGCCGGGCGGCAGGCCGGTGAGAGCGTAGAAGGCCTGGTTGGGGTAGAACAGCACTACAATCGCTTCCCGCGGTGCCAAGTTGAACTCGTGCGACAGGTCGCCGTACATGCGGTCGAGCGCCCGCAGGACGGTGCGCGCCAGCCGCGGCGGCTTGGCTATGCCCCCCTCGTAGCGCAGCAGGAAATGCCCGCTGGCCTGCTGCCGGAAATCCCCGGAAGCATCGGCCTCGCGCCGGATTCGGCGGAGCTGTGCTTCCAGTTCAAAATCCGAACGCAGCCGGAGTGCCCGCTCCCAGGCCGCCACCGCCCGGTTCATCTCCTCCTTCCGGTAGTACACCCAGCCTTGCAAGCGGTAGCCCTCGAACGCCAGCCGCGAGTCCCGCACCACCGGCCGCAGGTGCGTGAGCGCGGCGTCGTAGCGCTCCAGTTGGACTTCCAGCGTCGCCAGCCGCAGCAGCAGGCTGGGATGGTTGGGGGCGAAGCGCAGGGCTTGGCGGAGGCTGTCGGCGGCGGCGTGGGGATTTCCCTGCTGCGAGTGGAGCTGCGAAATCTGCACGTGGGCGGCGGCGGCGCGCTCGCCCGGCCTGTGGCGAGGCTCACCGGAAGCAGCGCTGGCGCTGGCCTCGCGTTCGAGACGCAGAAGCAGGCCACGGTCAACCGTCCCATTGGTCACCACCCGCAGGACGTCGGCATCGTTGAGCGCCGCCAAGTCTGCGGCCGCCGGCACCTTTGCCACTTTGGGTGGCTGGGCGACGTAGTCGCCGCGCTCGATGCGCTCGACCAGGCGGCGGGGAATGCCGATGCGGCCCAGCTCGATCTCGTAGTACACCTTGCCGTCGCGTTCTTCCACGTTGACGGCCTGGATGCGCCGACCGCTCTTGAGCACCACCACATCCGCCGCCACCGGCCACACCCCTCCGGCGGCAAGCAGCAGAAATAAGACAACCGACCCAAAGAGAAGAAAGCGCGCGTGGTGCCCGGCCCGCATCGAAACGATGGTAGCAAAGAAAGCCTGCTCCTGCACCGACCTTGCATCAGCGGCGGCGCTGTTCTACAGTCGAAGCGATGAGGAAGTTGCTGCTCACACTTTTTCTGATGGGAGCGTTGGCCGCCCCGGCGTCGGCGGCAACCGGGAAAGGCGCGGCGCTGCTGGAGCGGCTGGAGCAGCTTGGGCTCGACCCTCCGCTCAGCTTCCGCGTCAGCGATGTTTTCCTGCGGCACGACGGAATTCGCCTCACCTTGCGCCACGGACGGCTGGTGTTCCTGGAAGCCCTGGAAGGCCGCATCACGGGCGCGGTGTTCGAAGGCGAGGGCGACGTGCTGGTGCTCCCGCCCAACAAGGTGGAGCGCCGGCAACTGGCACTGTTCACCGGCTCGCCCATTCTCACCGAAACCTTCTCCAGCGCCTACTTCCGCTTCACCGACGACACCGCCGCCCAATGGCTGCGGCAAATCCGCTCCGGGCGCGGCCGGCCGCAGTATTCCCTTGAGTTGATCGAGCGCTGGGAACCCCGCTTGCGCGAATTCCACCGCCCGCATTCGATGCGAATTCTGCTGGACTTCGTGCAATCGCCCACCAAGCCCTATTTTTACGCCGGCCTTTTCGGTCGGCGCCTGGGAATTTTCGATCTGGTGGCCGACGCGCGCCGCTCGGAAACCATTCTGGTGGGCCAAGCAAAGTTGAAGGAAGGGCGGCAGTACTACGATGTGTGGACATCATTCGCCCTCCCGGCGTGGGACCCGCCCAGCCCGCCCGCGCGCGTCCACCGCTACCGCATAGAGGCGACCATCCACCCCGACAATACCCTGGAAGGAATTTGCCGCGTTGAGCTGGAGGCATTGGAGACCGGCCCGCGCGCCTTGATTTTCCAGCTCTCCCGCTTTCTCCGCGTTCAAGAAGTGACCGACCAGGGCCGTCCCCTGGAGACCTTCCAAAACGCCGGCCTGCCCTCCGAGCAAGTGCTGACGCGCGGCAACGACTCGGTGTTGGTGGTTCTGGTGGAACCTTTGCAGCGTGGCGAGCGTCGCACCCTGGAATTTCGCTACCGGGGCCGCGTCATCTCCCACGTAGGCAACGGTGTGCTCTACGTGGGCGCGCGCGGGCTCTGGTATCCCAGCCTGGACACGCCCTGGCCGTCCCACTACGAAATGTCTTTCCGCTACCCGCGCGAGCTTGAACTGGTCGCCACCGGCACCCGCCCGGAAATCCGCGAGCAAGGCCGGTGGCGCGAGGCCTTGTGGGTGACCGAGGTGCCGGTGCCCCTGGCCGGCTTCAACCTGGGGAACTACGAAGTCCGCGAAAAACAAGCGGGCGCGCATCGCGTGGCCGTCTATGCCAATCGGCTGCTCGAACCTCGGCTCGCCCGAGCGGCTGCGGCGTCGCCGAGTACCGATACCGAGGAGACGGAGATCGAAACGCCCACAGACAATCCCGCCCAACCGACGCCCAACTCCGACCCTCCTCCTCTGGGTCCGCCCAGCGCGCTGGCCGACCAGGTGGCCGGCGACGTCGCCCATGCCATTACCTATTTCTCCCAACTCTTTGGCCCCTTCCCCTACCGCCAACTGAACGTCTCCCAGATTCCCGGCAACTTTGCGCAGGGCTTTCCGGGGCTGCTCTACTTGCCCACCTACACTTTCTTGTCCCCTGCCGACCACGCGCGCGTGGGGCTGGACGAGCGCAGCGGCCAACTCTTCAGCCAGTTGGTCTCCCCGCACGAAACTGCGCATCAGTGGTGGGGCAATCGGGTCCCGGTCGCCACCTACCGGGACTCCTGGCTGATCGAAGCCCTGGCCAGCTACTCGGCTCTGCTCTACCTCGAGCAACAACCCGACGGCTCCGCGCTGGTGCAGGAATGGCTGCGGCGCTATCGGGAAGACCTGCTCCAGACCGAAGAAGGGGAGGAAACGCTGGACAGCGTGGGAGCGCTGACGCTGGGGGTGCGCCTGAGCTCCTCCCGCCGGCCCAGCGGCTATGCCGACCTCGTGTACTCCAAAGGCCCGTGGGTAATCCACATGCTGCGGGAGCTGCTGCGCGACCCTGAAACCGGGTCGGACAAACTTTTCTTCGACGCCTTGCGGCACTTCGCCGCGCGCGGCGGGGGCCACGCACTGACCACGGCCGACTTCCAGCAGGCTTTCGAGCGGCGCCTGCCCGCTTACGCCGACGCGGAAGAGAACGGGCGGCTGGACTGGTTCTTCGACCAGTGGGTGCGCGGAACCGGTATTCCTCGCTACCGGCTGGAGTGGAGCCTTCGTCCCGCAGAAGCTAGGCAGGCAAGCGACGCCGCCGGCAAGTTCTGGGTGGAAGGCTTGATCGACCCCGCCGACGTCTCAGACCTGTTCACCATGCCGGTCCCGGTCTACGCCCGCTTCGGGGATCGTCTCCAGGCGCTGGGGCGCGTGCTGGTGGCCGGTGCCGAAGTCGAGTTCCGCTTTCCCGTCAGCCAACGCCCCGATCAGGTGCTGCTCGACCCCCACCAGACCATCCTCTGCATCCGCGAGCAAACGTCCAGCCCCTAGCCCGGCGGCCAACGCATCCCGCGCCCGCCCAGCAGGTGCAGATGAAGATGAAAGACCGACTGGCCCGCGCCCCGTCCGGTGTTGAAGACGGTGCGGTAGCCGGACTCGGCGATGCCGCGCGCCTGCGCCAACTGCGCCGCCACCAACTGCAAATGGCCCAGCAACGCGGCGTCGTCCTCTCCGGCATCGTTCAGCCCGGCGATGTGCTTGCGCGGAACAATCAGAAGGTGCACCGGCGCCTGCGGGTTGAGGTCCTCGAAAGCGATGGCATGCTCGTCCTCGTGGACGAACTTTGACGGGATTTCCTTCTTGATAATCCGGCAGAAGAGGCAGTCCGGCGCCATTCCGCATCCCCCTTAGTTCAGGCGTACCACCAACGCGTTGACAATGTCGAGCTGCCGGAGCAAGCGCTCGGCCAGCGCTTCCGCGTCGTCGAGCGTGACGCTGCGCCCCACCAGCACCCGGTAGTAAAACCCATCGGGCGCTTCGTAGGTCTGGATGGCCACATGCTGGAATTTGCGCTCCAGCAATTTCTGCAAGTCTCGGGCGTTTTCGGGCACCAGGAACGATCCCACCTGCACGGCGTAGAGTGCGGGGTCGCTGGCCGCCACCGGGTCCTCCACAATCTCCAGCCGCACCAGCGCCGTCCCCGAGCCGATCATATCAATGGCTTTGGCGGCGGCGCGGGACAAATCAATAATGCGTCCCCGAATGAATGGCCCCCGGTCGGTGATGCGCACGGTGGTGAAGCGATTGTTTTCCAGGTTGGTGACCCGGACCCAGGTGTCGAACGGCAGGGTGCGGTGGGCGGCGGTCGGGGCATCCATGTCGTAGATTTCGCCGTTGGCGGCGCGGCGGCCGTGGAAGGGAACGCCGTACCAGGAAGCCAGCCCGATTTGCTCCTCGCCCTCAACCGGGACGATGGGCGGAGGCGCGGGCACCTTGCGGCGGCAGCCCACTGCGCTGACCAGCAGCACCACTCCCAACAACGCCAGCGTCAGGGAAGACCGGCCTTCCCCGGTTCGGCTCACTGCCTGCGTTGCCGATAGCTTCAGCTCGAGCCCCCCTCACTTCAACCAGGCAAAAAATTTCGTGTATTATAAGAGCCGCCTGCCCCCGCTGGCAAGCAAGCGGACGAAAAGGCAGTGGGTCGGTTTGACTGACCCGCTACCCGGATTGCTTTTAGTTGAGAAGAGCCTGTACCCAAGAATAAAATATTCAGCATGGACACAAAGATAAAGATAGAATCTCTAGAGCCGACTGGGAATGATGTCGATCGTTGGGTAATCTTTCAAACTGACCCACTACTGACGAAAGCACAAGGGCAACCAACTCACCGATGCTTCCTCCACACTGGCGCTGGAAGTTAAACCGCTACCGGGAACGCCTCCGAGGCGTTTTGCAGCAGACCTTCCGCCAAGAGCCGAAGCCGCGCGTCTGCTTCAACTGCGGGCGGCTGGTGGGCGCGCTGGAAAAGGTCTGCTCGAGCTGCGGCACCAGCCAGTCGGCGGTGTCGTTCTCGGTCTTCAAGCGCCTCTCGCTGTCCGTGATCCCGGATCAGAACCCGGTTACCTACGTGCTCCTGTTCGCCAACCTGCTTTTCCTGATCGTGGCTTGGCTCATCACCGTGCAGGGGGGCGGCGGGACCGGCGGGCTGTTCAACCAGTTGGACAACCGGGTGCTGTTCCTGCTGGGCGCCAAGCACGGCGGCCGGATCTTTTATCTGCACGAATACTGGCGCCTGGTGATGCCGATTTTTCTCCACGGCGGGGTGATTCATTTCGGCTTCAACTCTTTTGTGCTCTGGCAGGTGGGGCCGCAGGTGGAAGAGCTGTTCGGCTCGGCGCGCTTCTTGTTTCTCTATCTCGCCACCGGCGTGCTGGGCTTCGTGGCCAGCGCCCTGTGGTACCCCCTGGTGGTGATCAGCGTGGGCAGCTCCGGCTCCATCTTCGGGCTGATCGGTGTCTTGATCGGCTACATCACCCAGCGCTCCGGTTTTGCCAGTGAATACCGAACCTCGCTGGTGCGCTGGGCCATTTATATCTTCATCATTGGGCTTTTCCTGGGCGCCGACAACGCCGCTCACCTGGGCGGGCTGGTGAGCGGACTGGTGCTGGGTCGTCTGGTCAGCGCCCGTCGACCGGTCACGGCGGCGGCCCGCTTTCGGGTCGGCCTGATGGGCTGGGGCTCGGCCCTGGTCATCCTCTGGAGCGTAGTTATGGTGCTGCTCAACCTGCCTGCCGCCCCCGCCTCCTGATCCCCATTCCCAATTAACCAATCAACCATTCAACCATTGTTTAATTCTCAGGGAAGTTCATCCGGCGGGGGAGGGGTTGGAAGCGGAGGTTGGAGCGGATTCTGATGGGGGGTGGGCTCTTCCCCAAGGGGTGTGGTGGGCTCTTCCCCAAGGGGTGTGGTGGGCTCTTCCCCAAGGGGTGTGGTGGGC
>JACZYA010000107.1 GCA_022571295.1 Acidobacteriota bacterium | reverse complement strand
CCCTCACCGCCCAACAGCCCTACAACAACGTCGTGCGCACCACCATTCAAGCGCTGGCGGCGGTGCTGGGCGGAACCCAGTCGCTGCACACCAACTCCCTGGACGAAGCCTGGGCGCTGCCCACCGAGTTCGCCGCCACCCTGGCGCTCCGCACCCAGCAGGTCATCGCGCACGAGAGTGGCGTCACCCACACCGCCGACCCGCTGGGCGGGTCCTATTTCGTCGAACGGTTCACCAACGAAATGGAACAGGGCTGCTTGGACTACTTTGAGAAGATTGACGCCCTGGGCGGGATGGTGCCGGCCATCGAGCGCGGCTTCCCGCAGCGCGAGATTGCGGAAGCGTCCTACCGCTACCAGCAGGCGGTGGACCGCAAAGAGAAAATCGTCGTCGGCGTCAACGACTACGTGGCGGAGAAAGAGAAATCAATCGAAATCCTGCAAATCCCCGACCAGCTAGGCGACCAGCGGAAAAAACAGTTAGATGAGTTGCGCCGCACGCGCGACAACCGCCGCGTCAGCCAAACTCTGAAAGACCTGGCCGCCGCCGCCCGCAGCGACAAGAACACCATGCCCTGCATGCTCGAGGCCGTGCGCGCCTACACCACCCTGGGGGAAATCAGCGACACCCTGCGCGAAGTCTTCGGCACCTACGAAGAAGTCGCCATCACCTAGAGGTCTCTCACCGCAGAGACGCAGAGGTCGCAGAGAAAAGCGATGAGCAGCAAGTTTTTGATAGAGGAGTTGTTCTCGGCTAGCGTCATACGAAGTGGCCAACTTGTCGATTTGGAATACACAGAGAATACCGGAATCCCTGAAGAGCTAGTCTATCGCCAATTGAGAAAGGACAGGTATTCGGTCAAGAAGACTTCGCCCCGAGGGAAAGGACCTGATATAGAAGGTTCCAGTAATGAGGGTGCAATAATCGTGGAAGCGAAAGGCGAAGCCTCAAGACCAGAAATGTTTCGTAATTTCTTTCTCACAGCGCTTGGCCAAGTTCTCCTACGAATGAGAGATCAAAATACGAAGTACGTAATCGCTCTACCCATCCACGAAAAATTCGTACGGCTTGTCCGGCAGGTGCCCCACAATGTTCGGAAAAAGTTGAATCTTGAGTTTTGGTTGATCGGAACCGAGCCTGTTCGGTACAGCATTCACATCCTGCTTCCGCACAGCCCCTAATGATTGTTCCTTCTCTGCGTTCTCTGCGTCTCTGTGGTGAGTCATGACTGACAATCAGCTCACCCACGAGATCATCGGGGCCGCCATTGAAGTCCACCGGGTTCTCGGCCCTGGCCTGCTCGAATCTGCCTATGAAGAATGCCTCACGCGTGAACTGACTCTTCGTAACATCAAGTTCGAGCGTCAGAAACCTCTGCCGGTTGTGTACAAGGAGGTCAAACTCGATTGCGGCTACCGCCTTGATTTTCTTGTCGAGGGCAGAGTAGTTCTGGAATTAAAAGCTGTCGAATCGTTGGCGCCCATCCACGAAGCAATTATGCTAACTTATCTGCGGTTATCAGGCTGCAAGATTGGGCTCTTGATTAACTTTCATGTCGAAGTGTTAAAGAACGGCCTTCGGCGGTTTGTTCTCTAAAAAAGAACACCACAGAGGACACGGAGACACAGAGAAACGATGGGAGAGCGGAAAATCAGAGTGGTGATTGCCAAGCCCGGCTTGGACGGGCACGACCGCGGCGCCAAAATCATCGCCCGGGCGCTGCGCGACGCCGGCATGGAGGTCATCTACACCGGCCTGCGCCAATCCCCGGAGCAGATCGCCAACACCGCCCTGCAGGAAGACGCGGACGTAATCGGCCTCTCGATTCTCTCCGGCGCCCACATGGTCATCCTGCCCCGGCTGATGAACCTGCTGCGCGAGAAAGGCATCGCCGACCAGGTCACAGTCGTCGCCGGCGGCACCATTCCCGACGCCGACATCCCGGAGCTGAAGAAACAGGGCGTGGCGAAAATTTTCCAGCCCGGCACCCCCACCCAGGAAATCATCGACTTCGTCCGCGCGGCGGCCAAACAGTAGCGCCGTCGGACGGAGAACCAACTGCCCGTGGCTTCCTCCCTTCGCCTCCACCGGCAAGACAGCGTAACGCGCGTCGAGCTCACCGGCCCCGACGGCTTCCCCCGCCTCGCCACTTCCCTGCTGGAAGAACTCGACCGCGAAATCGACCGACTCTTCGCCGACGCCCGCTGCCAAGCCATTGTCATTCACGGCAGCCCGCAGTGCTTTGCCACCGGAGCGGACATTGCTGAAGTGGGCGCGCTCACTGGCGTCACCGCCCTGCCCTTCGCGCGCCGCGGGCAACTGCTGTTTGAGAAAATCGCTCGCGGCCCCAAGCCGGTGGTGGCGGCCATCTCCGGCCACTGTCTGGGCGGCGGCTGGGACTTGGCGCTGGCCTGCTGGGTGCGCTTGGCAACGCCCGACACAGTCTTCCGCCATCCGGGAGCCACGCTGGGAATTCTGACCGGTTGGGGCGGCACGCAGCGCCTGCCGCAGTTGCTGGGCCGCGCCCGCACGCTTGAGCTGCTGCTGCAAGGCAAGGCCCTCACTGCTCAGCGCGCAGCCGACCTCGGCTTGGTGGAAGAAGTCGTACCGGGTGAGCAGCTCCTGCCGCGCGCCCTTGAGCGCGCCGCTCAACTCGCCGCCCGTAACCCAAGCCTCCGCACCTGAGCCGCAGGGCGCAGGCGGCGGGTTGCGATCAAGCCGGTTGCCGCGCCTGCTTGACCATCTCAACCAAAACCGTTCGCGTTTCTTCTGCGCTTCTCACTTCGCGGGTGAACGCGATGCGGACGCCGTGCATGCGGTCGCCTGTTTTCAACCGCAGGTGAAAGCCGAGGCGATCAACGGCCGTCATGGTGGCTTCCTCCGCGTCTTTGGCATCAGCATCGGCAAAGCGCCGCGCCAGCAGAACCAACGCGTCGGCGTGGTCGGCGTTCATGTGCGTGATGATGCCGGGCGCGGCGTCGGCCAGCGGGTCGGGTTCGGCCCGGCGGTAGTCATCCGCCGCCACCCAACCCATCACGCCAAAACCGCCCACGTAATAGACGTCCACAACCTCCATGCGGTAAAAGGCAAAGTCCTGGAAGTCCACCCAATAACTGGCGTTCTCGTAGCTCGCCAGATAGAGCCCTCGCACCTGCTCCCGTTCTTCCTCGGGAACCTTGCTGATCTCCCCCATGAGCGTGACCCGAGATGCGCCCAGCGCATCGCCGCTGGCGTCGGGCTGCGTCACCAGCAGGCCGGCGCGGGAGTCACCCAGGATATTCTGGGTGTGCATGGCCATGGTGCTGATAAGAAAATTCGGCCGCCCGAGCGAGTCCAACCCGTAGGGCATCACCGAACCGAACGGCCAGCCCGGCCGCTTCTGGGAAAGAGTCGAGAGGCTGCCAATGCGACCGAGGTGCACCAGGGTGCGCGCCCGCTCCGCGTAGGACGGCTCGGGAATCGACGGCTGGTCGGTTGACGCTCTGGGGCCGGCGTGTGGTCGGGAAGAACGATCAGACACTTGGTAGTCCTCCTGCTAACCTTATCGGATGTCGCGGGCAACCATCTTACTCTCCATAGAGATTTTCGCCTCCTAAAATCGATGCTCGCGCCGGTTCCCGCAGACGCTTGACTGCCGCAACCCCACCGGCATAAGCTCTGACCCATTCAAAGTGAGCGTTTTGGGGGCCACACAGTTGGAGCGAACGATTAGGAAGAAGGGCGAAACTTTCCTTTCGGCTTTCGCTCGTGCCACCGTGTTGGCGGTGCTGATCGCATTTTCAAAAGGAGACAACTGATGAAGCAACTTTCCTTGGTGACACTCGCGTGTCTTCTGATTCTCGGCGCGGGTCTGGCAACCGCCCAGCAGCGGGACTTCTCCAACGTCGAAATCAAAGCCACCCACGTCCGCGGCAATATCTACATGCTCAACGGCACCGGCGGCAACATCGGCGTCTCGATCGGCTCGGATGGAGTTCTGATCGTGGACGACAAGTTCGCTCCGCTGGCCGACAAGATTCGCGCCGCGCTGAAAGAAGTGGGCGGCGGCGAGCTCAAATTCATCCTCAACACCCACTGGCACGGCGACCACACCGGAGGCAACCAGGTCTTCGGCCCCGAGGCTCCCATCATCGCCCACACCAACGTCCGCAAGCGCCTCGCCACCGACCAGCACCTACTGGGCCGCGACGTCCCCGCCGCGCCCAAAGAAGCCTGGCCGGTCATCACCTTCGACCATTCCGTCTCCGTCCACTTCAACGGAGAGGAAATCAAGGCTGTCCACTTCCCGCGCGGCCACACCGACGGCGACACTGTCATCTTCTTCACCGGCTCCAACGTTGTCCACATGGGCGACGACTTCTTCTCCGGCCGCTTCCCTTTTGTTGACCTGGGCAGTGGCGGCGATGTCGAAGGCCTGACGAAAAATATTGCCACCGTAATCAAGAAGCTGCCCGCCGACGTGAAGATCATCCCGGGGCACGGCCCGGTCTCCACCCTCGACGACCTCAAGACCTACCATCGCATGCTGGTTGAGACCACCAACATCGTGCGCGAGGCCATGGCCGCCGGCAAAAGCTTAGAGGAAATCAAGGCCGAAGGCCTGCCCGAGGAATGGTCCTCGTGGGGCTCCGGTTTCATCCCGGCCGAGCGCTGGCTGGAAACCATCCACGCCAGCCTCTCCCGCTAGCGCACCGATCAACAAAAGGTAGTGGGTCAATTTTACAATGTTGATTTACCGCTGAGACCGGCGGCCTGTCCCGCTCTTTCCAACGGGGCACCTGCCTGCCTACCGCAGGCAGGCCGCCGGGCGGGAAAGCGGCACAAGCGCCCCGTGGCAGGTGCCGCGGGGCTCAGCGTGAGCTTCTCATTTTCAAGAAATCCCACTACCCTACAAACCGCTCGCATGAGAGATCGCCTAGCAACTGGTGGAGCACCCGCACTGAACCGCCGTCTCGGAGCACCATAACCACAACTAGGTTAGGCCACTAATAGATCTTTTCACCCCTCCCCTATTCACCCGATCAACCAGTCAGTTACTCCCCCCCCGAGAGGCCGGCGGCACGATGCCGTTGAGGCGGTAGTACACCACCAGGTTGCCGTAGTGCTCCCCGGCGTGCTCCACTTGCGCCATCCAAAAGCCCTGCTGGCTGATCATCCGGTTGCCGAAGGGGAACTTGATCGGTTGTGCCATGCCCTCATCACCCGCCTGCTGGATGAGCGCGGCGCCTTCCTCTACTGATTTCTTCAGAATCGCCACCACCTCAGCCTTGGTCGCGTATTTTTCCCGCGAGAGGTCTTCCTCCCCCATCTTTTGACCTCGCGCGGTATCAATAAAGAGGTAGTTCGACCCGGCGATGTGCAACAGCATCTCGGCAAACGTCCACACCTCAGGCGTGGGCCGGTAGTCGTATTTGTCTTCGGGGAAATCCTCGGCCATCGTAACCAGCTTGCCGCACACGTTGTTCCACATCCGCAACACCTCTTGCGACGGCCCCACCGCCGGCGCCGGCTCTGCCTCTTGCGCCACAATCGCCCCGGCCCCGGCGCTAAGACTGAGGAGTGCTGTCACCGCAATCCAGAAAGTTAACTTTCCCATGTTGTGCTCCTTTGAATCGGGTTTCTCGCCGCCGCCCTTAGCTGCGGAAAAATCTTCCGACCGATGCGCGCCATCTTAGGCCGCGCCCGCAGGCAAGTCAACGCACGCTAGGCGTACGGAGCTTGTCTTGTGTTCTTTACGGGGGGAAGTTCAGGCGGCGGAGGAGGTCTTGGAAGCGGGGGGTCGGAGGGCGGAGGCTGTCAAACCTGGCTACGTCCCGACTCGATCTCTCACTACCTTGAGCAGTTCATCTGCGGATGGTAGGTCGCCGGTATGCGTTCCACGGTGCAGCCACAGGATTTCGCCGCCCTGGGCGATCAGTGCTGCTCCCGACAATTGCCGGACGTCACTATGCTTTTGGAAGGTACCGCCCAAGCTATTCTGGCAGCCAGCCTCCTTCGCCTTCACCCGCCTCCTGCGCAAGGCTTCGGAAGCGAAGAGGATGTTTCTCCAGGAAGTCCTGCCTAGACCTATGAGCCGATAGCTCTCTTTATCCGGGTCAGGAATGCAAATCCGTTCCAGCCCATGCCTGCCGCAGAATCGCGCTGCCTCCTCGGCTGTGCCTTGCACCACGCAGGCCAAGCGTACCCCGAGCGCCTCAAATTGCGTCAGCCTCTCACGCAACTGCGTGAGTATTTCTGCATAGAATTGTCACCCAAAGTGACGCAGCCAGAGCACCAGCGCAGGCCCCTCGGCCCAGAGTTGTGCTAGGTGCTTCTGCTCACCTTGCGCGGGTGTATATACAAAGTCAGGTGCAACGCTGCCGACTCTGACCGTAATCGTCATCTAAGAAACCCTCGATGCTCTCTTACACAGCTGACCCACAGGCATCCTGCCCGCATGGCCGACGCGATAGTGCGAAACTGTTTGGCCAATCTATGGTTAGGACGCCCCGATAGACCGCCATCTTAGGCCGCGCCCGCAGGCAAGTCAACGCGCGCTGGCGGCTCCCGATCAACCAAAAAAACTGATGAACCAATCAACTAATTAACCACTCAACCAACCTCACTTGACCCCTCAGCGGTTTTGGACTAACGTTTCACCCCCACGCTGAGAGGATGACCTTCCAAAACCTCAGAAGGTCGGATCAGCGTGCCACTCAACACTCCATGAACGGACGCGTCGGCATCATCGGCATCGGCTACACCGCCGCCCAACCCACCACGCCCTACTCTTCCTTCAAGGAACTCATGTTCGAGGCGGCGCAGCGGGCCTACTTCGACGCCGGCATCGACGCCGCCGAGGTCGAATCCTTCGTCACCTGCGCCGAAGACCTCAACACGGGCCTCTCCATCTTCGACGAGTACACCCCCGACCAGTTGGGTGCGGTGCAGAAGCCCATGCACACGCTGACGCAGGATGGCCTGCACGGCATCGCCGACGCGGTCATGCAGATCAAGTCCGGGCTGGTCGAAGTGGTGGCGGTCGAGGCCCACAGCAAAGCCTCCAACATCCTCACCCCTGATTGGATTCTCGACTACGCCGTGGACCCCATCTTCAACCGCCCCCTGGGCTTCAACCCGCACGCGCTCGCCGGGCTGGAGATGAACCTCTTTCTGCACGAGACCGGCATCACCCCGCAGCAGGTCTCCCAGGTCGCGGCCAAGAACCGCACCAACGCCCTGCGCAACCCGCTGGCTGCCTATCCCGCCCGCCTGACCGCCGACGACACTGCCGCCGGCCCTTATGCCCACTACCCCCTGCGCGAAACCGAAATGGCGCAGACCGCCGACGGCTGCGTGGTGGTCGTCCTGGCCAGTGACGACAAAGCGCGCGCCGCCGCCTCGCAGCCGCTTTGGGTGCGCGGCATCGGCTTTGCCAACGACAGCCCCACGCTGGAATCGCGCGACTGGGTCCACGCCGAATACACGCGCATCGCCGCGCAGATGGCCTACCGCATGGCCGGCATCACGAACCCAGCGCGCGAGATTGATTTCTTTGAAGTGGACGACACTTACGCCTACAAAGAATTGCAGCACCTGATCGCGCTCGGCCTCTATCCCAACCGGCCGGGCGAAGCTGGCCGCGCCCTCGAACAGGGGCTCACCCGGCCCGACGGAAAAACTCCGGTGAACGTCTCCGGCGGCTGCCTGGGCCTGGGCTGGACACTGGAAGCCTCGGGCCTCTACCGCATTGTGGAGTTGGTGCTGCAACTCCGCGGCCAAGCCGGTCCGCGGCAACTGCCCGGCGCCAAGATGGGCTTGGCACAGTCGTGGCGCGGCGTGCCCACCACCAGCGGCGCGGTGGCAATCTTGAGTTCGGAGCAGAAACCGTGGGAATGAGACGAGTAGCCGTAGTCGGGGCGGGCATGACCAAGTTCATCCACCGCGCCCTGGAGACGCCCAAGGAGTTGTCGTGGCTGGCCGCCAAAGCCGCGCTCGACTCCGCCGAGATGAAGCTCGACCAAGTTGACTGCGTGGTGGAGGGCACCGCCCCCGACGCCTTCGACGGCGTCCACATGAACGGCGAATACCTCTCCGACGGCTGCGGCGCCTGGAAGAAACCCTACCTGCGCTGCTACGTCGGCGGCGGCACCGGCGTCTATGCCCTGGCGCAGGGCTGGTTCCACATTGCCTCCGGCCTGTTCGACACCGCGCTGGTGGTCTGCGAAGAAAAAATGTCCACTTGCCTGCCCCACCCGCAGGCCGCCTTCCTCACCATCTTCGACAACATCACCGAGCAGCCGCTCAAGCCCAACCTGCTCTGGATTTTTGCGCTGGAGATGAACCGCTATATGTCGGTCCACGGCTACAGCGTCGAAGACATCGCCAAGGTTTCGGTCAAGAACAAGCGCAACGCCCTCGGCCACCCCTCGGCGCAGTTGGGCGCGGAACTGACCGTGAAAGACGTGCTGGCTTCGGAAATCATGGCCTGGCCGGTCCACCGCCTGATGGTCAGCCCCACCAGCGACGGCGCCGCCGCCGTCCTGCTGGCCTCGGAAGAGGTGGCCAAGCGCGTGACCAACAAGCCGGTCTGGGTTCAGGGCGTGGGCTGGTGCCTCGACTCCGCCTACTGGACCAACCGCGACCTCTACTACCCTGACTACGTCGAGAAAGCTGCCTGGATGGCCTACCGCATGGCCGGCATCCGCGAGCCGCGCAAGGAAATCAACCTCGCCGAGCCTTACGACCCCTTCGCCTACAAAGAACTCCACCACCTGGAAGGGCTGCAACTTGCCCCCAAGGGCCAAGCCCCCCGGCTGCTCGCCGACGGCGTCTTCGACCGCGACGGCGACCTGCCCACCTGCCCCTCCGGCGGCTTGCTGGGCGTGGGCAATCCCATCGCCGCCGCCGGCATGATGAAGCTGTGCGAACTCTTCTGGCAATTGCGCGGCGAAGCCGGCCCGCGCCAGGTTCCCGGCCGACCCCGGCGCGGCGTGGCGCAAGCCTGGGGCGACCTGATGCAGGTGGGAACCGTGGTTGTGATGGGGGTCAACTAACCATGGCCGGGCAACCCACAAATGTTCGCGGCACGCCGGTCCGCTCGGCCGATCTCAAAAAAGGCCGCGTCTTCACCACCACCTACGTCCCCCGGATTCAGTACGCCTGGGACACCGGCCAGGCCATTGGCCGCTATCTGGAAGAGCTGAAAAACGGCCGCCTGATCGCCCGCCGCTGCAACAACTGCCAGCGCATCATGATTCCGCCGCGCATGTTTTGCGAGCGCTGCTTCGGGCCCACGCACGCCTGGGTGGTGGTCAAAGACACCGGAACCGTCAACACCTTCTCGCTCAGCTACGTTTCCTGGGACGTGCGCCGCCTGAAGAAGCCGGAAATCCCCGCCGTGATCGAAATTGACGGCGCCTCCAAAGGCATGGGCATCCTGCACGTGCTGGGCAACGTTAGCCCCAAGGCCGTGCGCATCGGCATGAAAGTGCGCGCGGTTTGGAAGCCCGCCCAGCAGCGCACCGGCAGCATCACCGACATCGCCTACTTTGAGCCAATCAAAGGCAAAGCGCCTGCCGCCAAGCGTACGGCGAAAAAGCCCTTCAAGGCCAAAGCGAAGAAATCCAAGTCCAGGAAGCGCCGATGAAGACTCCCAAGAACGTCGAGACGCACGTCTGGCGCGGCGGGATTCCGCTCGAATCGCGTTACACCGCCGGCCTCGGCGGCCAGATCTTCTTCCAAGCCCTGAAAGAACGGGGCGAGCTAGTCGGGACCCGCTGCGCGGCTTGCAAACAGGTTTACGTCCCCGCCCGGGCCTTCTGCGAGCGCTGCTTCGCGGAGCTGACCGAGGAAGTAAAAGTTTCACCGGAGGGCACGCTGGTCAGTTTTACCTTCAGCGCCTACGACCGCGACGCCAATCGCCTGGCTGAGCCCGTGGCGCTGGCGCTGGTCAAGCTCGACGGCGCCACCACCACTATGCTGCACCGCTTGCTTCGGGTCACGTCTCCCGAGCAGGTGCGCATCGGCGCCCGCGTCAAAGTCGTCCTCAAGCCCAAGGCCAAGCGCACCGGCTCCATCCTCGACATCGAAGGCTTCCAGCTCGCTTGACGGACTTTGTGGACTGGCTGCCGGGGTTTGATTTTCCTCTCGCCCTCCGGACGCCGCTCGGGCTATGCTGACTGCGTAAGAGGGGGACGACAGTAAAGTGTAGCTGCAGGAGGCCTCCACCAAATCAATAGCGAAAAACATGAGGAGAAAAGCATGAGACCGATCACCCGCAACCTGATTGCAGTAGCAAGTCTGGCACTGGTCTTTCTTACCGGTGTTGCCGTAGGACAAAACCGCTACGGCACCCCCAAAACTGTTTTGCACGTCGTCGCCGCCGGGCTCCGTGTGGCGTTCGCCGTTTGGACCCTGCGTTACACAAATGGCCCCAGGATTGCCTTGGCCTACCGGGATATCCTGGTCGTCTCCACTTGCCGCAGTCGTATTGCAAATCCCGTCGGCCCCGGTCGTGATGGTATCGCCCACTTTTTTGTCGT